>CAMAUE010000098.1 GCA_945861245.1 Singulisphaera sp. GP187
CTAGCCGCGTAAGCGGCAGGTTTGCGGGCGCGTCAACCTGCCGCTTACGCGGCTAGGCTCGCCACAGCGCTATTATTGGCCGCGAGCAGTATAACAATTGACAACTATCAATTAACAACGGAGCAACTCATGCCAAACTCCTTCCCCAAACTTCACAACGCCACCTGGCCCGGCGTCGTCGGCAAAGGCTCGGCGGACGGTGAGCCGTTTATCGAACTCGACAAGATGATCGAACTCACTGCCGCGGCCAACGTCAACGGCGTCAAGTTCGACGGCATCGACCTGTTCCTGTTCGCGCCGCACGTCAATATCGACTCGACGGACGACGACCTCAAACGTCTCGCGGACAAAGTGCGGGCCAAGAATCTCGCCATCGGCTCCGTCGTCGCGCCCGTCTGGGGCGGGACCGGCGGCGGGTCGGCCATGGGCGGCGTGGCGGATCGCGATAACTTCCTCACTCAAGTTCGCAAAGGTTGTGGCATCGCCAAACGCCTGCGCGAACTCGGCGTCAGGCCCCACGGCATCGTTCGCATCGATTCCGCAGCCGGCGTCGGCGACTGGGCCAAGGATCCCGAGAACAGCCAAAAACGCATCGCCGAGACGTTCCGCCTCGCCTGCGACATCGCCGCCGACCATGGCGAACGCCTCGCCGCCGAGGGCGAAATCTGTTGGGGCGGCATGCACAGCTGGAAACGCATGCTGCAACTCATCGAGTTGACCGATCGGCCCGGCACGCTCGGTTTCCAGGCCGACATGGCTCACACGCTGCTCTACACGCTCGGCTTCAACGCACCGGAAGATCGCATTGTTCCCGAAGGCTTCAACTGGGATGCGAGGACGCTCGATCAATCGCTGGCGACGCTCACCGCGGCACTCAGGCCGTGGACCATCGACTTCCACATCGCGCAGAACGACGCCACCGTCAAAGGCTCCGGCTCGCACGACAAGACAGGCCGACACTGCCCCGCCGACGATCCGAACGGCAAGCTCAACATCCCGCATCACGCCGGCTTCTGGATGCGCGACGCCTATGGCAACCTGACCAAGAAGTTTCAGCACATCTGCTGGGACGGCTGCATGTTCCCCAACGACATGATGATGCAGCCGCAAACGTGGAACAACATCCTCGCGTCGATGATCGCCGTGCGCGAACAGCATGGATGGAACTGAGGCAAAAGCCCAGAGGTGAGGTACTCCGAACCTTTGCGATCCCAAGGGTTCGGAGTGCCTCGCCCCATTGGCACCAACTTAAGGAATACGCACCAAACAAACACAATTGAACCACAGAGGCACAGAGGACACAGAGAAAACACGAAGAATGGGGAGCAAAGAAGGCGGGCTGAATCGTTAAGTGTTCCCTTCGCTATTCCTCGTATTTTCTCTGTGTCCTCTGTGCCTCTGTGGTTAGTTCGCATTTGTTTTCCATCATATCCTTAAGTTAATGCGTATAGGGTTTGGAGTACCTCACCCTTGGGCTTTGCATTTCCTTTTCTGCAATCTTGGCGGGGAACCAATGCCGACGCGCCCTATTGAACAAGGAACATAACTATGTCCATTGCCAATCGCCCGTTGATCCCGCTCTGGGCGAAGTTGCCCTACACCGCGTTCATGGCCGTGTTAATTCCAATCTACCTGAAGAATTATGGGCCGACCAATTTCTTGTACTTCTGCGATGTCGTCGCGATTATGACCGTCGTCGCGATTTGGCTGGAAAGCCCGCTGCTCTTGTCTGCGGCTCTGATCGGCGCGTTTTTGCCTCAGATGTTGTGGGTCGTCGATTTCTGCTTTGAAGCGTGTGGCGGTCATCTGACAGGCATGACGAGCTACATGTTTGACCGTCAAAAGCCGTTCCTCTTGCGGTTCCTGTCGTTCTTCCACTTCTGGTTGCCGTTCTACCTTGTCTATGCCGTTTGGTGTGTGGGCTACGATCGACGTGCGGCGGTACTGTGGTCGGTCATCATGTGGGTGCTGCTGACGGTGTGCTATGTGTGGATGCCGCCGGCGAGTCCGAGTGTGGATCCGGTGACCAGAGCTCAATTGCGCGATCCGAATATGCCGGTGAATATCAATTATGTCTTCAATCCCGGCAGCGACGAGAAGCCGCAAGAGTGGATGGACCCCAATGTGTACTTCGCGGTCTACATGGGAATACTGATGATTGGCGTGTACCTGCCGACGCACCTCGTTTGTCTGAAATGGATGCCGAAGGCGCGTTTGCCGCTTGCGGCTTAGCGCTCGCCTAGTGCCTTGCGAGCGCAAATCGCCAAGCAGACCATCACACCGGCTTGCCCTCAATCACGCTCACTTCGGTCGGTGTCGGCACGATGCGTGTTAGCTCGAAGCCCGCCTTGGCGTACATCACGCGGTATTCGGCTTCGGTGCGTTCCTTGCCGCCGGGCAGGACGAGCATGTTGAGGTCGAGCCATTTGGCCGGCTGCGGTTCGTTTCGCGGCTTGATGACCATCTCGATAACGAGCAGCTTGCCTGATTTCGGAATCACTTTGCGAATGTGCGTGAGAATCGTATGGCACTGCTCGTCGGTCCAGTCGTGGATGATGTGCCTCATCTGATACGCATCACCACCTGCCGGGGCCGACTCGAAAAAGCTGCCCGCGATTGTTTCGCAGCGCGAGGCGAGGCCGGCGTCGGCGAGGTTCTTTTTCGCCCGATCGATGACGTTGGGCAGATCGTAGAGGATGCCATTCATCGCCGGATTCTTCTTGAGAACCGCCGAGATGACCGTCCCGTTGCCCCCGCCGACATCGACGAGCATGTTGATGCCGGCGTAATCGTAGGCCTCGATCATCGCCTGCGTTTCGGGACCGTGAAACCCGGTCATGGCAGCGTCGAATATTTTTGCTTCCTCGGGATGTTCACTCAGCCAGTCGAATATCGGTTTGCCATAAACGTGATCGAAACCCGGCTTGCCGGTCTGCACGCAGTAAAGAAGTTCGCCCCAAGACCGATAGTGTTCGTCGCCCATCATCAGCGCGACGGCGCGCTGCGAGCCGTGCATGTCGAGCAAACACTCAGCCATCGGCGTCAAACCGAAGCGGCCGTCGGCGTCCTCCTCGAAGATGCCGACGCTCGACAGCGCCCGTAGCAAGCGATACAGCGCCTGCGGTTGCGTGCCTGTGAGCATTGCCAAAGTGTCGGCGGTTTGCGGTGCATTTTTGACGTGATCAGCGAGCCTGAGTTTGGCGGCGACATGAATCGACGTTGCCGACCAGTAGCTCGTTATCATCTGCAACATTTGCTGCCGTGGCGTGGGTTTTTTGTCCGACATGGATGTCCTTCCTTTTCGGATTGTGATCGACGAAATCGATTAGCCTCGACGCGCAGCGGAGCGCGGTTTTGACGCCCTCGCTCCACTGCGCGTCGAGGTTAATCGAGTCATTTGCCAACCGTTCCTATTGCGGTTTTTTTTCTTTCTTTTTGGCATCGATGAACGTGCGGAATTGTTCGAGCGAAACGCCTTTCATTTCCGGGTCGATTTTGTCAAAGGTCATGCCGAGCATTTCGCGGACTTTGTCCTTGTTCTTAAGGTTGCTCGCGAGTTTCAGGAATTCGTCTTTCGTCAGTCTGCCATCTTTGTTGGCGTCGAGCTTCTTGAAGAGCGTTTCTATTTCGATCTTGCCCTTTTTAGGCTCATCCTGCGCGGTAACGCTGGAGTTGATGAGGAATAAGGTCGCCGCCAAGAAAAGGGTAAGTCCAAGTAACCGTGTCATGTCTTTTCCTCAAGGTCAGCGGGATTCGCTCCCCGCGCGGATTCGTTTTTGCTACACTTCTAACAATATCGCACGACCATTCCTCTGTCAAAAAAAGGACCTGCCAACATGCGTCTATTTCTGCTTGTATTCGCTGTTCTATCGCTCCTGACGGCAATGATCACCCGCCCCGTGGCCCTACAAGCGGGCGATGCCGACAAACCGTTCGTTACCTTCAAGATCCAAGAATCGCCGGAAAAACTGCAAGTCGGTTACGCTGTCGTTGCCGCGGATGTCAATGGTGATGGCAAGCCCGACATCGTCGTCGTGGATACAACGCGGGTTATTTGGCTCGAAAATCCGACATGGAAAGTTCACACGATCATCACGGGAATGACCAAACCCGACAACGTCTGCATCGACGCCCTCGACATCAACGGCGACGGCAAAATCGATTTCGCCCTCGGCGCCGACTGGAAGCCATTCAACACCAAAAGCGGCGGCACGCTGCAATGGCTCAAGCACCCCGCCAAGGCTGGCGACAAATGGACCGTGCACCCGATCGACATGGAGCCGGTCATCCACCGCATCCGTTTCGCCGACATCGATGGCAACAGCAAGCCGGCCCTCATCTCCGTGCCGCTCATGGGCCGAGGCAGCAGCAAGGAAAAGAATTGGCTCGATGGCGAACCGCTGCGAGTCACCGCCTACCGTATCCCGAAAGACGCCGTCAACGATCGCTGGATGCCCGAAGTGCTCGACGCCAGCCTGCATGCCTCGCATAATTTCCACCCGATCCCGGCCACGAATCGCAAAGGCGACGACATCCTCACCGCCAGCTACGAAGGCGTCAATCTATTAAGCATGGCCAATGGCAAATGGAAACGCACGCACCTTGGCACGGGCAACCAGGCCAACCTCAAAAGCAATCGCGGCGCCAGCGAGATCAAGGCAGGCAAGCTCAAGAACGGCAAACACTTTATCGCCACCATCGAACCCTGGCATGGCAACCAAGTCGTCGTTTACACCGAACCGACTGCGGCGGGCAAAATGTGGGATCGCCACGTTATCGACGAGCAGCTACGCTGGGGCCATGCCGTCAGCTGTGCCGACCTCGATGGCGATGGTTCCGACGAGATCGTCATCGGCGTGCGCGACGAGCCGGCCAAAACCGACAAGTTCACCCAGAGCCGAGGCGTGCGCGTTTACAAAGTCGCTGATGACGTTGGTGCGAAATGGCACCGCCAAATCCTCGACAACGGCGGCGTCGCTGTCGAAGATCTCATCACCGTCGATTTGAACGGCGACGGCAAGCCCGACATCGTCGCCGTCGGTCGGCAAACGCATAACATTCGCATCTATTGGAACGAACGCAAATGATGTTTAGCCGCGACGCGCAGCGGAGCGCTGTCTCGACGCCCGCGCTCCGCTGGCGCGTCGCGGCTAAACAAGTTACTTGGTTACTTCAATATCGAACGTGGTTTTCTTGTTTTTCTGAATCGTGACCGCCTTGCCCTTGCTGAGATTCACGACATACCCCACGCCGGCATGATGCCCCATGATGAACACCTCCGCGCCGGCGGGCACGAACGGGATCGAGTACGTGCCATCCGCCTTCGTGATCGCGTAGTACGGGTGGTCGAAGACGTAAAGCTTGGCTCCCATCCAGGCGGCGATGTAGCTTTCGAGATGTATCGGCAGTGGTTGCGGCTGGATCTTGTTCGTCAAGTCCAGGTCTGTCATAGGCGAAAAGGACAAATGGAGGTCGTTGTTGAAATTCGGATGAGTTTGAAACCTAACACCGTGGCCCCCGGTATCGCTGTTCTTGAGGATTAATTTTTGGCCGGTCGCCACTTTTGCCTTGCCATCGAAATAATGTGGATTGAACGCCGACACGCGAGGAAAAAAATCCTTATCCTTGATTCCGATGACGATCTGTTCGGCACGCTGCTTGAAGTTCGGATGAGTCACCAGGTACTGCTTCGCAGGCGGCTTGATCCAGACGACGACGTTGGCGACAGCTCGCGTATTCTTGTCAATGACCCAATCATTACCTACCGGTTTCCCGACATTCGGCAAAACGGGCACGGGGCCAACTCCCGCAAGCGTCACCTTGCCCGACAAGCTGCCGTAGCCGTCGGTTTTGAGCAGGTCTTTCTTTTGCGCCCGGGCAGGCGGCGATGAAGAGGATCGCGAACAATTGAACGAACATTCGCATGAGCATATCTTCATGAAGGAATATCGTGGAACCTGCACGCACCTACCCAATCCGCTGATAGAGCGCCGGCCGATACCGCGGTTCGGGAATCGGCTTGCCCTCTTTTTTCGCAGCCTTCAGCCAAGCTTTTTTCGCTATTGTCACTTCGTGAACCGCTTCCTCCGCGCTGCTGCCGAACGCTGAACAGAATCCCAAATCCGGAATGTCGGCAACGTAGCAATCATCCTCTTCACTGAAGAACACGTTTATATGATAATCTTTCATTCATCCTCTTTTATGACGAGAGAATGCAAACCCGCCGGCCAAGTACCAAGCACCACGGACCACGGACTAAGCTTTCAACATCCCGACCTTCTTCGCATAAGAAAAGATGCCGCCCGCATCGATGATCGGGGCGACTTCGCCGAGCGGTTTGAGTTGCCAGGTTTCGCCGGTGGTGAGGTTTTGCAGCTTGCCTGAGGCGGTGTCGATTGTTAGTTCATCGCCGGTGCAGATTTGCTCGCACAGGCGATCGCCGGTTTCAAAGGGGACGATGTAGCCGCCGTTGACGGAATTGCGGAAGAAGATGCGTGCGTAAAACTCGGCGATGACGCATTGAATGCCAGCCGCATCTAGGGCGATCGGGGCATGCTCGCGCGATGAGCCGCAGCCGAAGTTCTTGCCGCCGATGATGATCGTGTAATCCGATACGAACTCGTCTTTCGTATGGAAAGGCACATGGCCCTTGGGTAGGCCCGACTGCGCCGGCGGCACACTCGACAGCGCGTATTTTCCGAACATCTTGTACTCCTCGGCCACGGACGGGTTAAACGTCAGGTATTGTGCCGGGATGATCTGATCGGTATCGACGTTGTCGCCGAGGACATAGGCTTTGCCGCTGATGGTGGTTTGCATGGTACTCCGTTTGGACTTACGCCGCTTGCGGCTTAGCGCTCGCGTGGGGTACACCGAACGCTAAGCCGCAAGCGAAAAACATGGAATTGGAAACTTTAGGCGTTGTTATTCCTGACAGTATTTTGGCGATGGCTTAGTGTTGATATTGTAGAGTTTTGCTGCCATTATCACACCATCCCCCATCGCTTTCGCAGTAACCACTCGCCCGTCAAAAGCGCAGCAAACAGCGCCAACACGCCGAAGCTGAACGACCCCCATGCGCCGGCGATTTGATCGCGCGTGCTCGACGAATTTGGCAAGCGGCGCCAGTCGGGCCAGTGGACGGTGCGAAGGCGTGCCTCGGCGGTCGTTTGTTGGGCGATGCGGTCGAGATAGGCGACCAGGCCGGCCTCGCTTGCCGGGACGAATTGGCCATCCGATGCCGACGCCAAATTCGCCAGTGTTTCATGATCGGGCAGGGGATTGAGCGACTCCAGATTCTCGGCAACGACGAGGAACCGCGCGCTGTTGTTCGCTGACGCCTCCTTGCCATCGGTGTCTTTGCCTGTACCATCGATTTTCAAGCGATGCTCGCCTGGCTCGGTGAATTGCTCGCACTTGCCGCGCTGATGATCGTCCTCGCGCGAGAACGTGACAGGCAATACTTTTCCCGACGGGCTGACGATCGTTGCTGTGAAGCTCGCCTGCTGAATCGTGTTCCCGGTTTTTCCGCGCAGGCCGAAGGTGAAGCCGAGCGGATCGTCGGCGTCGAGGAGCTGCCGGCGTCTGTCGAGGCGGATCCAGAGTTGATTCGGATCGTCCTCTTGCTGGGTGAGCCAATAGGCGAGTTGCTTCCAGAATCGCTGATACCCGCGTGTCGCCTCCGCCGAACCCAGCCAGGCGTTCGCCGTCGAATCGACCGTCAACACCGCAACTCGGCTCGCACCGGGTCGGCCGGCGATCAGGATCGGCTCGTCGTTGTCGCCCTTGAGCAATGGCGTGCTGTCCGGCGTCGGGGCACCCACCGGCGTGTAGCCTTCGAGCCGCTCGAAATGCGTCCGCCAAATGGCGTCGTTCTCTTTCGCATCGGGCACGAGACGCAGGAACGGATACGGACTGAGGTCCTTGGGCACGACCGTCGCTCGCACTGCCTTTTCGACAAACGTCGGCGATTTCGTTTCCAGCGCGATCGGCAACAACTTCGCGATCGGGGCAATGCCATCCCAGCCGCCTTTCGCAAATGTCTCCACGCCGCCGAGCATCAGCAGGCCCGTTTTTTTCTCGACGATCATCGTGCTGATAGCCTCGAAGATTCCCGGCTCACCGAGCGCGACGCGATCCGCAGAAACGTCGCCGATGACGATCAGGTTGTAATGTCGACGGTTGAATTCGTAATACACGCGAGGATCGAGCTTTTTATCTGACTTGGTCGGCGGCGTGAAATGGAACACCTCGAAGCGTTTCTCGCCGGCGAGCGTCCGAATGGCGAGCGTCGGCTCATAGACACGCACGCGGTCGATCCAGAGAATGTTGATCTTTTCTTGGATCACCTGCACGTAGGTCGAGGCACTGTTGTTGTCGATGTTCGCTTCGCCGAGTTGCGGATCGATCATCACAGTCAACTTGTACTCGCCGGGGCTTTCGGGAGCGACGCCCGCAAGCTCGATGTCGAGATCGCGTTCACGGGTGATGTCGAAATTCGGAACCTCGGCGAGCGGGAACACCTTCTTCGTTTCCAAATCTTCAAGCGTGGCCGACACGCGTACCTGGGGCTTGCTGAACCCCGGTGCATGAGCGATCGCCTTGACCAGGAGCTTGCCCTTCGCGGGAACGACGCTCGGCTCCGCACGGACGCCTGTGATTGCGATGTCCTTGCGCTGCTTCGCTGCTGTGGGATCGCCCACGCCGAGCGCGAAGATCGGCGCGATGCCGCGCCATTGGCGAGCTTTTTCCAAAGCGGCGAATTTCGTGCCGTTGTCGGCGCCGTCGCTGACGAGTACGATGCCGCGCAGCCGTTTTGCATGACCATGCTTCTGCCACAACTCGTGCAGCCAACGTCCGATGTCGGTGCGTTTGCCGATCGGCTCGGCGGCAACGTCATCAGGCTTGAGCGCCTGAGCCGCGAGATACTTGACAACTTCGATTTGATGAACGTCCTTCAGCGAAAGGATGCGTCGCTGGACCTCGGGGGTTGCCCAAATTTGCTGGGCGTGCTGCCAGCGGGTCGGTTTGCCGTCGATGTCGGCGATCGCCATGCTCGTGGAGGCGTCCCAGAGCACGAGGAGTTTGCTTGCCTCCAGGCCGTCCAGCTGGGTCATCGCGAACGATGGCCGAAACATCATGGCGAAGACCAGGCCAAGCGCGAGCAGCCGAAGGAGCAGGACGACACCGACGCGCCGCCAGTTGACGGGTTTGGCACCGAGGTAGGTCCAGATGGTGAGCGCGATTAATGCCGCCGCCAGCGCGAGGGCAACGGACGAGCCGAGCGCGGGAAACGCCGGTTCGAGCGACAGCGAGAGATCGCCAAAAAAAGCCATGAGCAGGTTACTCGTTTAGCCGCTCGCCTTCGGCGAGCGTGGGTCAGGCGTTTTCCAATCGTGACGCCATGCCCGCACTCGCCGAAGGCGAGCGGCTAAACGCAAGGGCGGCACCGACCCTACTTCGCCGACGGCACCGCGATTGCGCCGACTTCGTTGATGAACAGTACGGTGCCGACGTTGTCGTCGCGGAAAACTTCCACGCCGAACGCGCGGGTCTTGTCCGAGAATTCCTTTTCGCCATACGCTCGGCAACGGACGTTCAAGCCGTGGGTCCAAGCGGGTTCCTTGACGTTGGCCGTCGGAGCTTTGACACCGGAAGCCGCCGGGGCGACGGCGATGCTGCCCGATTCGCAGATGAGGATCAAGTTGCCCGTCGTGATGTCGTTGTAAACCTCGACGCCGTACTTGCGGGTGTCCTTGGTGAACGATTTTTCGTCATGGCGTCGGCAGGAGAGGTCAAGGCCGTGCAGCCATTCCGGCGATTTGCCTTCGCCTTTGACTTCGGTGGTTTCGGGGACGATCGCAACATAGCCGTGCTGGGTGATGTAGATGAGGTTGCCCGTGCCGGCGTCGCGGTAGACTTCGATGCCGACCTTCTCGGCGTCTTTCCAGTCCTTCACGCCGCCTTTGCGAACGGAAAGATCGATGCTATGGACCCACTTCGGATTCTTGCCACTGGCGCCGGGAAATAGTTTGCCCGTCGTCGCCGCGAGGTTGCCTTGCTCGGTGATGAAGAGCCAATTGTCGGCATTTGGATCGCGAAAGACTTCCATGGCGTGCATCTTCGTCGCCTTGGTGAATTCCTTCTCGCCTGCTTTGCGTGCCGGCAGGTCGAGCCCGGTGAGCCAGGATGGTCCCTTGCTCGGATTGATCGGCGCGGTCAGGCCGGCGAAGTTTGGCCCGATCGCCATGCTGCCGGTCTGCGAGAAGTAGACGCCCAGGCCGGTGTTGTCGTCGCGAAACGCTTCGACGCCCCAGCGTTTGGTGTCTTTGGTGATGTCAGCCTCGCCGATCTTACGGCAAGCGAGATCGAAGGCGTGCGACCACTGCAATTCCTTGAGCTTCTTCTCCTGACCCTGTCCCTCCGCAGGCACAAGCGCCAGGCCCAGGATCAGAACCAAAGCGGATACGAACAAATTCGTAAGTCGAAATCGGAAGCAAGACATCATCGTAGCCTCGTCAGGAGTTTGGAATTCACACATGGGTGGGGAGATTTTATATAGACGAACGAGAAACGTAAGGATAACAAAGGATTTTGCGAGAGATTGATTCGTTTAGCCGCTCGCCTCGGGCGAGCGCGAACAGGTCCCGCATGACACGCGGATCGCGCTCGCCGAAGGCGAGCCGCTAAACGTGGCGCAAAAAATTGGCGACGCGCTCAGCAAGTACGCGCCCTTGCTCGGTGCAGTCGTTGAGGGCGACACCGTGATAGGCGTTGCCGCCGAGGAGAAGACCCGGATGCCTCACGGCGCTGGCCTCGATCCGGGCGACACGCTCCAGGTGGCCAAGGTGATATTGCGGGATCGCTCGGTTCCAGCGAATGATTTTGTTGAAAATCGGCTCAGCCGTGATTTTCATGGCCAGGCGAAGTTCCGCGCGAATCGCGGCAAGCAGTTTCGCATCATCCCAGTCAACGACGTCGGCCCGATGCCAACCGCCCGCCATCGCGCGGAGCAGCACCGTGCCGTCCGGGACGCGGTTGGGATAGATCGACGAGCACCATTGCACGCCGAGCAGATCACGCCGCGTGTTTTGCGGCGCAATGAATCCGAAGCCCTCGGTCGAGGTCGGCACGTCGCCTTGCCGAAACGCCAGCGCGATGACAGCGACGCGGTTGTACGGAATCGCCGCGATTTGCCCGGCCAGCGCTTCGTCCGCTTCCGCCAGCAACTCCGCTTGCTTCCATGCCGGGCAGGTCAGCACGATGGCATCGGCCTCGAACGCTTCGTTGCCCTCGCCATGCACCGTCCACATTCCCGAATCCGCGGATCGACGCACCGTGCGAATCGCCACGCCGTATTCCGGCGCTTGTCGAAGCCGCGCGGTCAGACCTTCGACAAACGTCCGCATGCCGCCCTGGAACGACCACATTTTGCCCGCACGTTGATAGGGCAGGCCTTGTTTTTGGGCCTCGGCGCGGCGTTTCTTGGCGGCCCCGGCGAACCCCTTGATGACGCTGCCGTACTCGCGTTCTAACTCCGCGATGCGAGGAAAACACGCCGGCAGGCTTAGTAGCTTCGGATCGCCCGCATAGATGCCCGTCACCAGCGCGTCGGCGAAAACGTCCGCCGCCTCGTTCCCCGCCCGCCGACGCACGAAGGCGTCGATCGACTCGTCGGTCGTGTCTGTGCGCTTGCCGCGAAACCGTTCCCAGAGCAACGATAGCTTGCCACGCCAGCTGAGTAAGTCGCTCTGCAGAAATGCCGTGAAACCCGCGGGAAGCGGTTTGAGTTGATCGCCGAGAAACAGGTAGCGGTTCTTCGCCGCCGATTCGCTGGACTGCACGAGTCGATCCGTCAGGCCGATTTCGCGTGAAAGGTTCAGCGTCGTCGGTTTGGTGTCGAGGAAGCCGTTCGGCCCGATTTCGACGACGAAGCCGGCCTCGCGCAGCGACCACGCGGTCCCGCCGGGGCGATCGCCCGCTTCGAGCACGCGCACGTTCGCCGTCGGCATGCGTTCCTGCAAACGGTACGCAACTGATAGGCCGGAAACGCCTGCACCAACGACGATGATTTTTGGCGAAATCATGATACTTTCAGTTTGCAGATATTAGATCAACAATCTCAGACGCCGGGCATCGGGTGGGTTATTGTAAAAGCGATGGCGCAATTTTTCGCGGTTCTGTCAGTCATCTTAGTTTCGCGGCTCCGGATCCGCGCCTAGCGTTGCCGCTCGTAGCCAGCGCATGAGCGCGGCGGGCGTTGGGGCGGTCGGGTCGATCTGCAGCGAGTCGGAGTCGAAGGCAGATCGCGCTGGCGCATAAACCGCCACCTGAGCCAGACGTGTCGTCTCCCGATTCTGCCCGTCGACTGGCGTGATCAGACGTAGTTGCGACGGCGTCAGCCCGAGCAACAGCCCGGGAATGTCGCCGACCGCAATCGCGCCCGGAACCACCGCATCGAACGGCACATAGCAAAACGGACTGGCAAGCGTCGATTGAAAGTCGATCAACCCGCCCTCGGCAACAACCGCGCGGACATCGTCCTCGAACAGTGCCAAGAGCAGCGCCAGCAACGCACCCGCGGGTTCGCTTGGCTCCGGCCTGTCGATGCCATGCGGCACACGCAAATCGCGCTCGGCGTCGTGCGTCGGCGTGAACGAATCGCCCCAGACGGCGAGGCGTTTCGCGTCAATCTCAGGATGCGACTTCAACCAGCGCCAGATCGAGCGCAGATCGCGAAGCTTGTTGCCAACCGCAGTCTGCCCGACCATCAAATCGCCCGCCGCGAATGTGTTGCCAGGGCTGCCGCGCCCGCGTGAATCGCTTGGACTCGTCTCGCCCGTGCCACGCAGGTCGGGCATTGCGACGGCGAACCCCGCGTTGAGATATGCCGCGATTTGGTTGGGCCGTGCGGTCAGGAACGCTTGCTTGCCGCCTTGAGCAATGGCGACGATCGTCGGCAATCGCGTGCCCCTTCTGTGCGGCGGGATCAGCATTGCCATTGGCACGACGATGCCCGGCTCGACCATCAGCGCGTGCCGTTCGACGCGGATGTTCCCCATAGTCAAATCGTCCTGCGGAAACTTCAACAAGCGTGCTGGTCCCTTCGGCTCGATCGCACCGAGCAGGCTGCTCCAGTCTTTACGAAGCTGCACACGCCGTGCTGCGGGTTTCAACGCCGTTAGCTTGGCGCGAGCCGCCTCCGCGCGTTCCTTGCCAAGCGTGGACAAAATCTCATGCGTCGGCTTGGCGCCAAACTCGCGCAGCACGTCTGGCGTGAAGCACAGCAGCTCGGCCTCGTCGCGGCGGTTCTCGTATTCCTTTTTCGGATTCGGGATCGCCAGCCAGCGTTCGAGCGTCGGATACAGAAGCTCGCGATTGATCGGCAACCAGTGCGTATTCGCGGGAGCGCTGCCTGACACGAAGCCGCGGCCGGCGACGCCGACGAGCGCGTCGTCCGCTCCGTAGAAGCCGTAGATTTTCTTGAGTCGTTTCCAGACCGGATCGTGGTCGTGATCCCAGTAGAATTCGTGATTGTAGATGAGCTTACGCGGCGCGGCGGAGGCGATGATCGTCCAGTGCAGAAAGCCATCGCGTGCGGAATGGCGTAGGTTGCGCGTTGTCTCCCAGCTTGCGGTGCCGGTGAACTCGAACGTCTGCTCGGCATCGGGCGAGAACGGGAAGGCGGCCTCCGGTTGCGGCCCGCCGAAGTTCATGATCGCCGCCGCTGTGATGCGCGGATCGAGCGCGAAGGCGACACCGGCGACATCGCCGCCGCCGGCCGGCTCGCTGACAATGAGGATGCGTTTCGCATCGACGCCAGGCTGCCCGACGAGGTAGTCCACGCCGCGGGCGAGATCGTAGGCCAGCCAGCCCATCAGACTATCGCCGAGCAAATGCAGCTGCATGCCGAGATCGTGGCGAAAGTGATAGTCTTGCTGTTCGAGCTTGAACGGCTTGTCGTAATCGTTTGGCGTGACAAACGGATGCGCCCGGCGTTCGCCATGGCCAAGATGGTCCGGCACGATGACAACGCAGCCGGCGCGGGCCCAGGTCATCGCCATGTCCTGCCGCCAACCGGTGTTCTTGGGGCGTTGATGGCTCAACCCGAGAATCACGCCAGGCATCGATGCCGTCGGCTTCGCGGGTCGATAGACATTGGCAGCGACGAGCAGCCCAGGCCGGCTTTCGTAGACGACGTTGTCCACATGATACCCATCGCCAGGCCGACTTCGCACGACGCGCGATTTCAGCGACTTCGGCGCCGGCGGATAGGAGCCGAGCGAATCGCGCAACGCCTGAATGCGGACATCGCGAAACTTTTCCCAATCGGCTCGTGTCTTGACCAATTGCCAGGCCTTCAGATCGCGCTGGTTCGCCTCACGCAGATCAGCTTTGCTCGCTCGGCTCAACATCGCCGCCAGCGGATTGTCGCGCACTTTGCCGAGCACGAGGACGCGGGCATCGAGCGTGCGCAACGACTCGGCGAGGGCGTCGTCTTGGGCGGCGGCGTTAGAGATCATGGCCAGTGAAAATGACAATCCGAGAAGAAGGCGAGGCATGGTTGCGTCTTTCGTATCATTGGGTTTTTCGTTTGCGGCTTATCGCTCGCCATTTCCCGCTTAACAAGCCGGAAGCGTGAGCGACGGATTGGAGAAATCCGTCGCTTACGCTTCCGGCTCGTTAAGAAAATTGACTTCTGAGAGTGGCGTCAAACAGCACGCTCGCTGCCGTCTTGGCGAGCAACCACTCACGGTCGTTGGCCGTCAGAAATGCCAACCGCCTTTGAATCAGATCAACACTCGCCTGATACGTGTGCGGCGGCAGCACCTGAAACGGGCTGTCGCTTTCCCACATGCAGCGCTCAGGGCCAAACGCCCGAACTGTGCGCTCGATCAATCCGGCAAGATCATCATACGGCGGCACCTTGCGGCCGAGCGCGTAGAATGCGCCGAGTTTGACGAAGACGCGCGGATGGCGGGCCAGCTTGCAGAGTGCCATGATGTCATCGTCCCGGATGACGCCATCACCACCGACTCGAGCCAGATGATCGATAATCACCGTCGTGCCCGAAAACTCGGTACACATTCGATCCACCTCGGCGAGGCCATCGGGATCGATCAGGCAACTCAACGCCTGCCCGTTGCGTTCGGCGGCGGCGAACATCGTCGCGAAACCGGCGGGTCGCAGCCACTCCGCGGGCGGCCTTCCTGCGAGCCGGGGATGAATGCGAAACGCTCGGATGCCGCGCGGCTGCAACTCCGCCATCGTGCGTTCAACGTCCGGCGCATGCGCATCGATGACGGCGGTGCCGACGAACGTCTCGGGGAACCGCGAGATCGTGTCGAGCATGTAGGAGTTGTCGAAGCAATAGAAGCTGATCTGGATCAGATTGATCCGATCAACGCCGCAAGGCCCAGCATGGGCGAGTAGGGTTTCGGGCAAAAACGCCATTGGCCAACCGTCGAGGCGTTTGAATCCCGGCGCGAGCGGACAGCGAGTGTCGTCATCCGTCCAGACGTGAACATGTGCGTCGATGATAGGCATGGGGGCCGCCTAGGTGCATGGAATGCGAAGTGAGGCTATTCTGAATTCCGCTTGCGGCTTGCCGCTCAAGGTTGGATGTTGCGAACGCTAAGCCGCAAGCGGAATTCAGGTTGTTCTCAAAGAATAAACTTCGACAGATCCTCTTTCTCCAGAATCTCGTTCAAGCGATCGCGCACGTATTTGCCGTCGATTGTAACGTTTTTGTCCACGAGGTCCGGCCCTTCGTAGCTGATCTCTTCCACCACGCGCTCGAGGATCGTGTGCAGTCGTCGGGCACCGATGTTCTGCGTCGTGCGGTTGACCTCGAACGCGATGTCCGCTAACGCTTCGATACCGTCTGGCGTGTACGTCAACTTCACGCCTTCCGTGGCGAGCAGCTCGGCGTATTGCTTCGTCAGTGCGTGCTTTGGCTCCGTCAGAATGCGCAGAAAATCTTCCTTCTTCAAATCGGTCAGCTCGACGCGGATCGGGAATCGCCCCTGCAGCTCCGGCATTAAATCCGACGGCTTCGACAAATGAAACGCGCCGGCGGCGATGAAGAGAATGTGATCCGTTCGCACCGGCCCATGCCGTGTATTGACCGTCGTGCCCTCGACGACTGGCAACAAGTCACGCTGCACGCCCTGGCGCGACACATCCGGCCCATGCGACGATGACGGCCCGCACACCTTGTCAAGCTCGTCGATGAAGATGATCCCCTGATTCTCGACCAGCGCGACCGCTTTCTCCGCCAGGGTTTGGCGGTCGATCAACGCTTCGATTTCTTGCTCCATGAGGATTTTGCGTGCATCTTTGATCGTCACCTGCCGGTTCTGATTGTTCTTCGGCATGATCTTTTCAAACATGTTCTGGAAATCGACATCCATGTTCTCCATGCCGAGATTGGAAAATATCTGCACCGGCACCGCTTTTTGCTCGACGTTCAACTCGACCTTGGAATCCTCGAGTTCGTCGTTTAACAGGCGAACTTTCATTTTGTCGCGCGTGCGTTTTTGGCGATCGTTCTCCTCGGTGTTGTCGGGATCCCACGAGTTGGAGCCTGGCAGAAGCAGATCGAGCAAGCGTTCATTGGTGCGCTCGGCGGCGTCAGTCTGGACCAGCCGACGTTGCTCCGCTTTGACGATGCCGATGCCCGCATCGGTGATGTCGCGGATCATACTTTCGACATCGCGGCCGACGTAGCCGACTTCGGTGTACTTGGTCGCTTCGATTTTGAGAAACGGCGCGCCGATCAGCTGCGCGAGCCGGCGTGCGATTTCCGTTTTTCCGACTCCGGTCGGGCCGATCATGATAATGTTCTTCGGCGTGACATCCTTGCGCAACTCGACCGGCAACTGTTGACGACGCCACCGATTGCGAATGGCGATCGCAACAGCACGCTTGGCGGCGTTCTGCCCGACGATATATTTATCCAACTCGGCGACGATTTCACGAGGGGTCATATTCACTCCAAGCCCCAGGATGAGCGCAGCGATTCCTGGGGGTTCGGGCGGTGCTACCCCCAGGAATCGCTGTGCTCATCCTGGGGCTTGCCTGTTTTATTCAATCACTTCAACTTCGATATTCCGATTGGTATAGATGCACAGATCGCCCGCAATATCGAGCGACGTTTTGACGATCTCGCTGGCCTTGAGCGTCGAATGTGTCGTCAGCGCCTTCGCGGCGGCCAACGCATATGCGCCGCCGGAACCGATGGCGGCGATGCCGTCGGTCGGTTGGATGACATCGCCCGTGCCGGACACGAGCAGCATATGCTCGCGATCGACGGCGATCATCATCGCTTCGAGTCGGCGCAGGGCGCGATCGAGCCGCCAATCTTTTGCAAGTTCCGTGGCGGCACGAGGCACGCTGCCCTGGAAATCTTTAAGTTTCGCCTCAAAGCGCTCCATCAAGGCAAACGCATCTGCCGAGGAACCGGCGAATCCGACGAGCACCTTGCCGCCGTGCAGGCGACGGATTTTGTGGGCATCGCTCTTCATCACGATCTGCCCAAGCGTGACCTGACCATCGCCGCCGATGGCCGTGACGCCCTGATGCCTGACCGCGAGGATAGTAGTCGAGCGCATACGTTGCATGTAGTGCTTCCTGTTCTTTTGGGCATTTTCCGCTTGCGGCTTAGCGCTCACATCGTACATTCCGCATGAAAATCCAACGCACGAATAATTGTCCAATCGCGTTCCGGGACGCTTCCATTGTATAGGACAATTTCGGCAATTGGACTCGTTTGCCCTTTTCAATTGTGGTTTTCGCGCGAATAATAGAGTATCATGAACAAATAATAGGACGAGTTATTGAGAAACTCTTTCACCCGGAGATATCCCATGTTCCATGCAGCATACAAAGTCGGACTGGCCGCGCTGCTTGTAGGAGCGTTTCTCGTTACGAGCGATGCCCAAGCCCAGGACAAGCACCGGCAGGTGCAGGACGATGCAGGCTTATTCAGCAAGGAAGCCAAGGACCAGGCGAACAAGGTCATTGGCGATATATTTGCCAAGCACAAAAAAGAATTGGTTATCGAAACGGTGAAGACATCGCCCGTAGCGCCAGAAGTAAACAAAGAAGAACGCGATAAATGGGCCATGGAGCAATTCAATAAACTCGGGGTTGACGGGGTATACGTCGTGTTCTGCAAGGAACCTTCGTTTTACCGAATTCGCGTTGGCAACGAGACGCGGAAAACCTATTTCAAGATACAGGACATTTCTAAGCTCGAGACGATTATCAACGAACATCGCAAAAAGGACAATGATCTCGCCTTGACGAAGATGGTCGGTTACGTGGGAGACACGATTACTACGAACGCGCCCGCAAAGGTTGCGAAGCAGCCCAAAGCCGTGGGGAACCCCGTTCAACAGCAAGCGCCCGTCGCGCCGGTGCATAATCCCGTGCGAGCGCAAAATAAATTGGAGGATAAAGGTATGCCAGCATGGGTCGGTTTGGTCTGTCTGATCGTCGGCGTTCTGGTCGTCGTTTGGGTGATCTTCGCGATCATCCGCTCCATGACCGGCATGATGGGCGGCGGCGGTTATGCCGGTGGCGGCATGGGCGGTGGCATGGGCGGTGGCGGTGGCGGTTTCCTCACCGGCATGCTCGGCGGTATGTTCGGCGCCATGGCCGGCATGTGGATGTACAACAACTTATTCGGCGGACATGCCAACTACTCCACCGGCGATTGGGGCGGCGGCAATAACCAGGGCGGTGGGGGCGACAAGCAAGGCGATTTCGGCGATAAAGAAGGCGGCGAAAAAAGCGACTACAAAGGCGACACCGATAACGACGCCGGTGGCGGTGGCGACGACGACGCGGGTGGTGGCGGCGGTGGCGATGCCGGCGGCGGTGATTGGGGTGACGCTGGCGGCGGTGATGCCGGCGGTGGAGGCGGCGGCGATTGGGGTGGCGGTGGTGGTGGTGATGCCGGCGGTGGTGGTGGCAGCGGCTGTGGCGGCGCCGGCTGTGGCGGCGGCGGTAGTGGCGACTGACGAAACTTCCTCAAGCCCAGGGGTGAGGTACACCGAACCCCTCGGATGAACGTATCTTGGAATTGAGCCCAGGGGTTTGGTGTACCTCACCCCTGGGCTTTTGATTTTCTTCCATGACTCCCGCGTGTCCGCTTTGCGACAAACTGAATCGGCTTAGCGAACTACCCAGCGAGGACATCGTTTGGCAGTTCCCGAGTTCCGTCGCCTTTCTCGGCCCCTGGCAGTTTTTTACCGGCTACTGCGTCCTCGTTTCACGCAGCCACCATTGTGAAATCCACCGCATCCCGAAGCCAGAACGCAATGCGTTTCTCGACGAGATGCTCCTTCTCTCGCAAGCCATCGAAATCGCCTTTCAGCCACGCAAGCTTAACTGTGAATCGCTCGGCAACCAGGTGCCTCATGTCCATTGGCATCTCTTCCCACGTCGGGACGATGACCCCGATACGCTCAAACCCACATGGATCGCTCTGGATCGTGCCGAGCGCGACGACGCCGAGCGCTGCCGACTGCAAACCGCTCCGTTTTCTCGCGCGGACATCGCTGGCCGCATTCGCATGACTCTTCACCAATTGCAGGCGCCAACCGCATGAAATCGTTTCGCATCGGCACTCGCGGCAGTCCGCTTGCGCTCTGGCAGGCCCACCACGTCACGGCTCTTTTGCGAGCCGTCGAACCGCGCCTCGTCATCGAACTCGTCGAAATCGAGACCGTCGGCGATCAGGTGCTCAATGTCCCACTCACGCAGCTCGGCGGCGATGGCGCGTTCACGAAAGCGATCCAGCATGCCCTTCTGGAAAATCGAGTCGATCTCGCCGTGCACAGCCTGAAGGATCTGCCGACGTTCAAAGTTGAAGGTTTGACGCTCGCCGCCGTGCCATCGCGTGGCCCAACCGGCGATGCCCTGGTTTCCAAGAAACACCGCACCTTCGCCGAGCTACCAATGGGAGCCGTCGTCGCCACGAGCAGCCTCCGACGCAAGGCCCAGCTGCTGCATCAACGGCCCGACTTGAAGTTGATCGACATTCGCGGCAATGTCGATACGCGCTTGCGAAAACTCGTCGAGCAAGATTTAGACGCGACCATTCTTGCTCAGGCGGGCTTGATTCGGCTCGGCCTGGAACGCGAGATCACGGAGGTGCTCTATGCGGCCTGGATGTTTCCCGCCGTCGGCCAAGGCGCGTTGGGCCTGGAGTGCCGAGTGAGCGATGCCGAGACCCTGGCGATCGTGACGCGGCTCAACGATGCGCCGGCGCGTGCGGCAGTGCTCGCCGAACGGGCGATGTTGCGCGGCCTGGGCGGTGGCTGCCAGGTGCCGATCGGCGCACGCACGGCCTTCGTCGATGGCATGTTGAAACTGCAAGGTGTGGTCCTGTCGCCCGATGGCAAACAGCGCATCGCCGCTGAAGGCGCTTTGCCACCCGATCAGGCGGAAACGCTCGGCGAGCATGTCGCATCCCGACTACGCGAACAGGGCGCGGAGGCACTGCTTGCTTAGCCGCGCGGTGGATTACCGTTTCGGATGAAACCGTTGATTGAAGTGCGTGCTGTCGTAGGGGTCCAACGGCATCGACGATGACCTCAGGCCGTCGCCTTGTTTCGGCATTGATGGCCTTATGTTGAAATCATCGCGCCGTGGGAACCCGGCGCTGGTCGTGCCGCCAATCGCCGTGGCTGTGGCTTGCGTGGCGAAGCCAGTGGCGTTCAGGCCAATCGGTGTCTTGTTGGCGACGACGGGTCTGGTGGCGTCGCGCTGCTCCTTCAGATGCGGGTTGCGGGCGATCATCTGCTCGATCCATTGTTGAATCGCCTGGAACGGCTTGGCGTCGCGGTTCTTGATCGGCGCGTGCGGTGCGTCGCCGTGGGCAGTGATCGCTTTGAGCAACAGCGGACTGACGGCAGGGCGGTCGAAATCGATGTACGACATGATGGCGGCGAGGTTGTGCTGCGCCGCCGCCTGTTGCCGCGTCGTCGATGCGCGATCCAGATGCAATTTGCCGCCGTGACCCGAAGCATGGCAGGTCACGCAGGCGTTGAACAGAATCGGCTGCACGCGCGATTGAAACCCGATCAGCGTGTCGGTCGTCACATCGACGAACGGCGGCGCCTTGATCGGCTCCTGTTTGGCCGCTAATTTGGCTTGAATTGGCCTGTTCGGCTCGTTCAATTCGCGTTCCAGATACGTAATGATTTGTTTGGCGTCGCTATTGCTCGGATCAAGATTGAGCGCAATGCGTGCTTCGAGCAGCGACTTTTCGTGCAGATTGTGCAGTTGGCACCAACGCGCCAAGCGGACGCGGTCAGCGGCACTGTCCTGCTTGATAAATTTCTGGGCATAGATGTAGGCGTCTTCCCAATCCGCACAAAGTTGCGTGATCTTGTCCGCAGCAATCCAGACTTCGCTTTTTCCCTTGCGCAAACAATACTGGCCGCCGACTTTCTCGATGTTGCCTTCCATGACGTTGCCATTCTTGAGGATCAACACCTGCCCCTTGGTGCGTTCCTTCTCCGTATCCTGGGCGTGGAGGAGAGGCCCGAACCCGATGGCAATGGCGACGGTCAACGCGAGACGGATGAATGTTGTCATAGTGGGCGAAGGAGATAACACGCGACGTGCAATGCGTCAAGGGGAAACCGACTGTTTAGCCGCTCGCCTTTGGCGAGCGCGGACATGGCGTTCTTCCGAATCGCGTTAGGCCGCCGCGCCCGCGCTCGCCAAAGGCGAGCGGCTAAACATTGTTCAATCGCGTTCCATGTAATGCGAATGATGCGTAGCCGATGCCAACTCGCGATACGATGCGTAAGCGCGGTAGGCCATCACGACGAACGCAAACAACGACAACTCGGGAAACAGGAACGGATAGTCAAAGTACCTCGGCAGTACGCGATAATTGATTAACACGACCATGAGGTAGAACGATGCCGCTCCGAGAGCCAGAATCATCGACCACATAAACGCAATCATCAATCCGGTCGAGGGAAAGATCAGGCAGCAAAATTCCTTGAAGATCATGCCGCCGTCGAGCGGAATGATCGGCAAGAGATTGAGAACGTTTGAAAATATCGTGAAAATCAGCAGGATCGCGAGCGTCAGACGATACATCCGCGACGCGCCCATACGCATCAGCGGATCAATCTGATCGATGATACACCACTCCAATTTCCATTTCGGCCGATTGAATTCCTCGGCCAGCATGTTCCATCCGGTCGTATGCGGATCGAAGAATACCAAGAAGACGACAAGTCCAAATCCAGCGGCGGGCCCGGCGGCGTAGAAAATGATCCGCTGCCAGACGCGCAGTTGTTCGTATTCGCCTGTCGTCTGTCCGCCGAAACCCGCCAGCGTGACGTTGCCCGGTTGGCCGAAAATGCGTCCCGTGATGACATGACCTATCTCATGGATCAAGACCGAAACAAACGTGCAGAACAACCAAACCAGGATGTAATTCAGCAGGTCGGCACGTAGCTGCAGAAAACCAGTGACATAGCCGTAAATCAGCCACGCAAAGATCGCGTTGACGATCCAGAACGACGGCTGAATGCGAAACTGCATGCCCAGAATGCGCCAGCGGATGTCGAACATGCCGCCCTGAGGTGCGGCGGCGACGTTGGGATTCATTTGCGTGGCTCCGTAATCCGAGGATCCCAAGCCCCACCATGAGCGAAGCGATTGGTGGGGGTCTACCTAGGTTGATTCCAACTTGGTCTTGACACGGTAATACTGGGCTTGCGTCAGCTGCCCGAATTCGGTTCACTGGGGGGCGTTGATTTCTCATTCTAGGAGTTTACGCCATGGACGGTGCAACCGGGTCTTCGCAGACGTTTCGCACGCCCTCTCGGA
>CAMAUE010000099.1 GCA_945861245.1 Singulisphaera sp. GP187
GGAGAGAAACGACGGCAACGGGTGAGACTACCCGCTTTCGGCTGGCCGGCCTAGCCGTCTGTGATATTTTATACACGTGCAAGAAACAAGTTGGTCTCGGTCATGTTCCGACGGGGACTGGAGAACTCGAATTTTGCGAAACAAACCCATTTTCTGCTGACGACTCTCATCCCAAATCGCTCTCTGTGCCGGTGATGTTGACGTCTAAGACCATCGGCGACGCCACGAATCCTCCGCGCCGGCGTTCTTGAACGCGCTCAAGCTCGTGGAGAGCCTGGCTCAGTTGCTTGGCAAGATGTGCCTCATACCGTCCGATTTTCGCAAGAGCCGCTTCGTCGGGGAGCAAGCGGCTGCGGCGCAGGCGACTTTCCGTTTCACGATGTCGCTGCGCAAGATCATTTTTTCGTTGGTCATTCGCAATAAGCGATTTCGATTGGTAGTCCAGAGACTCGCTGTGAAATCTTCGCGGCTCGCAAAGATTTTGGAGGTAGGTAGCACAGAGAGAATGCGAAGAACTGGGAGTTGGGGGACACGACAACACTTGCATATCAAATGCACTTAACCACGAAACGCACGCAAACCACAATAAATTCAGTAGTTTCAAGTTTGCAGGTTTCATGTTCGGCGGGAATAACGATTCGTGCCTGCAAATCACGCGGTGTCGGGGTTCGATTGCCTTATCACTTGCGACCTACAACTTGCCAACTTGGAACTACTGAAAATACGATTAGGCATAGGAAGGCCCTCGCTTCTTTTTCGTGGTTAAATGCCTGCACGTGACGTTGCGCACCCGTTCACCTCCCATCCCAATCAGCGGTGTCGAACGGGCCTTCACTCACGCCAAAATCGCACGTATCGGATCGCCGCCGTGAGCGATATGCAACGGGCGCCCCGTCTGGTCCGGCACCATCATGTGCGGGTCTAGGCCGAGCAGGTGATACACCGTCGCACACAGATCGCCTGGCGTTACGGGAAACTCGGTGGGATAGCCCGCCTGGCGATCGGTTCGGCCATGCACATGCCCGCTGCGAACGCCGCCGCCTGCGAACAAGCAGAACCCGCACTGAGGCCAATGGTCGCGCCCGGCATTGGCGTTGATCCGCGGCGTTCGGCCCATGTCGCCGGTCACCATCACCAACGTCTGCTCCCACAAGCCGCGCTGCGTGAGATCCTCGAACAACGCCGCCAGCACGCGATCCAAATATGGCAACAACCAGCCGCGCAGCATGTTGAAATTATTGCTGTGCGTGTCCCAATGTCCATTAGCACGCGATTCGGTATGGATCGTGATAAACGTCACGCCCGCTTCGACCAGTCGGCGGGCGAGCAACGTGCTCGAGCCGAATAGGTCCCTGCCATAACGATCGCGCACGCTCATCGGTTCGCGTTCGAGGTCAAAGGCGCCGCGCGTGTTGGCGTTCATCAGCAGGTCGAACGCTTGACGCTGGCGGATGCCCATCATCTCGATGGCACGCGAGGAATCGAGACGCGATGCATGCTGGTTGACCTGTTCGAGCAACGTGCGCCGACGATCTAGGGCATCGAGCGTGATCGACGCTTCGAGTGATGGCAGCACGGGATCGCCGATGGGCCTTAGCGTCGGGTTGTAGAAGTCGCGGGCGGCGTCAACTTCGCGATTGAACGTCGGATTGCATTGGCTGAAGAGCGGATTGTATTGGCTGCCGAGATACCCGCCGTACGGCCCCGCACGCCGCAGGCCCTGGCTGTAGCCGGGATAAGCGGGCAGCACGACATACGGCGGCACATCCGGTCGAGTCAAGCCGGCGTAATGACACACTGAACCCATGCTCGGATGATTCGTCGGGCTGGAGAAGTAATCACGTTGATCCTGGCCGCCGGTGTAGCCCGTCATCACGCCATACGGATTATGGCTGTTGTAAGGATGCGACACCGTGCGGATCAAACAGGTGCGGTTCATCCATTCGCTCATCCGAGGCAAATGCTCGGTAACCAGCACGCCGGGAACCGACGACCGGATGACGCCAAACTCGCCGCGAATCTCCACCGGTGCATCGGGCTTCGGATCGAACGTATCGATATGGCTCGGCCCGCCGAACAGGTCGATGAGGATGACGGACCGCACCCGTCCGCGCGCCGCTTGCGGAATTGCGGCTTGCGGCTTAGCGCTCAACAGAGGCCCGCCGAGCGCTAATCCACAAGCCGCTGTGAGCAGCGATCGCCGCGTCATGCCGTCGCAGGCGCGATTTGAGTGGCCGAGGATGTTGAACATGGGTCTGTATCTCCGAGCGAGTTGGATACGACGCAGATAAATGAACGAGCAGTTATCCTACGTTAACTTCAACAGGCACATTTACTCCGTCACGCGATTGCTTTGCGGTAAGGACGTTCAGGCGTTCAAAACCGATGACGCGGCCTCGTTTATCCTTGACGAGTATTGTATCGTCATCGGTTTCTTCGCAGCGGTGTTCTTTCTTCGGATCGTCAAACCAGATACTGAGCGAATTGCCTTCGCGGTCAAAGTGGACGGTTAGCTTTTCCATAGTTCGGTTCCTTTTTTAATGTTCTCTGTGAAATACGCTGTCACAATGAACCGTTCATCCGGATCGGCAGGTGCGGTCACAACGCATAGGAAAACGTCGTCAGCATTGGCGTAGTACATATTGAACTTCTGCGTCTTTCAAACTCTCCCTAACAACAACTGGATTCTCAAGGCATTCTCGTACGGCTTTTTCCTTGCCCGCAAGCGCGGGATGCTTCGTTCGCACAATCTGCCGCCATCGGTCACGTGTCAGAAATACCGTTTCTCCGAGCGGGGTTTCAACAGTGAAGATGCGTCGGGCAGCCATTTTTGCTTCCTTTTGATGGGAACCACCGACGAAACGTCCTGCCTATTTGCGACCATCATGTCATGCCATCGCGGACGCGCATAGTTTGGCCGAGGATGTTGAGCATGGTTATAACTCGAATGACATCCGTTGTCGTTTATCGCCCAAGCAATGCCAAGCGGTTGCAGAATTCAATTTTCGATCATTTATAGAATCGAATCTTCAAAGTTAGTTTTACGGCGACACGACGTATCTACATCGAGTCAGCATTCAAGGAATAACGGAAGGTCGCTTAAAGTGGCCGAGTACGTTGAAGAAAGCCGAATAGGGCTTCATCTTGGCAGCTTGGAGCTTCGAGATTCGCTTCCGTTTCAATTTACTCTCAGTGCCGCGGAATACTCGGACCTGAGTATCCGGCGTATGGGGATCTGAATCAATCGATTCATGCGAAAAAATGTACCATCGAAAAACGACATGTGCGTTGTTATTGGCTGAATAGGATGCGACAATACATTCCGTACCCGGCTGCAGGTTCTTAGCCATTTCCGCCTGTTTCCCGGTTATATTTAAATCAAAGAATGCATCTGGCCCAAAATACGTGACATGATCGCGACCGCGACAGTTGTTGACGTAAATAGGCATAACGTTACCTCCAAAACTATAAACCAAAACGTGTTCCTGAGAAAATAGCGACTCAATTCTCGAACCACCGCTTACAAGCCTGGTCGCGATTCGGCCATCAGTCAGGGCAAATTCACGGAGAGGCTTTAGTGCCCTAAAGCCGCACTGCCGCGTCTTCGCATACCTCTTCGACGATCCGTATCACAAGCCGCCAGCAATCGAGAAAGTAATTATCGTCCATATCGAGGTACTTGCCAACAACGTTCCGGGCTTTTTTGCCTGCTTTGCGAAAATAGGTGGCGTTGACGACGCCATCGTTGTGTTCGATGATGTCGCGCGTCGCCGACCTATTCTTCGCACGGTACGTGTTGTCGCTATTCCGAGCCGATCGAAACATTTCCGAGCCACGACCGTCAGGGAGCGGCCGACATAATCCGCCCGGCCTCCTGTCGGCCGCTCCCTGACGGTCGCGGCTCGGGTAAGCGTCAAACTCACCCGTCAAAGGTCTACATCCCACAAGCACGCAGCAGCATCTCCTGCACCGCGACATCGTGCGCCGCTGAAAACTCCGGTATTCGCTCGCCTCTTACCACGGCAGCGAACTCGCGCAGGTCGGCGATTTGCAGCGTTGCTTGCGGCAACGGCAGCGTCTGCCAGCCGGCGTCGCCGCGATGGTATACCTGGATTGGCTGCGTTGCGTCGTTCGTCAGATGCCCGCTGCCCAGGTTCGGGATGACGATCGCGCCTTCCGTGCCGAACACCTCGATTCGCCGCGAGTCTGGGGCGCATTCGAGCGCGGTGACTTCGATGGAGCCGAGCGCGTGCGGATACTCGAACACCGCCAGGCCGTTGTCGATAAAGTGGGTTGCATCCGATTCGTGATGATGGCGCAGGAACGGCGTCACATTCGTTGGCGGGCCGAGCATCGTCACCATAAAATCGACGAGATGCCCCGACATCTCGAAGAACATCCCGCCTCCGTATTGCGATAGCTCACGCACGTAATCCGCGTAGAGCGAGCGATCCTTCGGCAAGCGGGCGCGGTAATGATAGATGCGGCCCAACTCACCGGCACGCACGCGCGTCAGCATCTCGCGCACGGCAGACATGTAGCGGAAGAGGTACAGCATCTGCACGTGTAGATGTCGCGCTTTCGCCAATTCGTGAATCTTGCGAAAGGCGGCAAAGTTTATGCCCGCCGGCTTTTCCAGCAACACCGATTTACCAGCTTCCAGCGCGGCGCGGGCCAGGTCGAGGTTCTCGTGAATTCGCCCTTCGACAACGATGCCGTCCAACCGCTCGCGTGCCAATGCTTCGGGCGTGTCGTAGATATGCATCGGTCCGATGCCTGGCGTCCACTCAGCGCGGCGCTTGGCGATCAGGGCGTGGTCGCGGTCGTAGAACGCGACAAGTTGAAACTCCTCCGGATGCTCAGTAACTTGCTTGACGATGCCGTTGGAATGTATGTGCCACATTCCGAGCATGCCGAGACGCATGGTCATTTTCACTCTCCTTCGTCCCCAGAGCCGGAAGCATAAGCGACGGTAGGTTTGTCCGTCGCTCACGCTTTCAGCTCTGAAGTTATTGCATAGGACGCGACATCGAATTCCACAAACGAAAAAAGCCCAGAGACGTTTGTCCCCGAGCCTTTTTATTCAAATGGCGAGCAATCCCGTCAATTCCGTCGCGGCGGCACGGACAACTCGATCGTCGCCGGCGTCGGCGACTGCTCGGCATATCGCCTCAGCCAGATCGCTTTCTGCTGCATTCGTTCCCGCATCGGGGTGGCCGTCGGCGTCATGGCCGTCGGGCTGCTCGCCAAGCGTTGGAACTCTCCCGCGGCAAAAATCAACGCCTGTCGCTGCGACACCGAACTTGTGCCAGGCTGCAAACCCAGACCGGGTGCTTTCTCGTCCTTTGGATCCTTTCGATCCCACCACGTCACCTTCGGATCGACATCCGACGGCGCGAGCAGCTCATCAATTGCGCGTTCCTGATCGCCAAGCGTCGGGGCCGACAACCATTGCAACTCACGCGATTTGTCCCACGCCCGAATTTCCATCGTGCGATATCCCGGGCGATACAGCCGAACCAACATCGTGAAACTGGTTCGCTCGTGTTTAGCGCCTTCGATCACGCCGAACGGATTCAGCATACCGATCGCCGAGGCCAATTCCAGCTGGCTGGGAACCGTTCCGCGCGTATCGATCGAAATACGCGTCAAACCGTAATCATGCGACGTCGGCAATGGCGCTCGCTGCGTACGGTCCACGTCCACTCGAAATGCGTGCACGCTCCCATCCTGGTTCGGCACGGCAACCTCCGGTGTATACGTCAACGTTGGGTAGACATAAGGCAAGCACCCCGTCAACTGCGTCGAAAGCAGTGCAACCAACATCGTCAAGCGTGACATGGCGTATCCTCCGTGCGAACGGTATATCCAGACGGCGCGGTCATACGCTTGGGCGATTTCCATGTCAAGCCCGGTTTGGCCCGCCGCTTATAGCCGGCTATTTGAGAAGAGATGAAACACGAGATTCTGGCAAATTCTCCTTCCATTGCGACGCAACTTCCGGTAAACTACCTCGATACGCTCCCACCTAAAAACTCACTCGGAGGACGTTCCGATGCTCGTGATTCCTGGCGATCAAGGTAAGGCAACGTGCGATGGTATGACTCGGCGCGAACTGCTGACCATCGGCGGATCGTCGATGCTCGGGCTGTCGTTGGCTGACGTTTTCAAAGCGCAAGCAGCCAGCGCCCCCGCGGCGACTAATGGCGGGCCAGGCTGGAACCGGGCACGCAGCGTCATCATGATCTATCTTCAGGGGGGGCCGAGCCACCTTGACC
Organism: Singulisphaera sp. GP187; assembly: GCA_945861245.1. Taxonomy (GTDB): domain Bacteria; phylum Planctomycetota; class Planctomycetia; order Gemmatales; family Gemmataceae; genus SIAQ01. The sequence goes on from CAMAUE010000099.1 coordinate 6,279, forward strand.
TCATGGATCCGAAACCGAACGCGCCGGAACGTGTGCGCAGCATCTTCACGCCGATCAATACGCGTATCAACGGCACGCAGTTCACCGAGTTGCTGCCGCGAATCGCGAACATCGTCGATAAGACGACTGTCCTCCGGACCATGAGCTACACGCCGATCGGTTTGTTCAATCACACAGCGGCAATCTACCAGATGATGACTGGCTACCAAGCCGATGCCGTCAGCCCATCCGGTCAATTGGAGCCACCGACGCCACGCGATTATCCGCATTTCGGCTGTCAAGTCGTTCGCCTGCAACCGCCAACCCATCCAACGTTGCCGTTCGTGATGATGCCTCGCCCACTGCAAGAAAGCAACGTCGTGAACAAGGGCGGCACGGCCGGCTTCTTGGGCCGAGCGTATGATCCGTATTACCTGTTCCCATCTGGCGATGATATGGACATGACCAAGATGAACCGCATCTCGGTTGAGGATTTGCAGCTTCGCCCGGAAGTTCCCGCCTCGCGTCTCGAACGTCGCGGCCAGCTGCGCGATCAGCTGTCGGCAGGCATGGGCGACATCGAGCAAGCCGTCTCCCGCTACGATTTGCCACAATACTACAGCCAGGCGTTGAACCTCGTGCTATCGGGCCGGGCACGCAACGCCTTCTCGCTCGCGCAAGAACCGACGGCGATGCGTGAGCGCTACGGCCTCAACACGTTCGGCCAATGCTGCTTGCTCGCGCGTCGGCTCGTCGAATCGGGCACGCGCATCGTGCAGATCAATTGGCCGAAAGTCGCAAACTCCGACAATCACTCATGGGATGTTCACCAAGGCTTGCCTGATCGCATGCGGCGCCAGGCAGCGCCGATGCTCGACGCCGGCTTGTCCACGTTGATAGCCGACCTCGACGATCGTGGCTTGCTGTCCGAGACGCTCGTCGTCGCGGTTGGCGAGTTCGGCCGCAGCCCGCTGCGTGGCGTGAGCACGTCAGGCAATAGCAACAGCGCCGACGGCCGCGACCATTGGCCCTACTGCTACACCGGCGTCATCGCCGGCGCCGGCATCCGCCGCGGTCACGTGCATGGCCGCTCCGACGGCACCGCGTCTGCCCCGCTCGACAACCCCGTCCACCCACGCGAACTGCTCGCCACGATCTACCACAGCCTGGGCATCAACCCGCACACCATCGCCTACAACCACCTCAACCAACCACGCGAACTCGTGCAAGGCGAAGTGGTCCGGGGGATTTTGCAGTAGGCGAACGATACGTTTCGCAGCAATCGCCCCCGAGCCGGGAGCGTAAGCGACGGATGAAAACCACCGTCGCTTACATTTCCGGCTCGGGTGTTTGTTGGACGCCCGCATCATCCTTCGTCTCGCGCTTTTTCTCTTCGCGGATGACCTTGGCAAGCAGCTCCTTCGCCTGTTTGATGTCCGCCATCTGGACGCCTTCGCGGCGCCAGTAGCGGCGTTCCAAGCTATCAACCACGTGCTCCCACATATCCCGATTGGGGTTGAACCATTTGCCCCACTCGCCGCGGCGCTGATATTTGTACGAAAACGTCCACTCGCCCGCGAATCGCACGGCCCGCAGGTAGCGGCGTTCATCGCTGTTCGGATCGATATCGTGCCATTTGATTTCCATCGCCTATCCCTCGTCGTCCACGAGCCGCCTGTAAACAACAAGAGCTTATGATAGCGGACGACGCGCACTCGGCTCGCGACGGAGTTGGATTGTCCAAGTCTTAATCAGTTTCGCTGTGCGGCGGCACCGCTTCAGTCCCCGTTAAATTGGTCGCGCCGTTGAAGATGACGATGTTCACATCACGGTTGACGCCACCCTCAAAAGTCGATTTCCGAGGCGGAAGCGTAAGCGAGGCGGCCTGAATGCCTCGCTTACGCTTCCGCCTCCGACGGAAATTCGACTTTGAGGGGAGCTTCACGGTTGATGCGCTGGCGCATTACATCGGTCCAACTTACGGAACCGCTGTTGCCCGTGCGATAGGCCGGGACGCTGAAGTGGAACGGTAAGCGACCGCAGACGTCGGCTCCCGTGAGCGCGATCCTTGGCATGCACGATTTGCCTATTCCGCCGAAATAGTCGGCAATATTTTCAAGCTTGGCCTCATGGTTTCCCCTGAAACGCCAATACCTCTTTGGCAAGCCGACGGACGTTTTCATCGATATCCTGCAACAGAGGCGTAACAGCACGAACCACGGCCTCAGACTCGCCAGGGATTTCACGCAATACATTCAACGCGAGCAGCCGCATCTCGGCATTGGCGTCCTTGAGATTCACAATCAGGTTCGGCACGGCGCCACGTGCGCCGACTGCGACGCGGTACAGCGATTGCATCACATGCCGACGCACTTCGACATCGGGATCCCGCAACGCCTGCGTCAAGCTGGGGAGGATCGCCTCCTCCCGAAGATTCAGCACCACGAGGCTGCGCGAGGCGCCTCGGCGAACGTCGAGGTGCTTCGACGCCAAGGCATTCGCCAAGAGGACGGACGCACCTGCACCGGCTTTTTCGAGCGACTTCAAGGTACGCTGCCTGGCCTCCGACTTCGGATCTTCCAATAACACGGCAACGGCGGCGACCGCGGGCTTCCCGAGTTTAACCAGCGCTCGCACGGCTTCGTCGGCAGATTTGTCGTTGGCATCCCCGGCGACATGTTGCAGCGCAGGCACGGCATCTTTCGCCTTCGCACCGATTGCGCCAAGAGTTCTCGCGGCTTCGATGCGCATGTCGATGGCGTCATCCTTCAACGCTTCGATCAAGCCAGGCACGGCAACGGCCTTGAATCGGCCCAGGGCATCACCCGCGGAGACTCGCACCGCTTCGTTCTCTTCGGTCAGCAATTTGAGCAATGGCTTGATCGCAACTTTCGGATCGGCGCCGACGCGGCCCAGCGCAAACGCCGCCTTGGCGCGAAGACCGGCGTCCTTGTCCGTGGTGATTGTCAGAATTTTGGCTGTCGCCGATTTTGCCCCCGGCCCGATCCAGCCGAGCGCGGACAACGCATAGTAGCGCGAATCGACATCGCCGCCATCGAGCAATTTCGTGACTTCGATGGTCGCGTCGCCGCCGATTTTGCCGAGGGTGATAGCGGCGTTGAGGCGAAGTTCCTCGTCGTTTTGTTTGAGCTTGGCAACAAGCTCACGAACGGCGGATTTCGCTTTCGGCCCATGCTCCGCCAGGCCCACGATCGCCGCGAGGCGAGTCTCGCGATCACTGCTGTCGAGTTTCTTGAGCAACGTGTCGAGATCACCGGGTTGACCGATTGTGGCGACAAGCGTGACGAATGTAAACGTGAACATAATTTTGTCCTTTTTCCGTTGGCCACGCGCAAGCCATGGTGAAACGTTGATTGCCATACCTTGTGCGGTCAGACCTGGCTCATTGCCCGAGCCTGAGCGCCAGTGTCGGGCACCAAAACGGCCCTTCACTGGCTCTACAAACTCGCGAACGCTAAATGTGAACTGCTCAACGCCCGCGATTCAGCAGCAATTCCTCTTGCCTCAGATGTTGCATCCGGGCCATGCCGCCGCACAACTGTAGATATTCGTTGAAGTCGGCGACTCCATAAATGTACTTATCGATGAATTGCTTATACGCCAGCGGGTTCTCTTCGACAGTCAGCCATTGGCGGATGTGATCTTCATCGGAGAAATACTCGTAGGGCATGTTGCCAGGGTAGCTGCCGAATGGGACTTCGCACACGGCATCGACGCAGTAGAACGGGATGACGGTGCGAGTCGGGTCGCTGCGGACGTCGTCGTTGGGAATAAGCCGTTCGCAGCTGATGATTAGCTTCTTGGCGGCGCGGGCGAGGTCGATGTCGGCGACACTCGTGCCGCGGATTCGGCAGTTGCCGAAGCGATCGGCCTCGTGAACATGAATGACCGCGACATCGGGATAGCAAGCTGGGATCGCGAGCATGCGTTCGCCGGTGTATGGGCAGAGGATTTCTTTGGCAGGGCTTTTCTTGAACGTGTCTGTTCCCATCATCGAACGCATCGGCAGAAACGACAATCCCATCGCGGCGGCCTTGAAACGTACGGCGAGCGAGTAGTTGCTCCATTCCGCACTTTCGACTTCGCCCGATTCCATGACCCGGCGACCGTGCGGCGACAGGCCGCGCGCCTCCAGACCAATGACGTAGGCGATATCGACGCGAGCAATCAATTTGCCGTGACCCGTCAGATTGCCGGCGGCGAGGATTTGAAAGTTATGCGTCGCCGTATGACCGGAAAGCGTGAGGTTCTGTTTTTGTTGGCGGACGATTTCATGGCAGACGGCACTGGGCAAGCGATCGCATCCGAAACCGCCGATGGCGAGGTATTCGTCGTCGTGAACGAGGCGGGTGACGGCATTCTTTACGGTGACAAGTTTGTCAACCATCGCACGCGGTTTGGTGTGAAAGAACTCGCGCGCCCGATTGGGCGAAGGGTCGGCAAACAACGGGCCTTCGCCGTGTTGGAGAGGTGTGGCCATAGCTCATGGAACCCGGCACTCAGCAATTTTCAAATTCGCGCAGCATTTGGCGGAAACGTGGGTCACTGCGGAGCGCATCGAGGTCGTGGTCTTCCCGCATGTAGCTGAAATCGTTGTACCCGAGTTCGACCGCTCTTCGCAGCGTTCGCAAGGCCGCATCAACCTTGCCTACCAGCGAAAAGCTGCACGCAAGATTATAGTGTGCCAAAGGATCAGCCGGCCGAATCTCGACAATGCGGAGATCGACCTTCAACCCATCAGCGAAAAGGCCCTTGAGGGTAAGGTTATTGCCGTGGACGCGAAGCACATCGATGAACTTGGGATTGCGCTGGATGATGCCTTCAAAGAAATCCAACTCGAAATCGAGCTGGGATTGTTGCTCGCGGACTTTGCTCGGCGATGGTTGTGCCGATTGGGTTGCTGTTTCACTTGTGGAATGCTTTCCAGAACTAGCCATGGCGAAACCTCGTAGGTTGCCTTCAATCACAATACCTAACACGCAGTATAACGAACGGCGAACCATCACGCAATCGGTGCGCAAAAAAAAAATCGCCGGGCGGCTGAAAACCGCAGAAGCCACACTTGTTAGCGTGGCTTCTAAAGGCGTTCGTCATCGTTTTCTATTTTTCTTCGTCACCACCATCATCTTTATCATCGTCGTCCTCGTCCTCGTCATCGTCCTCGTCATCATCGAAGTCTTCATCGTCGAAGTCCTCGTCGTCGAACTCTTCATCGTCGAGGTCCTCCTCATCGAAGTCTTCGTCGTCGAGGTCTTCGTCGTCGAGGTCTTCGTCGTCGAGTTCCTCCACCTCTAATTCAACTTCGCCCAAGCCGTCGCCCTCGGCTTCGTCGTCTTTTTCGTTGCCTCCTTTTTCATCATCGCCTTCATCGTCGTCGTCGCCGCCGCCGTCTTCGCCGCCGTCGTCTTCGCCGCCGCCGTCGTCTTCTTCTTCGTCGTCATCATCTTCGCCTTCCTCTTTTTCTTCGGTGCGCCGACGAGCAGCAAAGATCGAGAGTACGGCCTCGGCGAATATCCAGGACGGAGCGTCGGCTTCCACCTCGGTGTCCAACGAGAGTTTAAGTTGCCCAACGTACATTCCATGATCCTCTATCTTGGAGAAAATATTCTCGGCTATTGTTCTCATTTTCGATTTCGTAGTTATTTTGGTAGGGAAGTCCCCAAGCCTCGTCAAGCGTTTTGGCGTACATTCAACTCGGTTTTTTTGTAAAGCAAAATGCCCTAACCGATTACCGACACAATCGGTTGCGACAGTCTGTTTCACCAATTTCTTGTCAGAAAAGCAAGCCCAAATACCCGGAATCGGGCGCAGATCATCCATTCAATTCGACTGCCTCTTCCCAATGCTCGTAAAGTTGCCTGAGTTTGACCTTGACATCTTCAAACGCCTGCATCTTTTCCTGAACCTTTGCGCCTTCTCGATAGAGGTCGGGCGAAGCCAGTTCAGCCTCCAGTTTTTTGAGCCGCGTTTCTTCGCCAGCAATCTCCGCCTCGAGGTCCTCGACCTTGCGATAGGGAAACTGGCGTTTGCGTTTCGCCGGCTTCGCCGTCGCGTTTGCGTCTTCTTTCGGAACATCTTTCTTCGCCGAGGGTTCAGGTTTCTCGGGATCCTGAAGTAGCCTCATGCGTTCGTAGGTGTCGTAGTTGCCATAGATGACGTGGACGTGGACGCGCCCATTGCCTTCAAAGACGAGCAGCACATCGACGACTTTGTTGAGGAAATAACGATCATGGCTGACGACGATTGCTGTGCCCTCGAAATCGCGTAATGCCTCTTCGAGCGAATCGCACGCCCAGAGATCGAGGTGGTTGGTCGGCTCGTCGAGGATGAGCACGTTGACGCCATCCGAGACGAGCTTCGCCAAGGCCGCGCGGCTGCGTTCCCCGCCCGAAAGCTTGCCGACCGTTTGATAGACCTGATCGCCGCCCAGGCCGAAGCGACCCAACAGATTGCGCATCGCTTGTTCGTTGGCGTCGGGATCGTCAGCAGGCCAAACCGCGCGAATGACCGTTTTATCCGGATCGAGCGTATGCAGATGCTGATCGTAATAGCCATATTCGACGAGATGACCATGCTTGACATCGCCACGATCGGCCTTCTCCTGTCCGAGCAGGATCTTTAAGAGCGTCGTCTTGCCGCACCCGTTCGGACCCATGATGCCGAGGCGTTGGCCTCGCTTGAGCATGAAAGTCAGGTCTTTGAAGAGCGGCTGGTCGTAGGCCTTGCACAAGCCATCGACTTGTAGGACAACGTCGCCGGCTCGCCGCACTTCGCCGAAATGCATGTGAGGCGAGTCGATCCAAGTCGGGCGTTCGACGCGCTCGAGCCGATCCAACTGCTTCTGCCGAGAGGCCGCCTGCTTGTGCAGCTGCCCGTAATGCACGCGGCGAATGTACTCTTCTTGTTTCTCGATATGCTCTTTTTGGGCCTCCCACATTTTTTGCTTTTGTTCGTAGCGCTCGCGGCGAAGTCGCCAATAGGCGTCATAATTGCCGGGATAGCTATCGATACTCTGCGAACTCATCTCGAAGACTTTGGTGACGACCTTGTTGAGAAAGTAGCGATCGTGGCTGACGATCAACATCGCTTCGGGCTGTTTGATGAGGTAGTCTTCCAGCCAGCGCGTCGCATCGATGTCGAGGTGGTTGCTCGGTTCGTCGAGCAGCATCACGTCCGGCGCGGCGAGGAGCAGCTTCGCAAGCATCAGTCGGCTCTGTTGACCGCCGGAGAAGGTATCGACGGCGCGATCGTAGTCCTCTTTGCGAAAGCGGAGGCCATCGAGTACCGATTCGATCTGGTGGTCGATATTGTAGGCGTCGTGAAAGCGCAGCATTTCGTTCAAGCGATCGTAGCGAGCGGAGAGCGATTTCTTCTGCCCTTCGTCAGTCGATTGGGCCAACGCTTCCGCCGTGGTTACCAGTTCTTCCTGGGCGGCGATGAGCGAGTCGAGAGCCGTGCGGGCCTCGCCAAACAACGTGCGGCCCGGCTCGAAGTCGGGCTGCTGGCGAAGCAGCGCCAAGCGAGCGCCGGCGTGCAGGCGCACATCGCCTGTGTCCGGCGCGTCGAGGCCGGCGAGGATCCGCATCAGCGTCGTCTTACCGACGCCGTTCGGCCCCACCAATCCGACGCGCTGCCCGGAGAATAGCTCGAAGCCGATCTCTTCAAAGAGTGGCTCGGCATCGAAACCGCGCGATAGTCCTGCACAGCTAAGCAACAACATGGCGATATTGTACGAACGGAGTCCGACCGATTACTGCAATTTCCGCATTCGCGCACTTGGTGCGTGAGTCTATAATCCGTTCACACACGCAAACTATCACATTTTTTAATACAAATTCATCTTGCTATAAATTAATACGAAACTATAAAAAGAGAACCATGCAACTGGAAGCGCTAGAGATATTTTGCGATGTCGCTCGTTACCGCAGCTTTTCACAGGCGGCGCAGATCTGGGCCCGCACACAGTCCGCGGTCAGTCAGATCGTGTCGCAACTGGAGAAACGCCTGCGGGTGCAGCTGATCGACCGCTCGACGCGGCCATTGCAGCTGACGCCGTTGGGTATGAATTATTATGAAGGCTGCATGACGATCCTGACCCAGTACAAGGAATTGGAGACGCAGATACAAAGCGAGACCGCCACGGCGGAGATTGGCGGCACGGTAATGGTTGCCGCCATCTACTCCGTCGGCCTGGGCGATATGAGCCAATATATCCAGCGATTCCAAAGTGAATTGCCCAAGGCTCAGGTGCATATCGATTATGTGCATCCCGATCAGGTCTACGAGCGCGTATTGGATGGAACCGCCGAACTCGGTTTGGTGTCCTATCCGAAGAAGACGCCGCACCTCGTCACCGCGGATTGGCGCGAAGAGGAAATGATGCTCGTAGTGTCGCCGCAGCATCCGTTGGCAAATCGAGCGTCGGTAGAGGCGAAGGAGTTGCACGGCGAACCGTTTGTGCATTTTGACAAAAACCTGATCGTGCGAAAGCGCGTCGATCGGTTTTTGCGCGAGCAAGGAGTATCCGTCAGCGTGGCCGCCGAGTTTGACAGTATTGAAAATATCAAGCAAGCCGTGTCGATCAACGCCGGCGTGGCGATTCTGCCTGCGCCGACCGTGGCGCGTGAAGTCAAGGCCCGCACGCTTGCCGCCATCACGCTCGCCAAGGGCAAGTTCACGCGTCCGCTCGCCATTGTCTCTCGGCGCAGTCATCGCCTCAGCGCGGCTGCGAAACGGTTTATGGAGCTTCTACTCGAACCCGACGCCGCCACGTCTCATCGTAATGGCGTAAATGGTAAGCATTACGCCTTCGCCTCGAAAGCACCGTCCCGCGGCAAAGACGCCGGCGCGACGCGCACCTCCAAAGGATAACCCGAACCATGAGCACGCACTCTCCAGGCCGTCAGGGTCTGTATGACCCTGCCTACGAACATGACAGCTGCGGCGTCGGCTTCGTCGTCGATCTCAAGAACCGCCGATCCAATGAGATCGTCCGTAAGGCCCTGCAGATTCTCCGCAATCTCGAACACCGCGGCGCGTGCGGCTGCGAAGAAAACACGGGCGACGGCGCGGGCATCCTCATCCAGATGCCGCACCGCTTCTTCGTTGCCCAGGCCAAGTCGCTGGGCTTCCAGCTACCCGGCGAAGGTGAGTACGGCGTCGGCGTCATCTTCTTGCCGCGCGAAACAGGTGCTCGCGAAAAGTGCGAGAAGATAATCGAAAAGATCGTTCGCGATGAAGGCCAAAAATGCCTCGGCTGGCGCACCGTCCCGACCAACAACTCGATGATCGGTCCGACGGCGCAGCGCGGCGAACCAACGATTCGGCAGTTCTTCATCAAGAAGATCGCCGGCCTCCCCGCCGATCAGCCGAACGATCCGCTCGGTTTCGAGCGCAAGCTCTACGTCATCCGTAAGCTCATCGAGAGCGCCGTGAAGCGGTCGAACATTCCGCAAAAGGATGTCGTTTATCTGCCCAGCCTGTCCTCGCGCACGATCATCTACAAGGGTATGCTCAACGCCGTGCAGGTTGATCCCTACTTCCCGGACCTCGTTGATCCTTTGCTCGATTCAGCCCTTGCGCTCGTCCATTCGCGTTTCAGCACGAACACGTTCCCGAGTTGGCCGCGAGCGCATCCGTATCGCTACATCGCCCACAACGGCGAGATCAACACGCTGCGAGGCAACATCAACTGGATGCACGCCCGCGAAAGCATGATCGCGTCCGACCTGTTCGGCCCGGACATCCGCAAGATTCTGCCGGTCATCGACGAGACGGGCAGCGATTCGGCGATGTTCGACAACGTGCTTGAGATGCTCGTCATGTCCGGCCGTTCGCTGCCGCACGCCGTCATGATGATGATCCCCGAGCCGTGGTCGAGCGATCCGACCATGAGCGACGCGCGGAAGGCGTTTTACGAATATCACTCCTGCCTGATGGAACCCTGGGACGGCCCGGCGTCGATCGCCTTCACCGACGGCACGTGCATCGGCGCCGTGCTCGATCGTAACGGCTTGCGTCCGTCGCGCTACTACGTCACCAAGGACGATCTTGTCATCATGGCGTCCGAGGTCGGCGTGCTCGACATTCCACCGGAAATGGTCAAGCAAAAAGGCCGGCTGCAACCGGGCCGCATGTTCCTCATCGACCTCGCCCAAGGCCGCATCATCGACGACGAGGAGTTGAAGGAAAAGCTGGCCACCGAGCAGCCCTACGCCGAGTGGCTGGAGGAGAACGTCGTCGATTTGGCTGACCTGCCCGCGGTACCGGCGCCGCATGAACCCGATCACGAGACCGTGCTGAAACGACAACAGGTGTTCGGCTACACGTCGGAGGACATCCGCATCTTGCTCGCGCCGATGGCGAGCGACGGGAACGAAGCGATCGGCTCGATGGGCAACGATGCCGCGCTCGCCGTGCTCTCCGACAAGCCGCAGATGCTTTACAACTACTTCAAACAACTCTTCGCCCAGGTGACGAATCCGCCCGTCGATTGCATTCGCGAAGATTGCATCATGTCGATGGCGACAACGATCGGCCGCGAGTACAACCTGCTCAAGCCGACGCCGCAGAACGCGCGCCAGATCAAGCTGAAGTCGCCGATTTTGCTCAATCATGAGCTTGACAAGCTGCGTCAACTTGAAGGCACGACGCGCGGGCGGTTCAAGTCGGTGATGTTGCCGATGTTGTACAACCCGAAGGAAGGCCCCGCCGGCCTCGAACGTGAAGTGCTGGCGTTGTGCAGGCAGGCGAGCACGGCGATTGCCACCGGTGTCGAGTACATCATCCTGTCGGATCGTGCCGTCGCGCCGAACTACGCGCCAATCCCGGCCTTGCTGGCGGTGTCGGCGGTGCACCATCACCTCATCCGCGAAGGCACGCGCACGCAGGTTAGCCTCGTGCTCGAATCAGGCGAACCGCGCGAAGTGCATCATTTCGCGCTGCTTATCGGCTATGGCGCCGGCGCGATCAATCCCTACCTGGCGTTCGAGACGATCGAGGATATGATCCGCCAAAAGCACATCAATGCTAAAGGTGATATGACGCTGGAGGAGTTCCACGAAAAGGCGATCTACAACTACGTCAAATCGATCGACAAGGGCGTGATGAAGGTCATGTCGAAGATGGGCATCTCAACCGCACAAAGCTACTGCGGCGCGCAGATATTTGAAGCTATCGGATTGTCCAACGAAATCATCGATAAGTATTTCACGAACACGCCGTCGCGCATCGGCGGCATCGGCATGGATGTCATCGCGCAGGAGGTCCGCGCTCGCTACGATCACGCCTTCACCGAACGCCCGACCAATGGCAAGACGCTCGACGTCGGCGGGCATTACCAGTATCGCCGCGAGGGCGAGTATCACCTGTTCAACCCGGAGACCGTTCACAAGTTGCAGCACGCTTGCCGAACGGGAAACTACAAATCGTTCAAGGACTACTCCAAGCAAGTGGATGACCAATCCACCCGCGCCTGCACGCTGCGTGGCCTGATGATGTTTAAGCAAGCGGGCCGCACACCAGTGCCGATCGAGGAAGTCGTGTCGGTCGAAGCCATCATGAAACGCTTCAAATCGGGCGCGATGTCGTACGGCTCGATCAGCCAGGAAGCCCACGAGACGCTCGCCATCGCCATGAATCGCATCGGCGGCAAGAGCAACACCGGCGAAGGCGGCGAAGACCCCGAGCGCTACCATTGGAGCAACGATCGCGGCGATTCCAAGAACAGCGCCATCAAGCAGGTCGCCTCGGGCCGATTCGGTGTGACCAGCGAATACCTCGTGAATGCGAAGGAGTTGCAGATCAAGATGGCCCAAGGCGCCAAGCCGGGCGAAGGCGGGCAGCTACCGGGCCACAAGGTGTATCCGTGGATCGCGAAGGTTCGGCTATCGACGCCGGGCGTTGGCCTGATTTCGCCGCCGCCGCACCACGATATTTATTCCATCGAGGATTTAGCCGAGCTGATTCACGATCTCAAGAATGGCAACGAGAACGCCCGCATCAGCGTCAAGCTCGTCGCCGAAGTCGGGGTCGGCACGGTTGCGGCGGGCGTGGCGAAGGCGCATGCCGACGTCGTGCTCATCTCCGGGCATGACGGCGGCACCGGTGCGTCTCCCCTCACCAGCCTCAAACATGCCGGTGCACCGTGGGAGCTTGGTCTGGCCGAGACGCAACAGACGCTCGTCCTCAACGATCTGCGCAGCCGGATCGTCGTCGAAGTGGATGGCCAGCTCAAGACGGGCCGCGATGTCATCATTGGTGCTCTGCTTGGCGCCGAGGAGTTCGGTTTCGCGACAGCGCCTCTGGTCGCGCTCGGCTGCATCATGATGCGCGTCTGCCACCTGAACACGTGCCCCGTTGGTGTCGCCACGCAGGATCCTCGCTTGCGCAAAAAATTCACGGGCGACCCGGAGCATGCCGTCAATTTCATGCGTTTCATCGCCACCGAAGTGCGCGAATGGATGGCCCAACTCGGTTTTCGCACGTTCGAGGAGATGATCGGCCACACTGAATTGCTCGACATGAACAAATTGATCGACCACTACAAGGCCCTGGGGCTGGATTACGCCAACATCTTCTATCAACCCGAAGTCGCCGATTCGGTTGGCCGATTCAACAAGGAAGCGCAGAAGCACGGCCTGGAGAAATCACTCGACAAGACCGACCTCATGCGCATCTGTCAGCCGGCTCTCGAACGAGGCGAACCGGTTCGGGCGTCCCTGCCGATCAAGAACACGAACCGCGTGGTCGGCACGATCACCGGCGCCGAGGTAACCAGGCGTTACGGCGCGAAAGGCCTACCGGACGATACGATCAAGCTTGAGTTCAAGGGCTCCGCCGGCCAAAGTTTCGGTGCCTTCGTGCCGCACGGCATGACTCTGACGCTCGAAGGCGACGCCAACGATTACGTTGGCAAGGGATTGTCCGGCGGCAAGATCATCGTCTATCCGCCCAAGGGTTCAACGTTCATCCCCGAAGAGAACGTCATCATTGGCAATGTCGCGCTCTACGGCGCGACCGCTGGCGAGGCCTACATCCGCGGCTTGGCGGGCGAGCGCTTTTGCGTGCGCAACTCTGGCGTCAATGCCGTTGTCGAAGCCGTAGGCGATCATGGCTGCGAATATATGACGGGCGGCCGCGTCATCGTGCTCGGCCCCACGGGCAAGAACTTCGCCGCCGGCATGTCGGGTGGCATCGCATACGTTCTCGACGAGCACGGCGGCTTCGAGCGGCGCTGCAACAAGGAGATGGTCCAACTGCTTCACCTTGTGGACGAGACCGAGATCGACGAAGTTCGCGAAATGATCCGCAAGCATGCCGAGTACACGAAGAGCGATCGCGCCTGGAAAGTCCTCAGCCTTTGGGAAACGTTCGTGCCGAAGTTCGTCAAGATTTACCCAAACGACTACCGCCGCGTGCTCGAAACGCAAAAGCGCTTCAAGGCGAGCGGCCTCTCGGACGAGGAAGCGATCATGGCCGCTTTCGAGGAGAATGCGCACGATTCGTCGCGCCTGGGGGGGAAGTGATACGATGGCGGTGGGCGCTTCCAAACAATAGGTGATTATTCAAAGGAGCCAGGTATGAGCGTCGTTAAAGAAGCTGCGATTCGCGTTATTGAATCGCTGCCTGAAAGCTGCTCTACGCATGACATCCTTCAGCACCTCTACCTGAGCGAGAGGTTGGCTCTGGCTCGTGAGGATGTCGCTGCGGGTCGGGTCTATTCCGAGGAGGAGGTGGATAAGTGGATGGAAGAATGGCTCGAATCATCTGGACCGAAACAGAGCTGAGTGATCTTCGAGCGCACACGGAGTTCATTCGTAAGGGATCTCCGAAGAACGCTGCGATGGTAACGGCGAATCCGTGAAGCGACTCGGCTATTGAAGAAACTTCCGGAGTTAGGTTCAATCGTCCTCGAGTTTGACGATTCTACGCTTCGGGAATTGATTGTATTCTATTACCGCATCATCTACGAAGTGCGCGAAGAGGATTGTTACATAATGTTCGTCGTCCACGGGAGCCGTGACCTTAGGCGGTACTTTGGTTTGCAAAATAATCCAAACGAAGTCGCGTAAGGAAAATTATTTATGGAATGGTCGCATATCGCATCGATGATGCGGTTTTATGGTTGAGGTTGTAGTTCAATGGGTAAACCGACAGGATTCATGGACTTTCCGCGTGAGTTGCCGCTCGATCGCACGCCGACGGAGCGCATTCGCGACTGGGACGAGTTTCACGAGCACCAGGACGAGGGCGTCCTGCGCAACCAGGGCGCACGCTGCATGGATTGCGGCGTGCCGTTCTGCCACACCGGCACATTGATCGCCGGCATGGCGTCGGGCTGTCCCGTCAACAACTTGATCCCCGAGTGGAATGATCTCGTCTATCGCGGGCTCTGGCGCGAAGCGCTCGACCGCTTGCACAAGACGAACAACTTCCCCGAATTCACGGGCCGTGTCTGCCCGGCGCCGTGCGAGGGATCGTGCGTGCTTGGCATCAGCGAGCCGGCGGTGACGATCAAGAACATCGAGTGCTCGATCATCGACAAGGCTTTTCAAGAGCGCTGGGTGCAACCCGAACCGCCGCCGTTCCGCACGGGACGCAAAGTCGCCGTCGTCGGATCCGGCCCCGCGGGACTCGCGGCGGCAGCGCAGCTCAACAAGGCGGGCCACTGGGTCACCGTGTTCGAGCGTGCCGACCGCATCGGCGGCCTGCTCATGTACGGCATCCCCAACATGAAGCTCGATAAGCAAGCCGTTGTCGAACGCCGGGTGAAGCTGCTCGAGGCTGAAGGCGTGAAATTCGTCGTCAACACCGAAGTCGGCGTCAATTACGACGCGGCCACTTTGGAGAAAGACTTCGACGCGATCGTCCTGTGTGGCGGCGCGACGAAACCGCGTGATCTACCCGTGCCAGGCCGCGAGTTGAAGGGCGTCTATTTCGCGATGGAGTTCTTGACGAAGAACACGAAGAGCCTGCTCGATTCCAATCACACCGACGGCCAATACATCTCCGCGAAGGGCAAGGACATCATCGTCATCGGCGGCGGTGATACGGGCACGGATTGCGTCGGCACGTCGATGCGTCACGGCTGTCGGAGCCTCGTGCAGTTCGAGATTCTTCCCAAACCGCCCAACGAACGCGCCGGCGACAACCCGTGGCCACAATGGCCGAAGGTCTACAAGATGGACTACGGCCAAGAGGAAGCCGCCGCTGTCTTCGGCGCCGATCCGAGGCAGTATCTCATAAGTACGGAAAAATTCGTAGGCGATGCCGAGGGAAATCTCAAAGAAATTCACACCGTCCGCATCGAATGGGTCAAAGACGCGACCGGCCGATTCACGATGCAGAAAGTGCCAGGCTCCGAGAAAGTGTTACCCGCGCAGATCGTCTTGCTTGCGATGGGTTTCCTCGGCCCCGAGAATCCGCTGCTCGAAAAGCTCGGCGTCGAGGCGGTGTCTTTTCCCAACGGCACGCACACTGCGAAGGCGGAGTACGGTAAGTATCAGACGAACAAGAAGCACATCTTCGCGGCCGGCGATCTTCGGCGAGGGCAGAGCCTGGTCGTCTGGGCGATCAACGAAGGCCGCGGCGCCGCCCGCGAATGCGACCGCTGGCTGATGGGCGAGACGGCATTGGTGTGATTGAGTGACCGCATGAGAACCGACCCATTTTTCTGGAATGTTCTGACAAGCCTTCCGCAGACGCTTTTTGAGGTGCTGGGGGAGCCGAGTTCGCTTGCTCGCGACTATCAATTCAGTGCGGTAGAGTTGAAAAAGTCACTGCGGACCGATGGGTTCTATCGGCCGCGTCGCGCTGGTTTGCCGATGTATGTTGTCGAGTTTCAGTTCTATGTGTTGGAGACGTTCTACGCCAATTTGTTCGCTAAAGTGTTCGTGATTTTGAACGACCAACCGAATATCAGCGATTGGGTCGCCGTCGCGATATTCGAGAGTCGGGGATTAGAGCCCAAAGATCTGACGAAGTACGAAGACCTGCTTCGATCGAAACGCGTGAAGCGGATTTACCTGGATGAATTGGAGCTTCCCGCGGAGCCATCGCCAGGACTGATGTTGTTGGCCATGGTGACGGCACCGAAAGCCAAGCTCAGGCCAATGGTGGAGCGATTAAAACGAAAAGCAGAAGAAGAGGTTGCCGACGACAAAGAATCGCGGAAGGTGATAGAATTGATGGAGGAGTTGCTGTTTCGCAAATTCGCAACGATGAATCGAGAGGAGATACGCAATATGTTTCAACTCACCGATATTCGCAAGACGGTCGTTTGGCAGGAGGCTCGTGAAGAAGGCCTCGTCGAAGGTATTGAGAAAGGTATCGAGAAAGGGTAACCGTTCACGGATTTTCGATTGATCTTCCGTCAAATTTCGATTTCGCGTAGTATTCCTGCCATCATGGCGACGTCAGGGACGACTTTTGAATGTTCGCATTGCGACGCTCTAAAAACAGAGCTTGCAGCCCTCCGCGCCGATGT
>CAMAUE010000100.1 GCA_945861245.1 Singulisphaera sp. GP187
GCGGATGGCACGTCGTTCGACGCCACGGCGTTCGCGCAGTTTGAAGTCAATGATGCCGAGTTGGCGGAAGTCTCATCCACCGGATTGGTGAAGGCGAAAGCACGGCCTGGCAGCTTTTCGGTGATGGCGCGTTATCAGACGCATGTCGATGTCTTCCGCGCGTTGGTTCCGCTCGGTGCGCCGATCGTGAAGATGCCTGCCGCCAATAATTTCATCGACACGCTGGTCTTCAAACGATTGAACACGCTGGGTCTGCCGCCGTCGGATTTCGCCGACGATGCGACGTTCCTGCGCCGCGTGACCGTCGATCTCGCGGGCCGGCTGCCAACCATTGAGGAGACGAAGGCGTTTCTGGCGAGCAAGGAAACGAACCGCCGGGAGCAGGCGGTGGATAAGCTCCTCGCCAGTCCCGATTACGCCTATTACTTCGCGAACAAGTGGGGGGCGATTTTGCGTAATCGCCGCAAGTCGGACAAGGACGATCCCAAGATCACGTCGGAGTTTCACAAGTGGATCAAAGAGAGTCTGGAGAAGAACAAGCCCTACGACCAGTTCGTGCGCGAGATTGTCACCGTCAGTGGCCCGCACACGGAGAAGCCGATGGTGGCCTGGTATCGCGAAGTGAACTCGATCAACGAGCAGGTCGAAGACGTGACGCAGCTGTTTTTGGGCCAGCGGATCATGTGTGCTCGCTGCCATCATCATCCGTTGGAGAAATGGAGCCAGCAGGATTATTACGGCTTCGCGGCTTTCTTCTCGCGCGTGGAGTTCAAAAGCCCGCCGCCGCCGAAGAAGGACAAAGGCGCGAAGGTAGCGCTGCCGCAACCGCCGATGACCGTCATGCACAAGCCGGGCCTGGCCGAGTCGAAGAACCCGCGCACGGGCTTGTCGGTCAAACCGACGGGACTTGGCTCATTGTCGCTTTCGCTCAAGGCGGAGGACGATCCACGGGTGGCGCTTGTCGATTGGATGGCGGATAAGAACAATCCTTACTTTGCGAAGGCGTTGGCCAATCGCTACTGGAAGCACTTCTTTGGCCGTGGGTTGAACGAACCTGAAGACGACATGCGGGTCACGAATCCGCCGAGTAATCCGGAATTGCTTGACGCCTTGGCCAAGCATTTTGCCGATAATAAGTATGACCTCAAGAATTTGGTGCGAACGATGGTGCTGTCGAACACCTATCGTCTAAGTTCGGAGCCGAACGAGCACAATGCGGGAGATCGGCAAAACTTCTCGCGGTTTCAGCTACGCCGATTGACGGCCGAGGTGTTCCTCGATGCGATCGACGACTTGGCCCAGATTCGCAGCACGTTCAAAGGCATGCCCGCCGGGACGCGCGCGATTCAGCTGCCTGACAATCAGGTCGATTCGTACTTCCTGAGCGTGTTCGGTCGGCCCGATTTCGCCAGTGCCTGCGAATGCGAACGTTCGGGCGATGCCAACCTGGCCCAGTCGCTGCACATGGTCAACTCGAAGGACGTAATGAACAAGCTCGACAAAGGCCGAGCGACGAAACTAGCCAAGGACACCAGGCCGCATGCGGAGCGTGTGCGGGAAGTATACCTGCTGGCCTATTCGCGTGAACCGAGTGCCGAGGAAACGCGGACGGTGATCGCTTATATCGAACGCGTCGGCAGTGCTCAGCGGGCGTATGAGGATTTGCTGTGGTCTATTGTCAATACGAAGGAATTCATGTTTAATCATTAACAGACAATTGTATCCTTGTTTAGCGCCCGCGTCATCCCTGGCCAACGGATAAACCTTTATCCGATCGCACGGAATTACGCGAGCGCTAACCAAAATCAAGGGGGGATTTTTCATGCTCACATTCGTCGATAAACACTCACGCCGTGATTTTCTCACGGTCGGCGGCCTCGCGGGGCTGTCGCTGCCGATGTTGCTCGCGGGCAAGTCGGCGGGGCAAGAAACGCGCCGACCGCTCACCACGGGCAAGTCGGTCATCTTCCTGATGATGCACGGCGGCCCCAGCCAAATCGAAACCTGGGACCCCAAGCCGAACGCGCCGAGCAACAATCGCAGCGCCACCGGCATGTGCCAAACCAGCATCCCCGGCGTGACCTTCGGCGGCACGTTTCCGAAAATCGCCGAACGCGCGCATAAGATCGCTGTCGTACGCAACTATCAAGTCGAGAACGGCAACCACGACATCAAGCCCGTCGTCAGCAACCATTCGCTCGGCGCCAACCTCGGCTCGCTCTACACCCGTGTCGCCGGCTCGATGCGGCCCAACGGCATGCCGACCAACGTTGCTATCTTCCCGAACGCCGTCGACGCTCGTGGCCCGGCCGCTCGCAGCAACTTCGGCAACTTCCTGTCCACCGGCTCGCTCGGCGCTTCCTATAGCCCGTTCGTCCCCGGCGCCGGCGGGCAGATGCAGCAAAACATGACGCTGAATCTCGCCCAGGACCGTCTCGGCGATCGCCGTGAACTGCTCAGCCAGCTCGATCGCCTTCGCCGACAAGTTGACGCGACGGGTGGCATCGCCGCCGTCGATCGCTTCCACGAACAGGCGTTCGACGTCATCGTCTCCGGCATCGCGCAGGCGTTCGACCTTCGCCGTGAGGATCCCCGCCTCGTGTCGGCTTACGACACCGAACGCTACGACCGCCCGACCGCTTGGGCGCACAAGAACAACCGCAACAACTACACCGCCAATGCTCGGTCGCTCGGCAAATTGCTGCTGCTCGCACGGCGCCTTTGCCAGACCGGCGCCGGCTTCGTGCTTGTCAACACGGAATTCGTGTGGGATATGCACCAGGACCAGAACAACCTGGGCGTTTCTGAAGGCATGGATTTCGTCGGCACCCCGTTCGATCATGCGGTGTCGGCGTATATCGACGATGTCGAGAGCCGCGGCATCGCCGATGACATCCTGCTCGTCGCAACGGGCGAAATGGGCCGCACGCCTGGCCTGCAAAGCAACGGCGGCCGCAACCACTGGGGCCGCAGCGCTCCGCTCTTGATGCACGGCGGTGGAATCACGCACGGTCAGGTCATCGGCCAATCAAGCCGCGACGGCGGCGAACCGGCATCCGACCCGCAGCGCATCCCGAACCTGATCTCCACGATCATGCACACGATGCTCAACGTTGGCGATGTCCGCGTCGCCGCTGGCCTGCCAACCGACGTCAACCGCGTCATCACCGAAACGCGGCCGATTCCGGGGTTGCATGGCTAGGCCGATTCCGCTGCGATTAGAATCAACACCGACTCCGCACGAACCGATACCTTGGGTTTGCGCGGAGTCGTTCTATTGGTAGAATGGGTTTGGAATGTGCTTCCTTGCAGACTGCTCATTGGAAGAGATTTACCGTGTCAGCCGCACTGAAACGAAATCTGATTTCTGTCGAAGACTATCTCACTGGCGAGTTGTTGTCGCCGATCAAGCACGAATATCTCGGCGGCGTCGTGCATGCGATGGCGGGTGCTCGCATCGGGCACAATCGTATCAAGGGCAATACGTTTGGCTCGCTCTTCGTTCGCCTGCGTGGTAAGCGTTGTCAGCCTTTTGACTCCAACACCAAGATACGCATCAATTATCATGGCCAGAATCGGTTTTATTATCCCGACGTGTCGATGATTTGCCGATCGAATCCGCCCGATGAGTTGTTTCAAGACGAACCGGTGGCAATCGTTGAAGTGCTGTCGAAGACAACTCGCCGCACCGATCTGAGCGAGAAGAAAGATGCCTACCTGACGATTCCCTCGTTGCAAGTCTATGTGCTGATCGAACAGGAATCGCCGCTCGCTGTGGCCTTTCGGCGCACCGGTTCAGGCTTTGTACGTGAAGTCTATGACGGGCTTGATGCCGTAATTGCGTTGCCTGAGATCGACGCGGAACTGGCACTTGCGGAGGTGTACGAAGGCGTCGAATTTGTGCCGGAGCCGGATGAGGAGGAATGAGGGCGCGAGTGATGAACTCCCCTACGAAGCCGAAATTCTCTCGCATCCATGCCGCGTTATCCGATAGAATAACCACCACTATGACTACCAAATACCCGTCCCGTTGTGGTCGAATCGATCCTGCCCTGACCCGCCGCGACATGTTGCTCAAGAGCGGCGCCGGCTTCGGGTCGCTGGCGCTGAGCTATCTGCTCGGCGAGAATGTTTCCGCGCAGCCTGCGGATGCGACGAATCCGCTTCGCGCTCGGGCGGGCCATTTCGCGGCAAAGGCGAAGAGCGTCATCTTTTGCTTTATGGAGGGCGGGCCGAGCAGCCTCGATACGTTTGACCCGAAGCCGCTCGTCAATCGGCTCGCGGGGCAGCGTATCCCCGATAGCTTCCGCCCCGTCATCACGCCGATGGGCGAATTTTACTCGCCGATCTTGCCGTCGCGCCGGCGCTGGGCACAGCACGGGCAGAGCGGGTTGTGGGTGTCCGATTGGTTGCCGAACATCGCCGAATGTGCCGACGATATCTCCGTCATTCGCAGCTGTTGGGCGAATGGTCTGAACCACTCCAACGGCGTCAGTCAAATGAACACGGGCTCAATCGTCGGCGGTCGGCCATCGCTCGGCGCCTGGGTGACATATGGCCTCGGCACGGAGAACGCGAACCTGCCGGCATTCGTCGTAATGCAAGACAATGCGGCGTCGGTGAACAACGGGGCACGCAACTGGGGCACGGGATTTATGCCGGCCGTCTATCAGGGTACGCGCATCAATGCGACGACCGAGCCGATCAGCCACCTCAATCCGCCTGCGAACATTTCACCGGCTCAGCAGCGTGGTCGACTCGACCTTCTCAGCGAACTCAACCGCGAACATGCGAGCCGAGTTACGCTTCCGGGCGATGGCGCCACCAGCGAGCTAGAAGCACGCATCAATAGCTACGAACTCGCCTATCGCATGCAGGCCCAGGCCCCGGAAGCCGTCGATTTGGCCCTTGAAACCGACGAGACGAAGAACCTCTATGGTATGAACGACCCGCTCACCGCGACCTATGGCCGTATGTGCTTGCTTGGCCGGCGGCTCGTCGAACGCGGCGTGCGGTTCGTGCAGCTGTATCACGGCTCGGGCAGCAAATGGGACGCACACCGCGGTATCGAACGCAACCACACCGACAACTGCCGAGGCAGCGACAAACCGATTGCGGGTCTGCTCCGCGATCTGAAACGGCGCGGCTTGCTCGACAGCACGCTGGTGATTTGGGGCGGTGAGTTTGGCCGCACGCCGCAGTCCGAAGCGGGCGACGGGCGCGACCACAACCCCTACGGCTTCACGATGTGGATGGCGGGCGGCGGCGTCAAAGGCGGCCAAGCCATCGGCAGTACCGACGACATGGGCCTGCACGCCGTCGAAGACCGCCTGCACGTCCATGACCTGCACGCGACGATCCTGCATATCTTGGGCATCGACCACACTCGGCTCATCTACCGCCATCAAGGACGCCCGGAACGCGCGACGATGAACGAAGGCGAAGCGTATACGCGGATTGTGGGATAACTGTTTAGCCGCTTGCCTCTGGCGAGCGCGGCGCCATCCCGAATCGCCAAATTCGCGCCCGCCGAAGGCGAACGGCTAAACAGAATCCCGCACCATCACTCGTCGAATCGCCTTTGCGTGCCCCGTCGCGGCGTCCACTTCGACGATCGCGCCGGCCAAGCGAGGGTCGCCCTCGGCGACGTCGAACGGCGTCGGCACGAAATTCAAGCTGTGGGCCAACACGCGATCAATCCGCCGGCCGAGGATGCTTTCATACGGCCCTGTCATCCCCACATCGCTGATGAACGCCGTTGTGCCGAGGAGTTGCTCGTCCGCGGTCGGTACATGGGTGTGCGTGCCCAGGACGGCGCTCACTTTTCCTTTAAGAAAATGTCCCATCAGATATTTATCGGATGTCGCTTCCGCGTGCATGTCAACGATGATGACCTTCGCCTGTGTGCCGATCTCGCTCAACACACGCTCGGCGGCTTGAAACGGACAATCGACAGGACGCATGAACGTTCGGCCCAGAAGGCAGAGTGCCGCGACGGGTGTACCATCGCGCGCCGGTGCGAGAACGAAATTGCGTCCGGGAGCGGAGGGCGGGAAGTTCGCGAGTTTGCAGATGCGGTCTTCGCTTGTCAGGACAGAAATGATCTCGCTGCGCTTGTAGATATGATCGCCCATGGTGATGGCGTCGATACCTGCCGAACGCAGCTGGCGGTACTGGCGCGGCGTCAGGCCCGAGCCGCTGCATGCGTTCTCGGCGTTGGCGATGACGAAATCAAGGGACTCGTCGGCGATAAGTTTGGGTAGATGGCGGCGCACCGCTTCGATGCCGGGCTGGCCTACGATGTCGCCGATGAAGAGAATTTTCATGCTGCGTTCCGCGCAACCAAGCATCCTGCGGAAATATACTTCGCACGGATGAAGAAGTCGTTTTTTCGGACGAATCGAACTATTTCCGAGCCGCGACCGTCAGGGAGCGGCCGACAGGATGCCGTGCGTTCGCTGTTGGCCGCTCCCTAACGGTCGCGGCTCGGAAAAGCGACAAACCCACCCGACGAAGGTATAGCAACCAGCACGTTAGTTTAAGAAAAATGGCGTGAAAGCATAGATATTGCGAACAGTGAAGCGCTCGCGCGGGATTCATCGAGCGCTAAACGGCAAGCGGTCATGGTAGCTTACTTTTTCTTGGCCTTCAGCTTTTCTTCGTATTCTTTCACGTATCGCGCGGGGCTGGCGACGAACTCATCACGGCAGCCACTGCAGCAGACGTAATAGGTCTTGCCGAGGTGAGTGACGGCCGACGTGCCCCTGCCGCCGGAGACGACACATTCGGGGGCGCCGCTTCCGACGGCAAACGCTTCACCTTCTTTGGTGGCGCCGACGGTCCATTTTTTGGCAAACAGCGGTCGGCCCTCGGCGCGAACCTCATAGCGATAGAGAAAGCGATTGGCATGCAGAAACGTGAAGACGAGCCGATGGGCTTCCTTGTCGGTTTCGCGTTCGAGGGTGAAGACTTTGTTGGCGAGCGTGCCAACATAGGTAAGTTTTTCCTTGGCCGGCGTGGTCAACGTGAGCGTGAAATGTTCTTTTTCGGGGACGAAGCGTAGTTCGCCGGCGGTGAAGTTTTTGCTTTTTTCGAAATCGATTTTGATCCAGGCGTCGTTGCCTTTGAACTGCCAGCCCCAGTCCATTTTTTCGGTCCAGAAATTTCGCTGGACTTCTTCGCGCGATCCGACGGGAGTGCCTGTGCCATTCCAAACGCCGATGAGGTCGTGAAAAGCCTGTAACTTTTCGCGTGCCGCCTTGGTACTGGCCTGTTGGCCTGAGATACCTGCGGAAAATAGGAAAAGAAATACAAAGGCGAACAAAGTTACGCGCATGACCTACCTCGCCGAAAAACGGTGGCTCACCTATTCAACCTTATTTATGACTTTTGGTATCGGAAAAAGCAACAAAATGAGTGCGAATTAATGATATTGCCAACGGTTTTATTCAAGCCGGTAGCGTTAGCGACGGTGTATTTGGTCCGTCGCTAACGCTTCCGGTTCGTTTAGGCAACGCAAATTACCACCGGCATTGTGTCTTGCAACGTTCGGCGAGTTTGATTATTAGGGGCATTGAAATAGCTCAGATGGGATCCCAAGGGATCGTATTGCCCACCCCTGGGTTTTGCACGCCGATATTGCCGGAGAACGAATTCATGTTGGAACCCGAAACCCGATTGCCGATCGGTTGGGTCGATGTTCTGGACGAAATCTACCGGCGGCTTGATCATAGTATCGCGGCAGCGGATGTACGCATTCGCGAGGCGCCCACGTTCGAGGCCCAGCCGATGGTCGCACAACGCAATGCCGAGATTGCCCAATGGAACGACCGTCTTCAGAGGCTTTCGGCGTTTATTCAGTCGTCCGAGGCCGGCGTTCGAGTGATTGACGATGCCCTGGCAGCGGAAGAGAAGCGGGCACGGCAGGATGTCGATCGTTGCACACGCCTCCAACAAAAGCTGGCTGATTGTACCCACAGCGCGATAGGATAACAAAGCCCCCAAGCCCCAGGATGATCGCAGCGATTCCTGGGGATCACCCCCACCAATCCCTGCGATTATGGTGGGGCTTGAGGTATTGCATTATGCCATCCTTCGCCGTCATTTTCCCGGCGGCCGGGCAGTCGTCCCGGTTTCACGATAAAGAGAAGAAGCCGTTCACGAATCTGGATGGCCGCGCCGTTTGGCTGCGGGCGGTCGAGCAATTCATCAACCGTGCGGATGTTAGCCAGTGCATCATCGTGGTGTCGCCGGAAGACGACGAGATGTTCCGTCGTCGCTTCGGCGCCAATCTCGCTTTCCTGAACGTGCAGATTGCGGCTGGTGGGCGCGAGCGATTTGAATCGGTCGCCAATGCGCTGGCGCTGGTGAGGGCGGAAGTCGATTTCGTTGCCGTGCACGACGCCGTTAGACCCTGTGTGACGGATTCGCTGATATCGAGCGTATTTCAAAAGGTTATCGAGACCGGTGCAGCGATGTTGGCGATTCCCGTTACCGATACCGTCAAGCACGCCGATGCGGAAAAGAAGGTCACGGCGACGATGCCGAGGCAAGGACTGTGGTTAGCGCAGACGCCACAGGTCTTCCGCCGCGATTGGCTGCTTGCCGCCTACGAACAGCGAGCGAAGCTGGGCAACGCGATTACCGATGATGCCCAGTTGATGGAAGCCGCAGGGCACACCGTGCATCTCGTGGATGGCGCGAGCACGAATATCAAGATCACGACGAAACAGGACGTATTCTTGGCCGAGGCGATATTGAAAAGCCTGCCCAAACCGAAGGTGAGCGGGCCGATCCACCCATTCGGCGACGACGAAATGTGGGGCGGTCGCGGACTCAAGTGAAACTCGAAATCAAAGATATGTAATCCCAAGGGTGATGTATTCCGAACCCCTGGGCTCACCTTGGATGGTCCCAAGGGCTCGAAGTACCTCACCTTTGGGATTTCTTCTCATGCGTTGGTCCATTGTCCGCACCATTTGGCTCCGAGAAATGCGCGATCAGTTGCGGGACCGGCGTACGCTGTTGATGATCGTCGGTTTGCCGCTCGTGCTCTATCCCCTGATGGGCTTTGCCGTGCTGCAGTTCGCCGTGGGATTCGCGGAACAGCCGAGCATCGTCGGCGTGGTGACGGGCAACACGGACAAGAAGGATTTTCCACCGCGCACGAAAGCATACGCAGGCCGAAGTCCTGCCACGACGCTCACCTGGCTCAGCGCCACGCCTGGCATGGGCATTTGGTGCGGGACTGTTGCACTGGCCGAGGCGAGTCGGCTTAGTCTTGAACATCCGCATTTCATCCAGGACGGCGAATTCACCATTTTCGACTCCAAAGTGCCACGCAAGCAGGCCCGCGAATGGGCCTCGCAATCGCGCTTTGTCCTCAAGTTCATCGATCACGACACCCCGCGCTGGCTCGACGAACGCACGGTCGATCTCGTCATCACCGTCGGCGATGATTTTTTCGTCAACCTTGATTCCACACAGGACGACAATGGCGCATGTGCCCCGCCGATCACCATCACGATGCGACCCGGAGACGATCGCGGCCGACTGGCACGCCGTCGGCTGACGCCGTTGCTCGATGGCTGGCGTGCGGATTTGCGCCGCGTTCGCATGGCTCGGCTCAATCTCTCTGAACAACGTCTCGATCCGTTGGAGATTCGCTGGCCCACCGAGGCTGCAGTCGCTTCACCCAACGAGAACATCGCCGATCTGATTGTGCGTGTGTTCCCGTTCATGCTTGTGCTCTGGTCGCTTGCCGGCGCGCTTTATCCGGCGGTAGATCTATGTGCCGGCGAGAAAGAGCGTGGCACGATGGAGACGCTTCTGATCACTCCTGCGGGCCGCGAGGAGATCGTGATGGGAAAGTTCCTCACGATTTGGATTTTCAGTGCCGGCACGGCTTTGCTCAACCTGCTCAGCATGGGCATCACGACAGCGCAGTTTTCGCAGTACCTTCCGAATGACGGCATCTCAACGGTCGCGATACTTTGGTGCGTTGTCTTATCGCTGCCACAGTCGGCGTTCTTCAGTGCGTTGAGCTTGGCGATTGGCGCATATGCGCGAAGTTCCAAGGAGGGCCAGTATTATTTGATGCCGATGTTCGTGCTGACGATGCCTTTGATCTTCCTCACGCTTGCGCCAGGCGTGAAACTCAATCCGCTTTATAGCCTCATACCCGTGACGGGTGTTGCGCTGTTGATGCAGCGATTGATGACGGCGCCCGACCTTAGCCATGTGCCCTGGGCTTATTTCGTTCCCGTGCTGTTTCCGATTGCGGTGTACAGCTGGCTGGCGCTGCGTTGGGCTATCGTGCAATTTAATCGCGAAGAAGTGCTGTTTCGCGAGGCGGAACGGCTCGATCTGATGCTTTGGCTAAAGAGCCTATTCCGCGACAAGGAGCCGCTGCCGACGACCGGCCAAGCGTTCTTCGTCATCGCCTTGTTGCTCGGCCTACGCTGGTTGTCGCTGAGTTTCGGCAACCGTTTGTCAGTTGAAGTGCAGGCGGCGATCAGCCAACTCGCTTTTGTCGCCATGCCGGCGATCTTCATGGTGCTGCTGCTCAACACGCAGCCCAGCGACGGCATCTATCTCCGCCTGCCAAAGGGACGCGAAACGATTCAGGCGTTTATCTTGGCGTTGCTGCTCCTGCCCGCCATGACGGGGCTGTCGCAAGCCGTGGCGGTTTGGTTTCCGCATCTGTTGGAAGGCGTGCATCCGCTTGTCGTAATCCTTCGCGGCATCCAGCAAGGCAACGGGATCGGCGCGACCGAGATCGTGCGCTACTTTCTGGCGTTCGCTGTCGTGCCGGCGCTGTGCGAGGAAATCGCCTTTCGCGGATTTATCCTGCGCGGGCTGCATCACGGTTTTCGACCACGGAATGCGGTGTTACTGAGCAGCTTTTTCTTCGCGCTGTTTCACATGAACGTATTTCTCTTCGTGCCGACGTTCGTATTTGGAGTTGCGTTGGGTTTGGTGACGGTGCGCAGCGGCAGCATTCTGCCGGCGATTTCGTTTCATTTCTTGTACAACAGCGTGCTCATCGCGTTGATTCCGCTGTCGCGCTACAGCGATTCGTTCCTGCCCCGCGCCATGGCCGACGTTTGGCCCTGGGTTATCGCGATCTGCTTGGCGTTAGCGTTGGCGGTGATGTGGTGGCTTTATCGTAGGCCGTACGTGGAGTTGGAAGAACGACTGAAACGCGAAGAGGAAAAGAACTGAGCGCATCGGGAATGTCAAAAAAAAGCCCCTGGAAGGAGGGCGCCAACCAGGGGCAGGGGGGACGGTATGGGATGACGCTTCAACGGACAGACTTGGCGTGCGTCGGCGTCGCAGTTTTGGCGACGGTCGGCTGAGCGGTTGTCGATGTATTTGTGAAGTCCACAATCGGGCCGACCAAGAGTGTCCATAGGGTTAGAAACACGACCCAACGAAATTCGATCATACGAGATTCCCTCGTTTACACAGCGGCGCAATTTGCATCGGTTTGTAATCAATCGCAATTCCCGTGCCTGATCGCGATTGTTTTCCAGGCCGGCCACAACCTATTTATCGGCAATTGTTTGTGTTTCGTTTGCACGATTTTCACGATTCCCAGCCATACGAATCGTGTTGCCAAATGTTTACAGTTTTTCCCGCGCGGTGTTAATACGATGAATCACGAGTACGATGGACCCCGGGCGCACCGCGAAGAGTTACTCGCCATTTCGTAAAATGGCCTAACTGGAGCACAGCTTTGCTTCAACCGCTGCCCAGCTGGATTTTCTGTTTAGCTGATAGCTCGAACCTGGAGTCCCCCATGCGTTTCCTGCACGCCGCAGATTTACACATCGGTTTGCGCGTGACCCGCTTCGGGGCGGAGACGAACGGCCGCGTGCAGGAAGCTCGCATCGCATCCCTCGATCGCATGATTCGCATTGCCCAGACGAAGAGCCTCGATTTCCTGCTCATCGCCGGCGATCTCTTCGACGACAACCACATCGACGGAGCAACCGCAAGACGCACGCTCGAACTGCTCGAATCGGTCCGTTTGCCCGTTTACATCATTCCGGGCAACCACGATCCGCTTACCGCCGACAGCGTCTACGAACGTCCGCCGTGGAGCCGAATCGGGCCAAGCAGCAACATCATCGTCCTCCGCAATACGAACTCAGTCGCGATTCCCGGCGGCATGCTTTATCCATGCCCGCTGACAGCGAAGAACTCCCTGGATGACCCAACGCGCACGATCCCTGCTCGATCACCGGGCGATAGCGCGATCCGCATCGGTCTCGCTCATGGCAGCTTGAACGACCGCCCGAATTTGCCGCCCGACGATCATCTCATCGATCGGCATACCGCCGAAATGAAGGGTTTGGATTACCTTGCACTCGGCCATTGGCATAGCCCGTCGCGCCATGCCGACCGCGCCGGCGTCATCCGCACCGTCTACCCTGGCGTGCATGAACCGATGCGATTTCGCGATGCGCCGGAGTTCGGCATCGGCTGGTCGGCGTATTCGTCGGCGTCGTCGGCGGACAACTTCGGCGACGACGGGCGTGGCCGAGCGCTGATCGTCGAGATCGTGCACGTCGGCGCCCCGCCCGTGATTGAGGAAATCGACACGACGACGTTCGAGTGGCGCGACGAAACCTTTACGCTGCGCGATGAAGCCGACCTGTCCACGCTTATCAACGACCTCGCCCATCGCGAACAGCGCGATCGGCAGCTATTACGCCTACACCTCGTTGGTACACTGCCGGCGAGCGCACGCATGCGACTCGACGAGCTGGACCAAACGCTCTCGGGAGGCCAGGGCGGCGTTCTCACGCAGTATCGCTGGTTCGACCTCGATGCTAGCCGACTGCACGCCGAACCCAGCGACACCGAGCTGCGCGATTTCGCCGGTGATGGCATCGTGCGCCTCGTTTACGATCGCCTGAAAACCGAAAGCGAAAGCGCCGACGGTCCAACATGCGAAATCGCTCGGCAATCGCTGTTGCTCTTGTACCGATTCGCTCACGAGGTGCAGCAATGAAGATTCGCGCAATCGAAATTCGCAACTGGACCTGCATCGAATCGCTCGCCCTCCGCGATATCGCCGACGGCGTCGTCGTCATGCATGGCCCGAATCAGACCGGCAAATCGAGCCTCGTCCATGCCCTGCGCTGCTGCCTGTTCGACTTCGATCACAATTCCAGCGCCAGCGAGATTCTCTCAGCGATCCCTCGTCGAACCGGTGGGATGCCTTATGTCGCCGTCGAGATCGAGATCGACGCCCAGCACTACCGCGTCGAAAAAGCCTTCGCGAAGACGAAGGACGGTTTCGCCAAGCTGCATCAACAATCGCCAGCGGGATGGAACGTCCTCGCGCAAGGAAAAGACGCCAACGCCAAGGTGCGCGAGATTATCGGTGTGCAGAAATCGACAAGCGGCCTGTTTCAATTGATGTGGCTTGAGCAAGGCGAGGTCGCGCTGCCCGACAAGCTCGATCTTCAACTTGAAAAATCGCTCGAAGGCGTGCTCGGCTCGATGATCACCGGGCGCGATCTC
This sequence comes from Singulisphaera sp. GP187, assembly GCA_945861245.1. Classification (GTDB taxonomy): domain Bacteria; phylum Planctomycetota; class Planctomycetia; order Gemmatales; family Gemmataceae; genus SIAQ01. Next base: position 13,534 of record CAMAUE010000100.1, read on the forward strand.
GCTTTCCTCGACAAGCTCAAGAAGGCCTGCGATCGCTGGTTCACGCCATTGATGAAGGACAGCAAGAACTCGCCTGTCAGCGATCTTCAAACGAAGCTGAATGACTCGCTTGCTATTCGTGGCAGGATCGAGCAGGATTGGCTCGCGGCGGAGAAGGCGTTGAAGGAGTACGACGAAGCGCTCGCGCAAAAGCCCGACCTGCGGCGCAGCCTGGATGAAGCCGAGCGCGAATTTGGCGCCATCGTCAAAGAGTGCGAGGCGATTACGATTCGTCGATCGCAACACGAGGGCGCGGCCAAGCATCGCGATGCCGAAGCACGCCATGTAGTGTCGGCCCAGCAACAATTGGTGGAATGGGAGAAGGCGGACCGGAAGAAAGCCAAAATCGAGCACGATCTTCGCGATGCCGAGCGCGAGCGCGATATCCTTGCGGAGCGACTGAGTGTCGCACAGGCCGCCTTCGCCAAGGCACGCGAAACCGTGGAAACCGAGGAACGCGCCGCGGCGAACCAGCAGCAGTCGCGTGCCGGCATCGACGATCGCGTGGCGTTGCTCAATCACGTAGCCCAAGCCGAGATGCTCGAAGCGAGTCTCGCTCGCATTCGTGAAATCGCGAGCCGCATCGCCGAGATCGAAACGAAGCTACGTGAGTTCCCCGCAGTCACGCAAGCGGAGATCGATCGACTGCGACAGAATCGCGAGCAGGCGATCACGCTGCGTGCTCAACTCCAAGCGGCGGAAATACGCATCGTCATCGAAGCGCAGCAACCGCTCGCCGGCACGATTACGCTCGACGCCGACATGCCTATAGCAATTACGTTGCAGACGGACGGCGCCGACCAATGGCTCATCCGCCAGAAGGCACACCTCCAACTCGGCGATTGGGCCAACATCCGTATTGGACGCGTCCAAGAGAACCTCGACCTGGAAAAGTCTGCACGCGAATTGAGCGAACTCGACCGAATCTATCGCGATGCCATCCGCTTGGCCGGACTCGACGCGGATTCGGCGAACGCCATCGATCACCTCGTCGCACGCCGAACGGAAGCGGAAGCCTGGACCAAGGAACTTAAAAAGCTTCGCGATACTTCGAACAAAACAGCTCCCGAAGGCGTGCCCGCGATGGAGGCGAAGCTCTGTCGGCTCCGCGAACAGGCCGAGGCGGTTCGAGCGCGTCGCCCGGAGCTGCGGGAATGGATAGCCAACCAGGGCGAGATCGACGAGCTTCAAGCTAAACATGAGACTGCCGAGCGCGAGGCCAAGAACCGCCTGGACGAAATCCGCGAGACGGCTAATCAGGCGGATCGCATGGTTCAGTCCGAGCAATCAGCCCATCAGAAGGGCCGCGATCGCGTCATCCAACTCACTGCGGAACTGCGTTCCGCCACCGAGATCACCGCACGCCAAGACCAAGCCGCCCTGACCGATGCCGTCGCCAAGGCCCTGACGCGATTGGCGGAGTCCGAGAAGAGCGTGCGCGAAACGATTCTCACGGAAGAAGAACGTTCGATCGAAGGACGCTACCAAGCTGCCCAGAATGCCCGCGAACAACGCAGTCGCCGCCTGCGCGACAACGAAACCACGCTCGTTCGGCTGCATACGATGCTCGCCGGCACCGAAGGCCTGCACCAGAAGCGCGTCCAGGCCGAGCAGGCGGTCAACGATCTACAACGCGAACTCGACCGCGAACGCCTCTTCGCCGAGTCGCACAAGCATCTCAAGACCGTGTTCGAGCAGGTGAGGCAAGAGCAGGTGCGCCGGAACGTCGGCCCGATCAACGATCGCGTCATGCAGTGGACCCGCCAGCTTGGTGTCGCTGACTATGCCTCGCTGGAGTTCGGCGATCAACTTCTGCCCGGCGGCTTGAATCCGAGCAATGCGAGTGGAATGGTCGGGTTTGAACACGAATCGTTTGGCACGCAGGAGCAGCTTAGCATTCTAATCCGGCTCGCAGTCGGCGGTCTGCTCGCGCACGGCAAATCGATGGTCGCGATTCTCGACGACCCGCTCGCCCATGCCGACTCGCTCAAACATCGCCGCATGCTCGACATCATTACGCGAGCCGCCAAGGGCGAGGAGCACGGCCCACATCCCACCGGGCCGTTGCAATTGTTGGTGCTGACGTGTCACGCGGAGCGATTCGACCATCTGCCCGATGCCCAGCGCATCGATTTGGCCCAAGCGATCCAGCGCGGCGTATAGGCGTTTCAAGCCCAGTGGGTGAGGTACTCCGAACCCCTGGGATGGATGCTCGCGATGACGAATCCCAGGGGTTCGGAGTACCTCACCCGCTCGGCTTGAACTTGACTTAGCGTCACTCCTCCCACTTCGTGTGGAACGTCCCCTTCTCGTCAATGCGTTCGTAGGTATGAGCGCCGAAGAGATCGCGCTGAGCTTGCGTCAGGTTCATCGGCAATCGCGCGGAGCGGTAGGCGTCGAAGTAAGCGAGCGAGTTCATCAACGCCGCACAGGGAATGCCGAGGGTGATAGCCGACGCGATCAGCGAACGCAGTCCAGTGTGGCATCGCGCGAGGTCCGGCGCGATCTTTGACGAGAGCAGCAGGTTCGGCAGGTCGGGTTGCTCGGCAAAGGCGGTGCGGAACGTCTCCAGCATCGTCGAGCGGATGATACACCCGCCACGCCAAATCTTGGCGATCGTGCCCAGGTCCAGGCCGAAGCTGTACGTCGTCGATGCCTTACGCAGCATCGCGAAACCCTGAGCGTAGATCAACAGCACCGCGGCATAGGTGGCGTTGCGTGCGATGGTTTGCAGCGCGGCCCGATCGCCGGACCAATTCGTGCCGATACCCGCATAGACTTTGCTCGCTTGCATGCGCTCCACGTCATACGCAGAGATGTCGCGCGACGACACGGCTGCGTCGATGGTCATCAGCGGCACTTGCAGGTCCATCGCTTCTTGCGAGGTCCACTTGCCCGTGCCCTTTTGGCGAGCGACGTCTAGGATCACATCCACGAGATGCTTGCCGGTCTTCGGATCGAGCTTGCGAAAAATCTTCGCGGTGATCTCGACGAGAAACGAATTGAGTTCGCCATCATGCCAGCTTTGAAAAAGGTCGGCCAGTTCGGGATTCGTCAGCCCGGCGCCGCGATGGAGGATGTCGTACACTTCTGCGAGGAGCTGCATGATGCCGTACTCGATGCCGTTGTGCACCATTTTGACATAATGCCCAGCCGACCCGGAACCGATGTAATCGACGCACGGATCGCCGTTGACCTTGGCAGCGATGGCGTCGAGCATTGGCTTGACGCGATCGTAGGCGGCACGCGGGCCGCCGGGCATCATCGCGGGGCCGCCGCGTGCACCCGCTTCGCCGCCGGATACGCCCATGCCGAAGAAATTGAGTCCCTTCGCGGCGAGTTCGTTGTAGCGGCGGTCGGTGTCTTTGAAGTGCGAATTGCCTGCGTCGATAAGCAGATCGCCCTGGCTCAGGTTCGGCGCGAGTTTATTAATGACGGCATCCACCGCCTTGCCCGCGGGAACGAGCAGGATGATCGCCCGCGGCAATCGTTGTGCCGTCAGGAACGCTTTGGCGTCGAGCGTGGCGTCCACCGTGTCGCGGTTGCCTTCCGTCTTCAGCGCCTGCACCTTACCGGGATCGGTGTCCAGGCCGATGACGCGAAAACCATGGTCCGCGAGGTTCAGCAACAAATTGCGGCCCATGACGCCAAGGCCGACCATACCGATGTCGTATTGCATTGCACATGTCTCTTTTTGTTTTCTCCGCTTGCGGCTTAGCGCTCGACTGGGATACTCTGAGCGCTAAGCCGCAAGCGGAAAACAGCTCAGGATATCGCTTCAAACTCCGCCAAGAACGCCTTCAAGCCTCGCTGCACGGCCCAGACGTCCAAACCGACGGAGAGCATCTTGCAACCCAGATCGACGCAGCGCTTGGCATAGGCGGCGTTGCGTGGCAAGATCGCCCACTGGATTCGAGCCGCGGCGGCGGCCTTCGCTACGCGCTCGATCGCCTGCCAAACAAGCGGATGTTCCCAATCGCCGACGATGCCCATCGACTGCCCCAGATCGGCCGGGCCGACGAACAGCACGTCCACATCTTTCAGCGCGGCAATCGCCTCGACTTCGTTGACCGCGTCGATATGCTCGATCTGAATCGCCACGAAGGTGTCATCGTTGGCACGCTGCATGTAATCATTCATCGGCACCGTGGCATAGCGACCATCGACGCCGGAGCCATTGACGCCGCGCATGCCGCGGGGATAGAACTTGGCCCAGTGCATAACCTGTTCGGCCTCGGCAGCACTCTTGACTTGCGCCGCCATGATCCCGCCGGCGCCGGCTTCGAGCGGACGCATCACCGTGGCATAGTCGGTCGGTGCGAGCCGCACGAACGATTCGATGCCCGTCGCCCGCGCCGCCAGGCAAGCGTGCTCGATTTGCGGCAGCGTCAGGCCGGCGTGCTCTTGATCCAGCCAGACGGCGTCGTAGCCGCCCTGCATGCCGATGATGTCGATGATCTTCGGATGGCAGATTTGGCCCAGCCCGAAGACGCGGACGAGTTTGTTTTCACGGAGCAATTGTTTGAGTCGATTGGCCATAGAGGTTGCGTGGTCCAGACGGTGTGGGAAGGATGTTACGGCTGGGCATTTCGCGCACAGGGAAATCCATGCGAACGCTGAAAGGTTATTAGCTTACGCGGAGTTTGGACAGACACGAATTGTGAAATGTGGGCGTCGGAAATTCGTGCGGCGAGTTCGGACACGACACGTGTTGCGTGCGGTCCGTACTCGCCGAGAGTGATCGGGATTTTGACCAACTTCCGAGCCTGAGCGCCAGCGAAGGGCACTGCGGGGCCCTTCGCTGGCGCTCAGGCTCGGAGAGACGCCGTTAAGCCGAGGGACGCTGGGCGGAGTAGAACGATCGGATCACGTCGTAAAGGTCGGACGTAACGGTGACCTCGTCCTCCAGAAAATCTTGGAGCCAAAGGTAGTTGTTCCGTCGCGCATAGGCGATGATTGGCAGCAGATCGCCGAGACGGATGTTGATCGATGGATCCTGCGTTTCTTCGATAGCGGTTTCCATCGTCGGTGAATAAACTCGAAGTTGTGCAGCCATGCAAGAACCTCCCTGTAACGTTCCGGTGCGAAATTCGTATCATCCCCAGCCCTAAGTAGCGGCTGAGGCGGCCTTGACATTTCGTCGCGCGATCATTCGCGCTCGTTGCGGAAATGAGAAGTCGCTCCCGCGACCTATGTAGTTTCATCATCGGCTTGTCGGCAATCGGAACTTGGATGTTTTTAACAAAACCGTCAAATGTCGAATTGGGCTGTGAAACGATGCGGCCTATAATGATCGGGAAGGTTGGGAGAGATGATGGGGGAGCGGCCATTCACGCTTGGGCGAGCCTAGCCGCGTAAGCGGCAGGTTGATGGCTGCGTCAACCTGCCGCTTACGCGGCTAGGCTCGCCATTGTCTCATCTCTGCGCTCGCAAGTTGGAGCGTTTTTTTCATTCAGAGATGCTCACATGCCGACACGATTCGCGGTACTCGGGTCCGGGGCGTGGGGTACGGCTGTGGCGATGATTCTTGCCCAGAATCCGCAACATCGCGTGTCGCTCTGGAGCGCCAGGACGGAGCACGCGGACTGGCATGCTTCGCGCGAAAACACTCGCCTGCTGCCGGGCGTCGCCATACAGGAGAGCATCGAGCTTACGACCGACATCGCCGCCGCCGTGGATCGTGCGGAGTTGCTGATTCTCGGCGTGCCGACGGCGTACCTGCGTGCGACACTACGGCGGATTGCGTCGGCGATACCTGCCGGCGTGCCAATCGTCAGCTTGGCGAAGGGCCTGGAGATCGGCACCTTCCGCCGACCGACCGAAATCGCCCGTGAGGAACTCGGCCCGCGCGCGGTGGCGGCACTCAGCGGACCGAGCCATGCCGAGGAAGTGGCACGCGGACTGCCGACCACACTCGTCGTCGCGGCAGATGATAGCGATTTGGCGAAACGGATTCAGATGCGGTTCTCGACCGACCGCTTCCGCGTCTATACCAACGACGACTTGCTCGGCGTCGAACTCGCCGGCGCGCTCAAGAACGTCATCGGCATCGCCGCCGGAATCAACGACGGACTCGGCTTCGGCGACAATTCCAAGTCGGCGCTGCTCACACGCGGCCTGGCGGAGATGGCGAGGTTCGGCGTTTCGCAAGGCGCCGACGTACATACCTTCTCGGGCCTCGCGGGCATGGGCGACCTCATCACCACCTGCATCAGCAAGCATGGCCGAAACCGCAACGTCGGCGAACGCCTTGCTCGCGGCGAAACGCTCAGCGCAATTCAGGCGGGCACGGCGATGGTCGTCGAGGGAATCTTCACCGCGAAGAGTGTACACGAGCAAGCCCAGGCCCGCGGCATCGACATGCCGATCTGCGACGAAGTCTATCGTGTGCTCTACGAGAATAAGTCGCCGCTCGCCGCCGTGACGGACCTGATGTTGCGTGAATTGCGGAGCGAATCACGGAATGTTTAGCCGCTCGCCTCTGGCGAGCGTGATCCGGGCGCTTCGCGGAACATAGTTGATACACCGCGTCCGCGCTCGCCAAAGGCGAGCGGCTAAACGGGAGAATGCCATGCTGCAACACGCCTTGAAGGAATGGGCCGTCGTCTGCGAAGCGCTGGCACTTGGCCAACAAGCGATCCTGTTGCGCAAGGGTGGCATCGCCGAATCGGCGGGCGAGTTTGTCGTCGAACAGACGCGCTTTTGGCTCTACCCCACCTATGTGCATCAGCAGCACGACGGCATCGCTGACGATGCGAAACCCCTGCTCGCGGTAGTCGAAGCGAACAAACCGCTGACGGGAATCGTGCGCTTGCAGCTGTGGGCCGAGGTGACGGGCATCTATCAAATTCGCGACGAGTTGCCGGCTCTGCTGCTGTCGCATCTGCATTGTCTATCGGAAGACACGGTGCGAAAACGTTATAATTATCGTGAGCCAGGCATCAATCTCTTGGTTGTGCGCGTGCATCGTTCCCAGCACGTTCACGAGCTTACCGAAACCCCCGCATACGCCGGCTGTAAGAGTTGGGTACAACTGGATCGGGCGCTGCCGACCGAACCGTCAACGCCCGTCATGAGCGACGACGACTTCCGCATCGTCAACCGCCAGCTCGGCTCGCTGCTGAACCCGACGGCGTATGCTTGAATTCGTCCTTGGAACTTAGAGCTTTGAACTTAGCAAAATGCCCGAGAGCTAATGACGAACGAACTAAGTTCCAAGGACTAAGGACCAAGGACTAATGACTTCCCCTTTCGTACACCTCCACTGCCACACTCACTACAGCTTGCTCGATGGCGCGAGCCGGGTTCCGGAATTGGTCGCGTTGGCCAAGAACCTCGGCATGAACGCCATCGCCATGACCGATCACGGCAATCTCTTTGGCGCGATCGAGTTCTACCAGGAATGCGTCAAGGCCGGCATCAACCCGATCGTCGGCTATGAGGCCTACGTCGCGCCGACGCATCGCACCGATCGCACCATGAAAAAACGTGGCGAATCGGGCTACCACCTCACGCTGCTCGCGCAGAACATCAAGGGCTTCCACAACCTCATCAAGCTCGGCTCGATCGCGTATCTGGAAGGCTTTCACTACATCCCACGCATCGACAAGGAAGTGCTCGAACAATATAGCGAAGGCCTGATCTGCCTGTCGGGATGCTGTTCCAGCGAGTTCAGCGATTACATCCTGCTCGACCAGATGGACAAGGCCCGCGAGACGGCAATCTGGTTCCACAAGATTTTCAAGGACAACTTCTACGTCGAAATCCAGAACAATGGCCTCGACATCCAGAAACGCTGTGCCGACGGCGCAATCGACATCGCCAACGACCTCGGCATTCCGCTGGTGGCGACGAGCGATGCGCACTATCTGAGGCAAGACGACAACTTCGCGCATGACGTGCTGCTCTGCATCAATACGGGCCGGCACATCAAGGACGAGAACCGCATGCGCTATGGCAGCGATCAGTTCTACGTCCGTCCGCCGGCTGAGATGTATAAGCTCTTCCCTGGCCAGGAAGCCGCAGTCAAACGCAGCCAGGAGATCGCCGATAAATGCGATCTGAACCTCGACTTTAAGAAGCGCCACTTCCCCGTCTTCACGCCGCCGGCGAAGAAAACGCCCGAGGCCTACCTGCGCGAACTCTGCGAGATCGGCCTAATCGAACGCTATGGCCCCGATGCGCCGCCCGAAACACAAGCTCGCTTCGACGCGGCCAAGCAACGGCTTGAACTCGAGATCGGCATCATCTGCCGCATGGGCTTCGCAGGCTATTTCCTCATCGTGTGGGATTTCGTCCGCTTCGCCATCACCAACGACATCCCCGCCGGCGCGCGTGGCTCGGCCTGTGGCGCCATCGTCAGCTACGTGCTCAAGCTGAGCCAGGTCTGTCCGCTCGAATATGACCTGCTGTTCGAGCGTTTCCTCGATCCGAATCGCTCGGAAGCGCCCGATATCGACATCGACTTCTGCCAGGATCGCCGTGAGGAAGTGCTCGCCTACGTGCGCGAAAAGTACGGCGAGAACTCCGTCGCCCAGATCGCCACATTTGGCACGATGGCGGCCAAGGCGGCGATCAAAGACGTGGGTCGGGTGATGGACGTGCCGCTCGATCACGTCCTCCGCCTGACCGGCATGGTGCCGAAAGTGCTCAACATCAGTCTGCCCGAATCGCTCGAACAAAGCCCCGACCTTCGGCGGGAGTACGAGAGCAACGCCGAGATCCGCAGGCTGATCGACATCGCCATCAAGCTCGAAGGCACGAACCGCAACGTCGGCACGCACGCCGCCGGCGTCGTCATCGCCAATGGGCCGATCACCGATTACGTCCCCGTGCAAAAAATCACCCGCAAAGACGGCACAAAGTCGGGCGATTCCATCATCACCACGCAATGGGTCATGGGCGATCTCGAAAAAGTCGGCATGCTCAAGATGGACTTCCTCGGCCTGCGCACGCTCACCGTCGTCGAGAACACGCTCAAGCTCCTCCGCAAAACACGTCTCAAGCCCAGGGGTGAGGTACTCCGAACCCCTGGGATGACGGAGGATCTTGATTCAATCAAACAGCGCGAACCACGCACCTATCAGCTCCTCAAGCTCGGCATCCAGTCGGTCCCGCTCAACGACAAGGAAACCTACCA
>CAMAUE010000101.1 GCA_945861245.1 Singulisphaera sp. GP187
GCCGCGCACGCAGTAAGCGGACTTTCCCAAACCGCTTACTGCGTGCGCGGCTCTGACCGGCGCGAAATCCGGCATGGCTATGCTTGAATCGATTCGTAGGATACCGCTTGGCATCGTTCACGAATCGAATTCGAGGAATCCCTGTGTCACAGCAGAAAACTTGGGGCGGACGTTTCACCGGCGAGACCGACAATCGCGTCGAGCTATTCACGGAATCGATCAGCTTCGATCAACGCCTTTATCGCGAAGACATCCTCGCCAGCCAGGCTCATGCTCGCATGCTCGCTCATGTCGGTCTGCTCACCGCCGATGAAGCTCAGGCCATCGTTGGCGTCCTTGCGGATATTCAAGCGGAAATCGAACGCGGTGAATTTTCCTATTCCGTCAAACTCGAAGACATCCACACGCACATCGAACAAGCGCTCATCAAACGGCTCGGCGACATTGGCCGCAAGCTGCACACCGGACGCAGCCGCAACGATCAGGTTATTACCGACGTCAAGCTGTGGACGCGCAACGCCATCGACGTGATCGACGCCCGCTTGCTCGAAATGCAGCGAGCGCTGTTGGCCAACGCGGAAGCGCATCGCGATTTGGTGATACCGGGATACACGCACTTCCAACGTGCCCAGCCCGTGCTGGTGCCGCACTATTTTTTGGCGTATGTCGAAAAGCATCAGCGTGATCGCCAACGGCTCGCCGACTGCCGCAAGCGAGTCAATGTGCTTTCGCTGGGCACCGCGGCGCTGGCGGGCACGTCGTTGCCGATCGATCGCGAATTCGTGCGAAAGGAGTTGGGCTTCGATTCCGTGGCGGCGAACAGCCTGGACGTGTCCAGCGACCGCGACTTCGTGCTCGAATTCGTCTTCGACCTTTCGCTCATCGCATTGCACCTGGCCGGCTGGGCCGAAGAGTGGATTCTGTGGTCAACGACGGAGTTCAACTTCATCGACCTGCCCGATGCGTTCTGCACGGGCTCGAGCATCATGCCGCACAAGAAAAACCCGGACGTGCTCGAACTTATCCGCGGCAAGTCGGCGCGCGTCGCCGCGGCGTTGACGCAGCTGACTTTGCTCGTCAAGGGCCTGCCGCTTGCTTACAACCGCGATTTGCAGGAGGATAAAGAGGCGTTGTTTGACGCATTTGATACGGTGTCGGCCTCGCTCGAACTCGCCGCTGCGTTGGTGCGCGGGACGACGTTCCGCCGCGAGGTGATCGCGAGCCGAATCGAAACCGGCTACCTTGACGCAACGACACTGATGGAGTTTTTCGTCAAGCAAGGCGTGCCGTTGCGCTCGGCTCATGAAGCGGTCGGCAAGCTGATTCGGCAATGCGAGGAGCGCCGCTGTCGACTGTCGGACCTGGCTCCGGAAACATTTGACGCGATCCAGCCGGGCCTAAGCGGCAAAGTCGGGGCGGTCCTCGGGGTCGCCAACGCCCTGGCCGCGTTTCAAAGCTATGGCTCGACCGCCCCCGCCCAGGTCGCGTGGCAACTCGATGCCTGGCACGAGCGGCTGAAGTAAGCGGGGCGGTGCCTCGCGTCGTATAAATGCGTCCGCGCTCCGCTGGCGCGTCGCGGCTAAACGGAATCGTCGCTTGTGGAATTGGTCATAACGCTAATTCCGCTTGCCTCACATCTTTAACGGCTCGGCGTAGCGTGACGCGGCGGACATCGGTGGCCTCCCAGGCGGCGGCGAGGTGACGGGCGAGCGCGTCCCAGTCGGGTTCGCGATCGGCTTCGAGCAGCAGCATCGCTGTGCCTCCACCGGCGGCGGCGTGCAGCTTGCCGGCGATCGTGAGTTGCTGATCGATCGGCAGCGTCTCATCCGCGGCGGACAGGTCCGAGCCGGCGAGGGCGAGCGGACTGTCGATCCGCAGTTCAACGTTGGACGTCCGGGCGGCGGCGTCCAAAGTCGTTCTAAGCGTTCGCAGAATACGCTCGGCAAAATCGAGCGATAGGGGGCTGCGCGCGAGGCGTTCGCCCGTCAAAGCGTGCACGACGTGGTCCAGGCCAAGCGGTGCGATTACACCGACAGCGCGGTCAATGGTGAACGCCGACGTGAGCAGCGTATTCTTCGCGTGCTTCTTCAGATACGCTTGTTTTTGCCGAACCACGCTGACGGCTAGCCGCGCCAGGCTCGGAAGTTTTTGCAGAAACATCACGGCATCGACACGCTTGTGGGGGTTGCGAATCAGCGCGGTAAGATCAAGCGCCACGTCGATGATCGAACCGGGCGTCTTGCGGTCGAGGCCTTCGCTCAGTGCGACAGCGATATCGGGACGGTCGAAGACAAAGCGCACGGCTCGGCCATGCAGTGCTTGGCGAAGCAGCGCGATGAGCCGACGGCGGCGTAGATCGTCGTCGAAGGCGGCGCGATCGAGATGCCAGGCGATCGTCGGCGGGCGCGTGGCGTCGAGCGCTTTCCAGCGTTCGAGCAAACTATCGAGAAAGCTGCCGCGATCGGCAGCGTTGACCTCGTCGTCGCTGTTGAAAAGCGGACGAGCGGGAAACGGCTGCGCCCAAGCGGGCGGTTCGCGGGTGTTGAGATGCAGTTCGACAGAGCGGTCGGCGAAAGTCGGTAGGGCCAACAATCGCTCGCACAGGTGCGACGTGAACGCCGGGTTCATTTGGCCGGTGCACAGCCATTCGGGGCCGTCCACGATCCAGCACGCCCCGCCGCCGTCGCGCCAGTTGGCGAAGTCGGCCCACCACGGCAACTCGGCGAATTGGCGCGTGTCGAGCACGAGGCTTGTCAGCGCCGTCGGCGCGACCGGCGACAAAACGCGGATCATGCCATCTTCGAGCGCAGCGGATACATCGCGCGAAAAAATCGTGTCCCTTCCGAAGGCGGTAAAGCAGCTGGCGATCAGCTGGTCGCCGCGATCCGAGCGTGCAACCGTGACCGGCACGTCGGCGCGAAGCGTCACGCATTCCGTATCGCGCTGGAGGTCGCCATAAGTCCGCGCCAGCCCTGGTTGGCCGGCCTCGCGGACGATCTTTTCGACGAACTCCACGATCTGCACCGTGGTTGGCACGCTAGGCCAATCTTCGCGGGCCAAAAAATGAACAACGATATCCGTAAGCTCGCGGGCCAAGAACGTGTTGGCGTCACCGAGACTTGAGCTGGCTTCGTAGAGCGATTGGCAAATGCAGTCGGCGTCAAACGGAACCTGGCTGCCGTCACGTCGTCGAACAAACAACGGCAGATGTGCGTTCATGTCAGCCACCTTGGGAACTGCAACGGCGAACCAACTTCCCGCGCAAGCATCAACGCCGATTGCGTATTTGCTATGTAAAGTCGGCATCCGTCGTCTGGTCATCTTACGCATCCGCGCGACGGCTGTCGCTGGGATTTCAGTCGGCCACCGAATCCATCACGCTTCGCCTGATGGATTCGCGAAACGTCATGCGAATCGTCAAAATGATCATGCAAGTCCATCACGCGGAAACTGTCGCGTTCCGTAGAATAATATCGACACGTCCGCATTTCTCAATTGGAGGTCCACCATCATGAAACGCGTCTTACAACCCTTTGGAATTTTCATCATCGCGCTTGCTCTGTCGGCATCGTCTGCCGGCGCTCAGGATGATCCGAAACCCGACAAGCCGGCATTCGGCGACAAGGACGACGTGACGTTGCAGAACAAGCGCGTCCTAAAAATCCGCAACGAAACCGGCGACACGTTGACCGTGTTCCTGCAATTCCGCGCTCCGCAAGAAGGCGGCTGGGTCTGGATTCCCGACAATCCCGCGGAAACGACCGATGCCCTGAGTTTTGAAATCGAAGCAGGCAAGGAACTCGATGTTAAGCACAAGGACGAACTGGTCGCTGCCAGCCGAATGCGAATCTGGGCGAGTTCGCCGACGCAGAAATGGCTGCAATTCAAAACGAAAGACTGCTGGCTTGTCCCCGAGAAAACCGAGGACGGCGAACACGTTTACTCGGCTCCCACAGTCGAGACCTTCACGTTCAACTTTTCAAACGACAAAGACAAAGGCAAGATTCCTGGCGATACCGACATGCCCGGTGAGCAAAATCTGCCGACCGAGGGCGAGTTGATTCCGCCGCCGGCGCCGGAGATACTGTGGGACGACGTCCCCAGTCCGCTGCCGCCGGATTTTCCGTTCATGCGCGACCTGGCGGTGATGCCGGTCTTCACGGTCGGCTCAAATGCGATGGTGAGGGTGAAGAACCTGGGCCATGTGAGCAACAACTTCGGCCGACGGCTGTTCGTCAAGAAGCTCGCCCTGGGTTCGTTGCCACAAGACATGGGACCGATCGGGCCGTTGTTTCATTACAGCGTCAAAACGTTTTTCCTAATTGGCCTGGCGCCGGGCAACTACGTCGCATTCATCACGCCCGATGACGACTTGCCGTATGACTTCAACGACAAGCGACTATTCTCGATCACCGGTGCATCGTATTCCGATGCCGCCGTGCTGCCTGTCGGGTTCGCGGCGGGCAAGGTATGGATCAGGATCAAGAACGTCGGCACGGCCCCGATGGCAGCCGGCCGAAACCTGATGACGCAGAAACTCCCCGGCGGACCACTCGTTGACCACGGCCCGATCGGCGCTTTGGCGGTCAACGCGATCCATCCGCTCGCCGGCCTAATTCTGCCAGCGGGCAACTACCGTGCTTTCGTGACATTAGGCGACGCTGCTCCGCACAGTGCGAACGATCAACGCTTATTCGCTGTCGCCGCTGCCGCGCTTGCGGATTTCGACGTGCTGCCGATCTTCGTATCAGCTGGCCATGCGACGATCAAGATCAAGAACGTCGGCCTGGCAGACGCTGGCGCCGGCGCGCATCTGAAAACGAAAAAATTCCCAGCCGGCCCGCTCGTCGATCACGGTCCGATCGGTGCCTTGGCCGTCGGCGCCTCGAAAGTGTTCCCGGCGATCCCGCTAGCGCCTGGCCTTTATAAAGCGATGGTCACACCCGGCGACGCCCCGCCGTTGAATGGCAACGATAGCGAAGCCTTCGTCATGCCTGTCTACATCGATCGCGACATCCTGCCCGTCTCCGTCGTCGGCGGTATGGCCACGATCAAAATCAAAAACATCGGATCGGCAAACGCTCTCGCCGGAGCTCATCTCAAGACGAAAAAGCTGCCGGCCGGCCCGATTATCGATCACGGCCCGGTCGGCGCGCTAAACGCAGGCGACACGAAAGTTTTTCTGCCAATCCCGCTTGTCGGCGGCTCGTACAGAGCCTTCATCGACGCAGGCGATGCCGCCCCGTACCATTTCAACGATAACCAGAACTTCAACGTCGGAACGTTCATCGATCACGACATCCTGCCCGTCCTCGTGGCTTCGGGCAAGGCGACGATCAAGGTGAAGAACATCGGCTCCGCCAACGCTCCCGCAGGCACGCGGCTGAAGACGCAAAAGCTGCCGGGCGGTCCGATTATCGATCACGGCGCGATTGGCGCTCTGAACGCCGGCGACACGAGAATGTTTCTGCCGATCCCGCTCGCGCCAGGCAGCTATAAAGCCTTCGTAAGTCCCGGCGACGCGCCGCCGAACAACGTCAATGATTCGCAGCCGTTCATCATGCCTGCCATCGCCATGCCTGATTTGGAAGTCAGCTTCCCGTCGAAGGTCGGCGCCAAAGTCAAGGCGACGATCAAGAACAACGGCCTAGCCGTATACCCCGCCGGCGGCGGGCGGACCTGGCACCTCGAGAAGTTCGTCCTCGGTGTTTGGACGCCCATTCCCATCATCGATCCGACCACAATCCCCATGATCCCGGCGGCTGGAACCTTCCCCGTGCAAGGCTCTTTTACGGGCAACGGCAACTACCGCATCCGCATCACGCCGGGCGACGGCACGCCAGGCAATGACACGAAAACCAAGGTGTTGCCTTAGCGGAATCGATGCTCTCATTCAGCCGATCGCTTTCGGCGAGCGCGGCCTGCGGTTCACGCCCAATCGCCGACCGCGCTCGCCAAAGGCAAGCGGCTAAACGGAGTTGATTTTCTCGACTGGACATTTCCTCATTATTTCGCTACCGATACTACGATAAGAGAAGAAATCACCCCACCACCCCGCAGGTGGGTTTTTGTACATACACATTTCAGCGGCGGGCTGGGCTGGAAACGGGTGGGAAACATGACGCATACTGTTTGCGAACCGTGTCACGACTGCAAATACACCGATTGCGTGGCGGTCTGTCCGGTCGAGTGCTTCTATCAAGACGACGTACTACTTTACATCGATCCGGCAGACTGCATCGACTGCGAAGCCTGCATCCCGGAATGCCCGGTCGAAGCGATCTTCGCCGAGGCCAACGTGCCCGCGCAATGGCAGCACTACACGCCGATGAACGCCGAGCGTTCGACCGCCATCAAGGCCGCCGGCGATGGGCACATCACCGAGAAACAGGACGCCAAAGAAGGCCCCGGCTGCAAGAAGAAAGCGTAACGAATCTTGTTTAGCCGCTCGCCTTTGGCGAGCGCGGGGGCGGCGCCTTCAAATCGAAACGCGCCGCGCTCGTGCTCGCCAAAGGCGAGCGGCTAAACGTTTTCCATTCCTACTTCGGCTGACATTTCCCATGCTCGGCGTTCTCATCATTCAACTCGGCACGCCGGACGCTCCGACACCGGAGGCCGTTCGTCCGTATCTCAAGCAATTTTTGGGCGATCCACGCGTCATCGAGAATCCGCCGTGGTATTGGCCAGCGATCTTCCAACTAATCTTGTGGCGCCGTCCCGCCGCCTCAGCCGCCAAGTATGCGCGCATCTGGGACAAGGTTACGGGCTCGCCGTTGCTCCATTGGACGAAGCGCCAAACCGATCTCGTGCAAGCCCGCTTTCCAAATGTTCCCGTTCGCTTTGGTATGCAGGTCGGCAATCCGCCCGTCGCCAAGGCGCTCGACGAATTGATCCGCACCGGCGTCGATCGGCTCGTCGTCTTCCCGATGTACCCGCAATATTCCGCGACAACCACGGCCTCAGCCACCGACGTGCTCTTCAAGGGCCTGCTCGAACAACGCCGTGTGCCGGCCCTGCGCATCGTCCCGCCGTACTATCAACATCCGTGCTACATCGACGCGATGGCCAAGCTAATCACCGATGATCTCGCAAAGCTCTCCTGGCAGCCCGATCATTTCGTGTTGAGCTTTCACGGCATCCCAAAGCGCTACGCCGCCGCCGGCGATCCGTATGCCACGCACGTCACCCGTACAACGCGGGCGCTCATCCAAAAGCTCGGCTGGAAACGCGAAACCTGGACGCAGACGTTCCAGTCGCTCTTTGGTCGTGAGGTTTGGCTCAAACCGTATACCGACGACGTGCTCGAAAAGCTCGCCAAAGAGGGCAAGAAGAAAGTGTTCGTGGCCCTGCCCGGCTTCACGGCGGACTGCCTGGAGACGATCGACGAGATCGGCCACGAGTCGCGCGAAACGTTCCAACACGCCGGCGGCGAGACGCTGCACGCCTGCCCGTGCCTCAACGATCATCCTGCCTGGATCGACGCCATCGAGACGATCGTGCGAGAAGAATCCGCAGGTTGGATGTGAGCGACCTCGTTTAGCCGCTCGCCTTTGGCGAGCGCTGGCGCAATACAATTTCGGCGACGGGTTGCGTCCGCGCTCGCCAAAGGCGAGCGGCTAAACAAATCAATACCGCATCATGATCTCCTCGCGCGGCACGCCGGCCAAATCCTCGAACCCGCCGGCGACGATCTTGTCCGCCAAGTCGCTGACAGCGCGGAAGTACGCATCGTTCGGCCGATCGCCTGTCAGCTTGCGCTCAAGGTCTTGGCACAAAATATCTGCCGACGCAATCGCAATCTCCGACTTCTTCCCGTGCGCCCACATCAGCGTCACGATCATCACGATCGTGTCCTGCACGCGCTGCGACAGCTCCAACATTCGGCACTGGCGATCAGCAAGTTTGAGCTGATGCTTCGTCATCGCGTTCGACAACTCCACGGCGTGAAATTGACACGCTTCCTGAACAAATTCCAGATGACGAGCGAGCCGCGGGTCCATGCCGGGAACGGTCGCGCGATCGGCGCCGAGGAACTTGCGACCTATCGACCATCGGGCGTAGGTTCCGAGTTCGCGGCGGAGCTTCCAGACGTGGATGGGATTCGTCATGCTGAAGTTCTTGATGCCATGCGTTTGCAGTGCTTTGCCGATCGGCTCGAAGTAGGCCTTGCCGTGCTCCTTGACGAGCGATTTGAAGAACGCCATGCCGAGCATGTCGCCTTCGCCTTCGTAGATGCACGGTGCGAGGTACTCGTGTACGTTGTCGCCAAAGAGATGGCCGTGCAGGAAAGAGCGACCGCCGTGGGTTTTCATGAACAGCTCGATGGCGGCTTCCTTTTGTGCCTCGGAGCCGAAGATTTTGGCGATGATGCATTCGAGTTCGCCGCGATAGCCTTCATCGACGAGATGCGCTCCCCAGGCGATGAGCGCATCGCAGCCGGCGATGAGCGCGGCGAGTCGCGCGATGCGGCGTTTGACGACTTCGCGAGTGTCGATCGATTGGCCATAGGTTCGGCGGAAATTCGCCCATGGCAAGATGTTGGCGAGGAAGATGCGCATGCTCGCCGAAGCCCCGGCGCACAGCGACAGTCGGCCGAGGTTCAAGCCGTGATAGGCGATCGTCAGACCGTCGCCCGAGGGCGGTTTGAGCAGGTTGCCGGCGGGCACGCGGAACTTGTTGAACTTCATGCCGACGTTGTAGGCATGCTTCAAGGCATACAGGCCGTAGCGGACGATCTGAAATTCCGCGTTCTCCTCGCTCGGCAATTCCGCGATGAGCACAGCGGGTTTGCCATCAATGAGCGCGACGAGTCCAATCATTCGGCCCGGCACGATATTGGTGATGAACAGCTTCTCGCCAGTGACTTCGTAGTGATCGCCAACGAGCGTTGCCGTGGTCTTGAGCGCGGTGAGGTCGGAGCCGGCGGCGGGTTCGGTCAACGCGAAGGCGGAGATCATTCTACCGCTCGCCAGGATGGGAAGCAGGCGTGCTTTCTGTTCGTCGCTGCCGAAGGTACGCAGCGGATCGACGGCGCCGATGCAACCATGGACCGATGCCAGGGCGGAGGTCATTGAGTCGAGCACGCCCATTTTGACGAGAAATGGCGCGAAGCGGGCGAACGGCGCGCCCACGCCGCCAAACTTCGGATCGATCAACAGGCCCCAGTAGCCAGCGCCGGCGAGGTCGTCGATCGTCTCGGCGGAGAGTTTGCGATCTTGGTTGAGCAGCGTTTTTTCCTCGCGCCGCTTCCGAATGACAGCGAGCGATTTCTCCATGACGCCGTCGCACGGAGCGGAAGCGGGCAGGTCAGGGATTTGGAACAACTCCAGCGGGACTTGGCCGTCCCAGATTGCCTTGTGAACAGGGCTGTTAGCGGTTTGAAACCGGAAGAGCCGATCGACTTGTTCGTCCGCCTTGTCCACGGCGCCCATGCGGCTAGCTTCCTCTTCGCTCTTGCCGCCCATGCGCAGCGCATTCTCGGCAAAGCTGACGGTTTCTTTTTCCTGCGTGGCTGGATTCATGACCGGCTCCCTGACACAATAGTGGGTGAGGCGTTGATGTCATTGTAACAAATCAAGCCCAGAGGCGAGCCTAGCCGCGTGAGCGGCAGGCTGACTCGCCCGCAAACCTGCCGCTTACGCGGCTAGGCTCGCCAGCAAGGTAGGTGCTTTCGTGCAATGCGATACCGGCTATATGTGCGATGTGTGCGGACGGGATGTCGAAGCGATCATCGATTCGGACTTGTACCTGCGTTACATCATGGGCGAGGTGCCGCCGCTCGATCTGCCAAAGCAGCGCGAGCGCCATATCCGCTGCAATCCGGCGATCGCGCAGTACATTGTTGACGATGCGTTTGCGCCGATGCAATGTGAGACCGTTTTCGCGAAGGCGAATCTCGACGCCGATTTCGTGCGTGACCAGGAGTCGCTGGTGACGCGCGCGTGGCGCCGCTTGCAAGCGATCCCAACACTTGGCGTGGCGATCCCACAGTATCCCTTGCCGGAGGTGCTGGATCGCTGGCGGGCGTGAGTCTGGATATTGGCAAAAAGGAAACAAAGTGCGAAGAGTGAAGAGCGAAGTACGAAAAAATGGCAAGAATCCTTTTCGCTCTTCGCACTTCGTATTTCGCTCTTCACTCTTCACTCTTCACTCTTCGCTCTTCGTACTTTGAATTTGCTCTGCCAAAATCGAAAGGCACATCCGTGCTTGCGGGGGGCGTCGTCGTGACGTTGCGATGAAGGCGCGAAATGTGATAGGATAATCGAGACAAAAGACAAATGATTCGGAGCCAATGATGATCGCTACCGCGCCACCGCTGCCGATGCTTGGGACCATGGCGGGATTCCGCCGATTCACGGTCAACGAATACCATTGGCTCATCAGTTTGGGCTTTCTAACGGAGGACGACGATCTCGAACTCATCGAAGGCTACCTGATACACAAAATGGCTCGCAATCCTCGACACGACCGAACCAACCAGCGTTCCAACCGAAAGCTGCTGACCACTTTGCCCGGGGGATGGGATTTGCGTATCCAGTCGGCGATCACACTGATCGAGAGTGAGCCGGAACCGGATATCTCCGTGGTACGGGGCGATGATTCAATGTATGACCGCAATCATCCCACACCGCCCAATATCGGCGCTGTCATGGAAATCTCCGATTCATCGCTACCGGGAGATCGCACCGACAAAGGCCGCATCTACGCCCGGGCCGGCAACCCTTTTTTTGGATTATCAATCTCATCGATCGGCAAATCGAAGTCTACGAGGAGCCATCTGGCCCGACCGCGTTGCCAGGGTATGCGAAGACTACGATCTACAAGCCAGAGGACACGATCCCACTGACACTCGACGGCACCGTGGTAGCAACTTTCGCGCTGGATGATTTGATGCCGTAATGAAAGCGATTGGTTGGATCAAAATGCGCAATTTACATTGGCTTCCGCTGATATTGGTGTTGCTCCCCGGCTGCAACCTGCCCGAGGACGACTGGGGCATCGTCAAAACGATCTGGAACGACTTCCCGTGGTGGAGCGTCGTTTGGCGCGTGGCGGTCTGGACATTGCTCGGCGTGTTCGTCGGCATTTTGGCGGGGTTGCCGGTGTCGATTCTGCTGCGCCGCATCGGGGCGTATCGGCTGCCCTGGCCGCGGGTGTGGTTTTGGCTGACGGCGATCCTCTTCACGCTCAACACGATCGCGCTGCCGATATTATGCGGGGCCATCGGTTTCTTTGAGGGTATGTACAACTCCGCCGAGGTCGGGCTGAGGCAGAGCCGCATCGGCAAGGAATGGCTGCCCGTGATCGCCGCCTATGGCTCCAGTGCGATCATCGTGGCTGACATGCGTCTCGAAGCTGGCGAAATCGATTTGAATCGCTGGGAGGAGATTCACGAGAAACAGCCAGGTCTCAATGTGGTGCGCATGCTCGATCGGCTCGATCCGCTGCAAGCGGAGGCCGCTGGGAAAATCGCGGTGCATGCCAAAGCCAAGATATTTGCGGAATACCCCGATTGGCAGGGCACCGCCTCGGAGACGGTGATCGACTGGACGCTGCCGCCGTTGCTCAATTACCTTCTCAACCGCAAACTGCAGAAAAAGCTCGCGGATTATGGCGTGCCGGATTTTCTTGGCGAAATGCGAGCCGAGGCTCGCGCCGATGGCGACGACATGTTGACGCACGCCGAACTGACGCGCTTTCTTACGGACCGCGTGCTCATCCGAATGGTGCTGTATCCGTTGCGCAAATGGCTTTCGAGTTTGCAAACGACGGCAACGTTGATCATCCTTGCCTGGTTCGCCGTCCCGATGTTGCTGCTGTCGCTTACGCGATGGATCAATTTCTGGGTGAAACGCCAAGCGATTCGGCGGATGTGTGTCGATCGGCTGTGATTTTCCGCTTGCGGCTTAGCGCTCTCGTGGGCTGATCCGAGCGCTAAGCCGCAAGCGGGATTGGCTCAGTTCCAATTGATCACCGTGTAGGCCACGATGGAATAGATGCCGACGCCCATGCAGAAGATGCTGAGCACAATCGCCACCACGGCCTTACCCGCGTTGTAGTCGTCGGCGCGGAACCCAGTCCGGTCGGCGTCGGTGTGGGTGGCGGCAGGGTGATGATCGTGGGAATGTTGGTCAGCCATTGGGTACTCCATTTTGAATTTCGTTCTCTGGTATTATAGCGTGAAACTTGAGTAATTTGTAGGGTGTGTCAAGCGCCAGCGCCGACGCACCAGACTCCGCAAGTAATGGTGCGTCAGCGCTGGCGCTTGACACACCCTACAATCTTGCGGCTTGGCGCTCGCCTGGGACATCCTGAGCGCTAAGCCGCAAGCGGAATACGAAACTATTCCCTACTCTTTCGCCCGAATCTGCAAGAACACGAACACGCCGCGTTTGTTGGAGATGATGATGTCGGGCACGCCGTCGCCGTTCATGTCGGCGATTTCAAACTGTGTGCCGATGCCGGAATCGTCGTCGATCTCGTGCGGCACGAAGGAGACGATGCCGTCCTTGCCCTTCTTGGCCTGGAACCAATAGAGGTAAGCGGGATCGTTGGGGCCGGCGTCGCCCTTGGGGCCGTGGGCCCACCAGCGTCGCCCGGTGACGAGGTCCTTGACGCCGTCGCCGTCGATATCGACATGGTGCAAGGCGTGCGTTTGCGACGGCAGCGAGAAGTGGCCGCGATCGCCGATGAGAAGGACGTAGTGCGTTTGCCCGTTCTTTCCCGCAGCCGAAGCCACGCCAACAACAAAATGCGGCAGCAATAACTCACGCTGCTTGTCGTTGCTTGGCAATAGAGATTTCACGATTTCGTTTATCCCCTCGGGTGTCGCAATTACATGTTCCGCGACATGAATAATCGTGCCCGAGTAGGCTTTCCTGAGGTCAAGGCCCTTCTTCTGTCCGGTGACCGAAAGGTTCACAAGACCGCCGGCGAGACGGCACAAATCCGGGTCGACCGCGAACGGCGCTCGTTTGTGTTGATCGTTGCGAACCTTGTTGATGGCATCGAATAGCGCTTTCTCTGCGCCTTTCAACTCGAAGCCCTTCTTGAACTTCGCAACATCACCCGGCGGCAGGAACAACGGCTGCTGCAAAAACGACGTCAGCGACTTCTGCTGGCTCCACCAGAAGCCGTAGTTGTGAGCGCTGGTGCTGACGATGTCGGACTTGCCGTCGCCGTCGATGTCGATGACGTGCATATCCGCGCAGGCGGCGGTGATGTTGGACGCATGGAACTTCCAGGGCGTGCCGTCGTGTTTCTCGGGTTGCTGCCACCAACCCTGCGGGACGATGACGTCGGCTCGGCCATCGCCGTTGATGTCGCCGTGGCCCAGGCCGTGAGCGAAACGCGCGGTGCCGGGGATGGACTTGCCTTTGGCGCTGGGTCCGCTGACGGAGACGCGAGTCCAAGGTTGCGTGGGGTCTTTGCCTGGGACGAAGTAGCAGATTTCGCCGCGATCGTCGTAGTTGCCTTTCTTGATGTCCTTTTCGTCTTTCTGCGGATTCCAGCCCATGACGAGGTTTTTTTTACCGGTCTTGAAAAGATCGACATAAATCGGTGTCTCGTTGCAGGCGCTGTTGGTAAGAAGATTGGCTTTCCAGAGGCCGCCCTTGGCGCCGGGGTTTTCGTACCAGTAACATGGGTTGCCTGGGAAGGGGATGACGATGACGTCAGGCCAGGAGTCGCCGTTGAAGTCGTCGCTGAAACAGGCGAAGGAATCGCTGTAGTTGTTCGGATCGAATTTACGGTCGGCACGAAGGGTGTGGCGTTTCCATTCGCCGGCGGAGTCCTGCGGGGCTTCGTACCAGCAATCACCGACGATGACGTCCATCTTGCCGTCTTTATTGACGTCAGCGACGGCGACGCCTTCGGAGCGGAAGTTTTTGTCGAGAATGAGCTTCTTCCACGAGACCTTCGTCGATTTGCCGAGCTTTGCTTCTTGAGCGTGAGCTAGGAAGGAAATGGTGAACAGAATGAACAGCGCGAACGAGGATTTCACGAGGAGGTCTCCGAATAAGAATCGCATATTCCGCTTGCGGGTTAGCGCTCACATGGGCTGCACAGAAGCGCTAAGCCGCAAGCGGAAAATAGGAAGAACAACATCCATTGGGATTATCGAGGATCGCCGCCCAAACCGCAATACCCCAGGCGACATTTTTTGCCAAGCTTCACAGCAATCGCGTGTTGTCCAACCCCCGGGTTGAAAGCGACATTTCCCGCAAGGTTTGGGCAAAGCGCCCAACACGATATCGCAACCTGAATTCCTGCAACGGCAGAATCGATTGGGTTTCCGACTGAATTTTCGATTCCTTGCGGCCGATTTTTTGCTTATGCCTCAACTGTGCAGTAAGATTTTATTAAGTTGGGTCGGCGGTCGACCAATAAATGACATTCTTCCCTGGGGTCCGCCATGTCGAAGGAACTGATGGAAATTGTGCTGCCCCGGTTGGCCCGGCCGCTGTATCACCACCTTGCCGAATTTCAAAATGGCCGGATGGATGAAGACCAGTTCACTGCAATATTTGAGAAAGAACTGCAACGCCAGCATCATTGGCTTGCCAAAAAGGGTGTCGCCGTGGCCCGCGCGGCGGTCGCGATTCACGCCGCCGTCATCGTGCTGAGCCTGACGGGATTGCGCTCCGAAGCGGAAGAATCGGGCGCGCCGTTCGAGGTTCTTGAGTTCCACGCCGTCCGAGAAGCCGCCATCGACGTCGCGGAAAACTACGGCATGGACCGCCTCCGGGCAACGAACGCTATCTCGAAGTTGGTCGCACACTACGGGGAGTGATCGTTTTCCGCTTGCGGCTTAGCGATCACAAATCGCCAGCGCGTGCTAAGCCGCAAGCTGAAATTCAGCCGAGTTCGACAACTCCCAGTCCCATATAATACGCACATCACGCGGCTCAAGCGAGTTCGCGTTTCCTTTTCACCCATGCAGTTCGCTGCCATGCGCGTATTACTCAATGTCATCGCTGGCCCACACAAGGGGCTGGAATTCGCGTTCGATCAGCACGACACCTTTCTCGTCGGCCGATCGAAGCACGCGCATTTCCAGTTGCCCGCGAAGGACAAATATTTCTCGCGCATCCATTTCATGCTGGAAGTGAATCCGCCGGAATGTCGGCTCATCGACATGGGCAGCCACAATGGCACGTTCGTCAACGGCTCGCAGGTCTTCACCGCCGACCTCAAGGACGGCGACCAGATTCGCGCCGGCCATACGATCCTGCGCGTGCAGGTCAAACGCATCAGCGCCGCGCCGACATCATCACCCACGATCCGTTTTCACCCTGACCCGGCCGTGCCCGTCGGACTACCCACCATCCCCGGCTACACCTTGGAGCGCGAGCTTGGCCGAGGCGTCATGGGCGTGACCTATCTCGCCCAGCGTGTCGGCCATCCGTCGCGCTATGCCGTCAAAGTCGTGCGACCGGCAACGCAGGCGACCGATGCGCATCTCCACGAATTTCTGCGCTATGTGCGGATGCTCACGCGAATCGATCATGCCCACATCCTGCGTTTGCGCGAGGCCGACGTGTGTCCCGCGGGCCTTTATTTCGTCACCGATTATTTCGCCAGCCTCAACATGACCGAGTTGCTCAAGCGTGACGGTCCGCTGTCGGTGAAACGCACGGTGCGGATCGCGAATCAGATTTTGCACGCCTTGCTGTATGCCCACGCCCATCACATGGTACATCGCGATATCAAACCGGGCAATATCCTCATCGGCGACATCGACGGCAAGGAAACGGTCATGCTCGCCGATTTCGGCGTGGGCCGAATCTACCAAACCGCGCCGTTCAGCGGCCTGGGGTTGACTGCGTCGCTGCTCGACCTCGTGTCGTTCATCCCGCCCGAAGTGCTGTTCAACTTCCACGACGTGAACCCCGCCGCCGACCAGTATTCCACTGCCGCGGTGTTGTACCAACTGCTGACCGCAACCCCTGCCCTGGAGATGCCGACGGCCAAGGAGCGACGCTATTCATCGATGCTGCGGCGATTGTTCGTCCCGTTGACGGAGCGGCGCAGCGATCTACCCCCGGCGCTTGCGGACGCGATCCACAAAGCGCTGGCGCGCTCGGTCAGCCAACGCCACGCCGGCATCACCGAGTTCCGCCAGGCGATCCTGGCGGCGATATGACTTTATACCGCTTGCGCCTTAGCGCTCGGATAATCCCGCATGAGCGCTAAGCCGCAAACGGAATACAATAGCTGATCCATCCACCCACGGAGCCTCTCATGTTGCGCGACATCGTTTTTCGTATCGGGGGTATCATCATGACTCTGAGCCTGGCAAGCGCCGCGACGGGAGGCGACTTTCCCGATCCCGACAAACTGCCGTCGCGGCCCGAGCTGCCCGATCCGCTCGTGCGCTTCAACGGCGAGCGCGTCACCACCAAGGATCAGTGGTTCAAAGAACGCCGGCCAGAACTGAAAGGCCTCTTCGAACGCTACATGTATGGCAAAGCGCCGCCGGCCGTCAAAGTACATGCGAAAGTCGAACGCATCGACGCCAAGGCCCTCAACGGCAAGGCGACTCTCAAGGAGATCACGCTCAGCCTCGGCACTTCTGATGGACCGAAAATCAATCTGCTGCTCGTCATTCCCAATAAACGCACCAAAGCCGTGCCGGTGTTTGTCGGCATGAATTTTTGCGGCAATCACGCGGCTCTCGACGACCCGAAGGTCCACCTCAACACGAACTGGATCTATCCGAATCAGAAAGGCGTGAAAAACAACCGCGCTACCGACGCGAGCCGAGGCACATCCAAGGATCTCTGGAACATCGAAGACGCTATCGATCGCGGCTATGCCGTGGCGACGTTCTACAGCGGCGACATCGATCCCGATCGCTCGGACGTGCGCGAAGGCGTGCAGCGCGTCATCGGCAAGGATGGGGCGAACGATTGGGCCACGATTGCCGCCTGGGCCTGGGGCTACCAACGTGTGATCGATTATCTCGTCACCGATGCCGACATCGACGCCACGGCGATCATCGCCGTCGGACATTCGCGGCTCGGCAAAGCGACGTTGTTGGCGGGTGCGTTCGACGATCGCATCGCCGTCGTGATTCCGCATCAGGCCGGTTGCGGTGGAACGGCGCCGAGTCGAGGCAAGATCGGCGAATCGGTCAAGCGGATCAACACGAGCTTCCCGCACTGGTTCAATGGCGCGTTCAAGAAATTCAACGATCAGCCGGATCGCTTGCCATTCGATCAACATTGCCTGGTGGCGATGTGTGCTCCCAGACCGGTGCTACTGTCGAATGCGGTGGAAGACACTTGGGCGAATCCGGACGGCCAATTCGAGATGCTCATCGCCGCCGATCCGGTATATCGCCTGGTCGGCGCGAAGGGCATCGCCAGCAAGACGTCGCCCGCCCGTGGCAAGCTATCGGACGGTCCGCTCGGCTACTTCATGCGCGACGGCAAGCACTCCATGAATCGCGAAGACTGGCGTGCGTTTCTCGATTACGCGGATAAACACGTGAAGCGGTAACGAATTCCCTCCGGCTTGCCGTTTAGCGCTCGGTGTATCCCACGCGAGCGCTAAACGACAAGCTGACGTTTTTGAGTTATTATTCATGTCAGCACGCACGATTGCCGTTGGGTTGCTGCTTACGTGCATCGCAATTACGACGATCCCGCAAATACGTCCCGTCGTCCTCGATGGCGTGGTGCGCGACGCGCACGGCCCGGCGTCGAACGCAACTATCGGCTGGCAGGGGCGACGCGAGCGTGTTCGCAGCGATGCCGATGGCCAATTCCGCCTGCCAGGTATCGTCGGGTTTCATTGGCTTGTCGCACATAAACCGGGCTTTCGTATCACTTCGTCGTTGTCGCCTTCGCTTCATCTCAATCCATTGCCGAACGAAGACAACGACGCCTACGAATGGATCGATCCGCATCGCGATCTCAGCAAGCCGCACAACTGTGCCAACTGCCATGGCGAAATCTATCGCGAATGGCTTGGCAGCGCTCACGCCAAGTCGGCGACGAATCCCAAGTTTCTGAGTCTCTTCGATGGCGACAACCGCCACCTTTCGTGGAACGCTCGGCGTGAGCATCCCGATGGCTCGGCGGTCTGCGCGTCGTGCCATGCGCCAACCTTGCGCTCGCCGACGCTAGACTACGACATACGCAAGGCCGAAGGCGTGGCCAAGGCGGGCGTGCATTGCGACTACTGCCACAAGGTCGCCGATACCGCCACCGACAACTTCGGCAAGCTCTTTGGCCGAGACGCGTTGGCGCTGCTGCGTCCGCCCGCCGGCGACATGCTGACGTTCGGGCCGTTGGATGACGCGATCAGGCCGGGCGAGTCGTTTGCGGTTTCGCCGATCTACAAGGAGAGCCGATATTGTGCGGGCTGCCATGAAGGCGTCGTCTTTGGCGTGCATGCCTATGCGACCTATTCGGAATGGCTCGCCAGCCCGGCGCGCGGTCAGGGCAAGCAATGTCAGACGTGCCACATGGCCCCGACCGGCGCGATGACGAACATCGCTCCAGGCAAAGGCGGCATTGAGCGGGAGCCGCTGTCGCTCGCCAGTCATCACACACCGGGCACGACGCCGGCGATGCTTCGTCGCGCGGTCAAGTTGCAGGCGGAAGTACGCGATCACGCCGTGCACGTCGAGCTGTTGGCAAGCGACGTCGGCCATCGCGTGCCCACGGGCTTCCCCGATCGGCAGCTCATTCTCGTGGTGAAGGCGACCGATGCCGACGGTCGCGCTGTGTCGTTGCACGAGGGTCTGAAGCTGCCCGCCAGCGCAGGCGACTTCGCGAATCGGCCTGGCATCCTGTTCGCCAAGCAGCTTGTCGGCGAGCACGCGAAAACGCCGTCGCCGTTCTGGCTGCCAGTGTTTAACACGAGAGACACGCGACTCCACCCCGACCAACCGGAGCGAGCGACGTTCCGCTTCAAGAGCGAGATTCGTCGTGCCGTCGTGCAACTGTGGTATCGCCGATTCTGGCATCACGTTGCCGCATCGCGCGGCTGGACAGATAACGACACGCTGGTGCACGAGGTGACGCTCGTTTGGGCGAAGCGATGACACTTCCATCACTCGCGCATAAACTGGTGATGCCGAGTTCCATATAGCCCGCCATTGATGGCGGGTTCTCAGCGGCCCAACGGATTTCCCCCTTCAGGATGGAGAATGCCATGGCTGTGCGATTTCACGTTCTCGCTAGCGGAAGCTCAGGCAACGCCTGCGTGCTTGATGTGGACGGGTTCGGCATCTTGCTCGATTTCGGTCTGACCGCGAAGCAGCTTGCCGCACGCATGCATCGTTGCCGACTTACGTGGGACCAGATCCACGCAGTGTTGTTGACGCACCCTCACACCGATCATTGGCAGCCGGCGACGCTCAATCATGTTGCCAAGCTAAAGGTTCCGTTCTACTGCCATGCCGACCACCTCTCGGCGTTGAGCGCGGAAAGCTCGGCGATCGCGGAGATGGACGTAGCCGGTCGGCTCAATCGCTACCCGATTGGCGAGTGGTTCACGCTGTCGCCGCACTGCCGATGCATGCCGATCGCGCTGAGGCACGATGGCGCGACGACGTGCGGGTTCCGCTTCGAGGGCACCGGCGCGATCCTGGGCGCGGAGTGGGCGATCGGTTATGCCGCCGACCTCGGCTCCTGGCAGCCGGAGCTGGCGCGATCTCTTGCCGACGTGGAGCTACTGGCGCTGGAGTTCAATCACGACGTGAACATGCAGATGCGCAGCGGGCGAAGTCCGCACCTGATTCGCCGGGTGCTCGGCGACGACGGGCATCTCTCGAACGAACAGGCGGTCGGCTTGCTCGCGGAGATCGTCCGCACATCGACGCCGGGCCGACTGCGCGACATCGTGCAGCTTCATCTCAGCGAGCAATGCAACGATCCGGAGTTAGCTCACGCCGCTGCCCACAAAACCTGCGTCGAGCTTGGCCTGGATGTGATGATTCACACGACACGCCGAGGCAAACCCGGAGCGTCGATCATCATCGGCCAGGCCAGCGCCAGGCCGCGCAAACGCAACCAGCCGAAGCGCGGCGAATCCGAGTGCGTGCAACCGCTGCTGCCGTTCGGGGAGTGAGCAATGCACTGCGTGCGGAGAACCAATTACCGCCGCACCGCCGCGTAATTCACCCCGCCCTGCGGCGTCACGATCTGCACCAAGATATCACGTCCCGCCTCCACGCCTTGCAATGTCTTTGACGCGGTGGCCACGCTCGTCACACGCTGCGACTCGATGCGCGTCAGCACGGTACCGACTTTCAATCCCGCGGCGGTGGCGCTGGCGTCATGGATGCGTGTGATGACGACGCCAGGCTGCGTTCGCCGATATCCCAGATCCTCGGCCAATTCCGGCATCAAATCGGCGAGGTCCACGCCGAGCATCGCCATTGCCACGCCTTTCGGCAACGTTTTCGAGTTGCGCGGGGCCGGCACGCCGACATCGACGCCGTAGTCTGCTGGCTGTTCCTCGATTGCGATCGTCAGCTTCGTCGGCTTACCGTCGCGCAGCAGCTCGATCGCGACCGCTTTGCCCAATGGCAACATCGCGACGATGCGCTGCAACGCCGACCCATCGCGTGTCGGCTTGCCCGCAACGGTGAGGACGATATCGCCCGCCACGAGGCCTGCTTTCGCCGCCGGCGTTTTGTCGAACAGATCGGCGATGATCGCGCCGCCGTCCTTCATCAGCCCAAGCCGATCGGCGACTTCCGGCGATAGTTCGTTGATCTGCGCCCCGAGATACCCGCGGCGAACCGTGCCCGTCGTCGCCAATGCGTGCACGATCTGGCGGGCGAGGTTGCTCGAGGTCGCCAGGCCGACGCCCTGAAACCCGCCGGACTTGGTCTTGATCGCCGCATTGATGCCGACGACTTCGCCGTGCAGATTCACGAGCGGGCCACCGCTATTGCCTGGATTAATGGCCGCATCGGTTTGCAGGAAATCTTCGTACATGTTCATTCGTAGCTCGTTCCGCCCCTTGGCGCTGACGATCCCCTGTGTCACGCTGCCCGCCAGGCCAAACGGCGCCCCGACGGCAAGCACGCGGTCGCCGATCTCCATCGCGTCGGAATCGCCGAACGCAAGAATCGGGAAGCGTGCATTCGTTGCGTCGAGCACGATCACCGCGAGATCGGATCGGCGATCGCCGCGGATGTTCTTCGTGCTCAACTTTCGGCCATCATGAAGTTGCACGACGGCCGATTCGGCGCCTTCGATGACGTGATAATTGGTGACAATGACGCCCGCGGCATCAATGAAGAAACCCGATCCAAAACCAAACGGCTGATTGTCCGCTGGCCCGCGCCGAAACGCCTCCGGCAGCGGATTGCCCGCGGCGCCAGGATCCTTCGCACGCGTCTCTATGCTGACGACCGCAGGCAGCACGCGCTTAACAACTTCGCGATACGAGGTCAGCTCAACGACAGGCCGAGGCAGCCCCGCCTGCTGCCCGTGCAGCCAACCGCTGAGGAACAGCGCTCCAACGAGAACAATTGCCGTGAATCCCGAAATACTGCCGCGTTGCATGGGAGCACTCCTATTTTCGTACCCCTTCCCTTCTTCCATCATACGCGAGAACGGTAGGTTCGAAATTGGTTTCGTGAATGCGCTGTCGAACTGCCGCCGAATTATGGTCGGCTGCGGGATTCGGTATCAGTGTCCGTCAAGAGCCTGTGGCAAACGACGAGCCATAGCCAATGCCTCCTTGCAACGAGATCAGAAGGCAATACCTTACCTTGAATCCTCTACCCGACCAATCGCAGATTCTAGCAAAGAAGCTGGTCATTGATAAGAAAATGATGATGAGAATTGTAAGAAAAATTGGCTTTTCAATGCCGAGACGACGTAATAAACACCAACAAAAAATTGGTCGCCATATCCGTGTAAGGATCCGCCGTTCTCTTTGTGGGAATAATCAAGGAACGCCGAGTACGCTTGGTTGCCTGCCGCAGGGCGGTGGGCTCAATAGCGTAGTCGCATTTTTCAACAGGAGACTGGAAGATGAACGTGAAGACGAAGATGAATGGTGTCGTAGTACACAATTTTCTGACTGCGAACTCAGGGATTCGCACACTGTTTGGCTGGCTGAGTGGCAACACCAAGTCTGGCGCAGGCCGACGGCCGCAATTCGCACGGTTGGCCGTCGAGACGCTTGAGGCGCGGGAAGTACCAGCCGCGGTCACCTTCACAAACGGAGTGTTCACCATCAACATGGCGGAGGTCGCCAACCGAAACATTTCGGTGATCACCAATGACAACGGCATGATCAGGCTGAACGGGCAAGTTCGCCCCATTGAAGGCGCCCCAAACGGTCTGAATGCGCTGGATGTCACTCAGATCGTGGTCAACGGGTCGGCCCAAGGAGATGTAATCAACCTCGCGGGGGTCGATAACAGAAAGTTCGGCGATCTGAACGGTCGGGTTGACATCTATGGCCGCGGTGGTAACGATACCATCTATGGGACGCAGTTCGACGAGTAGCTGTCCATTCTCTGCGCAGCGTAGCGTGCCGCGAGCGGCTTGGACGGCTGCGGAGAGCGAAGTTAGCGATTTGGGGAACCCGGCGTTGAAGCGTCAGCCGTCGGGGATGGGAATGATCTTGTCGAGAATCGATTGGTCGGGCATT
>CAMAUE010000102.1 GCA_945861245.1 Singulisphaera sp. GP187
CATCGAACGCGACGGCATCAAGGCGACGTTCGAGATGATGCCCATCCCCGCCGGCGTATTTCTCATCGGTAGCCCGGATAGCGAAAAAGGCCGCAAGGACCACGAAGGCCCGCAACGCCCGGTTCAAGTCAAGGCGTTTTGGATGGGCAAGTGCGAGGTTACCTGGGCCGAGTACGATCTTTACTGGGAGAAGAAAGCCAACGAAAAAAAGCCTGCCTCCGAACCTGACAAAAAAGCCGATGCGATCACCAGGCCATCCAAGGCGAATCATCACGACATCGATTGGGGCTACGGGCGGGCCAGGAATCAGCCGGTCATCGCGATCAGCCATCATGCGGCGATGGAGTATTGCCGTTGGCTTTCGCACAAGACCGGTAAGCTCTATCGCCTGCCGACCGAAGCGGAATGGGAATGGGCCTGCCGAGCCGGCACAACGACCGCCTACCATTTCGGCGACGATCCCGCAAAGATCAGCGAGTGCGGCTGGCATGAGAAAAACGCCAACGACATGCCGCACGCGATCGCCAAGAAAAAGCCGAACCCGTGGGGCTTGCACGATATGCATGGCAACGTCGCGGAGTGGTGCATCGACCAGTTCGACGCGAAGTTCTACAGCACGTTTCCACTGGACAAGTCGACGTTACTACCCGTGAAGTTGCCGATCAACAAGCGGTTCA
Organism: Singulisphaera sp. GP187; assembly: GCA_945861245.1. Lineage (GTDB taxonomy): Bacteria > Planctomycetota > Planctomycetia > Gemmatales > Gemmataceae > SIAQ01. The sequence continues at coordinate 678 of CAMAUE010000102.1, forward strand.
ACTACGTTGTCCGCGGCGGCAGCTGGATTGAGCCGCCGGAGAAGTGCCGATCCGCCCATCGCGATTTCTCCGTTACCGCCTGGCAAAAGCAAGACCCGCAGATTCCGCAAAGCATCTGGTGGAACAACGCCGACTGGGTCGGCTTCCGCGTCGTGCGGGCCGTTGAGGAGTACGAGGTGCTGAAGGATCTCAAATCGAAGGTGACGAAGCAAAGCCCGAATTGACATGTTTAGCCGCGACGCGCCAGCGGAGCGCGGTTTCGTCTTCTCGCTCCGCTGGCGCGTCGCGGCTAAACGGATTGATTCTTCGCCGGGACCCAGAGCACATCGGCCTGGCCATCGTTGTTGCAAATTCGCGCGAGTACGAACAGCAAATCCGAGAGCCGATTGAGATAGATTACGACGTGCGGATTGATCTTCTCGACATGAGCCAGCGACACGACGTCGCGCTCCGCACGTCGGCAAATCGTCCGGGCGAGATGGCACCACGCCGCGGCTGCTGAACCGCCGGGCAGGACGAAACTGCGCAACGGTTCGAGGCGCTCGTTGAGCGCGTCGATCGCTTTTTCCAATCGCTCCGCCTGCTCGGCCCGCATCCGCAACACGGTTTTGCCATCGACCTCGGGCACGCACAAATCGGCGCCGACATCGAACAGATCGTTCTGGACGCTGCGAATCAATACGATGTGCGCAGAATCACCCAATTGAAGCACGACTATGCCCAGGGTCGCATTGAGTTCGTCGACGGCGCCGTAGGCCGAGACTCGCGGATGATCCTTGGGCACGCGCGTGCCATCGCCCAGGCCCGTATCGCCGGCGTCGCCTGTCTTCGTGTAGATGCGTGAGAGGTAGACCATGAAATTGCACCCAAGCCCAGAGGTTCGGAGTATCTCGCCCCATAGGCATCAACTTAAGGAACTAAGGCCAGGCAATCAAATTTGAACCACAGAGGCACAGAGGACACAGAGCAGATACGAAGAATGGGGGCAGAGAAGGCGGACTAAATCGTTAAGTGCTCCGTTCACTATTCCGCGCATTCCCTCTGTGTTCTCTGTGCTTCTGTGGTTCAATTGTATTTTTCCGAGGCGAGTTTCTTAGGTTGATGCCTATGGGGTTCGGAGTACCTCACCCCTGGGCTTGGCTGATTATACAATATCACGACGTAACTGAACTAGTACCCAGAAAGGGAAGACATGCTACCGATTTCGAAGATGGCCGCCGCCGTGCAACCGTCCGCAACGCTGGCCGCCGGCGCTAAGGCGCGACTACTCAAGAGCGAAGGCAAAACGATATTCGACTTCAGCCTCGGCGAACCGGACTTCAACACGCCCAAGCACATCTGCGACGCCGGCTACAAGGCCATGCTCGATGGGCATACGCACTACACCGCGGCATCGGGCATCGCCGAGTTGCGCGGAGCCATCGCTCGCTGGTATAAGAAAACCTACGGATATGAGTTCTCCCCCGAACAAGTGATCGTGTCGAATGGCGCCAAGCACTCACTGCACAACGCGCTTGCCTCGACGGTTGGCGCGGGCGATGAAGTTATCATCCCGACGCCATACTGGGTCAGCTACAGTGATTTGGTGCAGATGACCGGTGCGTCGTATGTGCTCGTGCCGACGACGGAGCAGAGCGGCTTCAAAATGACGCCGGCCCAACTCAAGGCCGCCATCACGCCTCGCTCGAAATTGGTGATGCTCAACTCGCCGAGCAACCCAACCGGCATCGTGTACACCCGCGCCGAACTGGAAGCGCTCGCCGACGTCGTCCTCGAATCGAACATCGGCGTCATCAGCGATGAGATTTACGAACAACTCGTTTTCGGCAACGCCAAGGCCACCTGTTTTGCGATGCTCAGGCCTAAACTCGCCGAGCGCACTATCACGATCTCCGGCGTATCCAAGAGCTACGCCATGACCGGCTGGCGCATGGGTTGGGCGATCGCGCCGCTGCACGTCACCAAGGCGATGGGCAACGTGCAAAGCCAGGAAACGAGCAACCCGTGCAGCATAAGCCAGTACGCCACGATTGCTGCGCTGGACGGCGATCAGACGTGCGTTGAGACGATGCGCGTCGAATTCGAAAAACGCCGCGATCTCGTCTGCCGTCGGCTCAACAAACTACCCGGTATCCGCTGCCCGATCCCCGATGGTGCGTTCTATGCGTTCTTCAACGTCGAAGCGCATTTCGGCAAGACGCTCAAGGGCAAGCCGATCAAGGACAGTTTGACTTTCTGCTCGGCGGCGCTGGAAACGGTCCACGTAAATCTGGTGCAAGGGTCGGCCTTCGGAGCCGAGGGATATGTGCGTCTATCGTTCGCGACAAGCGTCGATCAGATCAACAAAGGCATCGACCGCCTCGCGGAATTGGTGAGCTAGCCGTTTTGTGTTGTTGTAACACATTTTTTTGGATTGTCGTTTCGCCGTGTTTAGCCGCGACGCGACGCGGAGCGCGTGGGCCGCCTCCCGCGCTACGCGTCGCGGCTGAACAGGGCCGAGACCCGGAGCATGTCATGATGCGAATGCCATTGCCGGTTTTACTAGTCGCCCTGTTGTTTATCGTTCCGTCAGCGACGGCGGGAGAGAAGCCGACGGTCATCGATATTTGGCCAGGCAAAGCCCCGGATGAACCGGGCACGATTGGACCCGAGAAAGTCCTGATGTCGCTGAAGAACACGCCCAAGCAGGTCGAGATCACCGAGCCGACTCGGCTCATCTCGAACGTCACCAGGCCGACGCTGACGATTTATCGCCCCGCCAAAGACAAAGACACAGGCACAGCCATGCTGATCTGTCCCGGCGGCGGGTACTGGAACCTGTTCTGGGAAATCGAAGGCGAAGAAGTCGCCGTCTGGTTGAACAAGCTGGGCATCACGGGCATCATCGTCAAATATCGGGTGCCGCGCCGCCCGGACGAAATCAAAGGCGAACCCGCCCGGCGCCCGCTTCAAGACGCTCAGCGAGCCGTTAGTTTGGTGCGCAGCAAGGCGAAGGAGTTAGGCATCGATCCGACCAAGATCGGCATGATCGGCTTCTCCGCGGGCGGGCATTTGGCGATCGCGACGGCGACCAACTTCGAGAAGCGGACCTACGACGCGATCGACGATATTGACAAAGTCAGCAGCCGACCGGACTTCGCCATCCTCGCCTATTCGGGCTATTTGAAGGCCAAGGACAAGGATGAACTCGCGCCGGGTTTGCGTATTCCCGAAAAGACGCCGCCGGTCTTTCTGGTGCACGGTGGCGAGGACATCATCAGTTCACCGATACATAGTGTCGTGATGTACCAGGCGTTGAAGAAAGCCGGCATCCCCGCCGAACTGCACGTGTACGCAAACACCGCGCACGACTTCGCCGTCCGCCCGAGCGATCGGCCGTATGGTGCGTGGATGAGGTCGTGCGAACAATGGATGCGTAATCAGGGCGTGCTGACGGCGCCCATTAGGCCGTAACTCGTTATGTTCAGCGTAGCGGTGCGGAGCCTTAAGAGCGAAACCAGCAATTGGGCGGCGAGGTGATCTGGTGAAACGCCTCCATCAAACGGTGTTAATCGCATCCACGGTTGTGGCGTCCTGGCTCGGGATGCAAGCCGTGCATGAAGCCGGTCACGTTCTTGGAGCTTGGCTGACGGGCGGCGAAATCAAGCACGTCGTGCTGCATCCCTTAACGATATCACGCACCGATCTCGCGTTGAACCCCCATCCATTGCTTGTCGTTTGGGCGGGCCCGACGTGCGGTATCGTGTTGCCTCTCATGCTCTGGGGAATTCTGGCGGCGCTGCACATGCCTGGTGCGTTTGTCTTTCGTTTCTTCGCGGGATTCTGCTTGATCGCCAACGGAGCTTACATCGCCGTCGGTTCGTTCGATCACGTCGGTGATTGCGGCGAAATGCTTCGTCATGGTTCCGTAATGTGGCAGCTTTGGTTGTTCGGCTCGCTAGCAATTCCCGCCGGATTTTGCCTCTGGCATCGCCTGGGAACACATTTCGGCCTCGGATCAGCGAATGGCGAAGTCAACAATCGTGTGGCGTATGTTACCATGCTTGCGGCTTTAATGTTGGTTGCGCTGGGGTTCGCGATCGGCGGCGATTAGGGCGGAATCTATGTGCCGAAATGCCGCGCTCGCCAAAAGCGAGCGGCTAAACAAACATCACTGCTTCAGCCAATGCGTAACGATGGTAGCGAAATACGTGCCGCTGATGCTCGAGGGTTGGCCAGGGGCGATGCCGTAGCCGCCGTCTTCGTTGCGACACTTGGCGATGAAGGAGCGCACGCCTTCGACGTAGGCGGGTTTGGCCTTGAGCATGACGTAGCAGCGCATGACGCGATAGGTGGTTTCGAGGTCGGAGGCGATTTCGTCGTCGTCCTTGCCATAGCCCCCGTTTTGGCGTTGGCCGTGGTTGAGCGTTTTGATGATTCCAGCGACGTCGTCGAGCTTGCCGCCGAGACGCAGGAGCGTGACGCTCGCCCCGCCAGTCGCGCGGGCTTGGCCTGGGCTTTTGCCGAACGTGCCGTCGGCGTTTTGGATTTTCTTCACCGCCGTCAGCCAGTCGGTGTTCTTGGGCGACGTTGCCTTCAAGCGTTCCAGCCCAGCAGCGGCGATGCGGATGTCCTCGAAGGTCTTGGCGTTGTCGCTCAAATAGCGGATCGCGGGCTTGGCGTACTTTTCCGTCGGCAGGCCCAGTTCAGTGACCGCCATTATCCCGACCGCCGTCGTGAAGATGTCGGCCTTGCCGGCGGGCGTATCTGTGAACGCGCCGGCTTTCGCGTCCCAACAGCTTTCGACGAACTTGATGCACGCCTGCTTGTCGGGAATCTCGCTGCCGAGGTAGTGCAACGCACGTATCGATGTCGAGGTGGCTCGCAGTGTCGGCACGAGCGGCGCGGTCGGCGGCGGTGCCATCGACGTGAAGCCGCCGGTCGAAGTTTGCAGCTTGCGCACATACGTGATCGTCCGTTTCACTGCGTCGTCGCCGGCGTGAACGGGCATGGCGTTGAAAATAATCACAAGGGCGACTAGCGAAGAACGTGGCATCGGTTGGCTCCCAAGTTTGCGAATCCGGGCGAGGAGATGTAGGCTTGTTATATTCGGCGAGCCTAGCTCCGTAAGGAGCAGGTTGACCCATGCTGTTCGCGGGCGATTCAACCTGCTCCTTACGGAGCTAGGCTCGCCGACCACTTCAACTCCGCTTCGCTCGCGCGCAGATACAACGGCTCGACCGCGAAGAGGTCGTCGCGCTCGCCACGTGTGAATCGATCCCAACCGATAGCTAACAACCCCGCCGGCGTCGCATACCAATACTCCCCGGGCAATATGTGCACGCCAACGATGCGCGACGACAGCGTCTCCAACGCCGGCCCCGCCACTGCACGATTGCGATCGCGCGATTCGGTCAGCCAGTCGTCGAACTTCATGATGTGCAACGGCATCGCATCTGAGCCGAAACGCTGCACGTAAACCTTGTCCTGCTGTGCATCGGCGAGCACGTCGAGGTCGGCGAACTCCGCCGGCACTTGCGCGCGAATGGCCGCGAACGTGTCGATGGCGAGCAGCGCACAGCCCGTGGCATAGGCGAGCGTTTTGGCCGACATGATCCCGACACGCAATCCCGTGTAGCTGCCCGGCCCTCGACTCACGAACACCCCGGCAAGGTCGCGAGCCTTGATGCCTTGCGCGCCGAGCAGCGCGTGCACCGCTGGGACGAGGTCACGCGCATGTCGGCGCGATTCGTCGAGCGAGCGCTCGCCGACGATTGTGTCGCCGAGCGCCACCGCGATCCGCCCGATGCGGTGCGAGGTTTCGAGGAGAAGAAGGTATTGCGTCATATGAGATTCATATAGCCCGCCATTTATGGCGGGAAAACCGCAAAACCCGCCATAAATGGCGGGCTATATACTATAATGCTTCCTTATGAGCACATCATGGATCATCTACACCGATGGCGGATCGCGCGGCAATCCCGGGCCGGCGGCTTACGCTTATGTTATCAAACGGCCCGGCGAATCCGACATCGAGGAAAAATGCTATCTCGGCTCGACGACCAACAACATCGCTGAGTACACGGGCATGGTCAAAGCGTTGGAGCACGCGCTCGAACTTGGCGCGAAAGCCATTATCGTCCACAGCGATAGCGAGCTGATGGTCAAGCAGATGTCCGGCGTGTATCGCGTCAAGAGTCCAGGATTGCAAGAGCTCTACAAACAAGCCGTCGCGCTGCGCAAGAAGTTCAACGCCGTCACGATCAAGCATGTCTATCGCGAACAGAACACGCAAGCCGACGCGCTGTGCAATGAGGCGCTCGACTATCCGTGCGATGCGGGTCCGCGCATTGGCAGCGTGAAGCAAGAAGTGCCACCGAAGGCTGCGCCGGTTGAAATCGATGCCGCGCTATTGACGCCGACGATGCGAGCGCTGGCGCTGTTGAAACGCAGCGCGGCAGCCTGGGCCGAGTCGGGCGATGCGAACGACCCGCCGCCGGCGCAGGTGCTCGGTGAGTTGGTCGAGATTTTGGAGCCGGGGTGACGAATGAATGCCAAGCCCGCAGGCGACGAAGGAGCCTGCGTGGGTGAAACCGCGCAGGCTCCTTCGTCGTCGGCGGGCTTGGTGTAAATAAAAAAACGGCTCGATCCAGCGTTAGCGGATCGAGCCGTCGAACCTGCGGGGGTAGGTTCGTTACTGCACTTTTTTCAGCTCCGTGTCGAGATCGCCGATCTGCACCGAGTTACTCGTGACTCGGCCATCGCGTCCGACGATGAAGACGGTCGGTAAAATGTGGATGCCGTATTGGATCGCGAGCGGGCTATTGAGTCCGCCGGCGTTGTTGGACGGGGCCAGGTAAAGATGCGTGCCCGGGGCCTTCGTGGCGCTGACGGCTTCCTTGGCTTGGGCTTCGCTGTCGTCCAGGCAGATCGAAACGACTTCGACGCCGTTCTTGACACCATGCAAATTGATGATCCGCTGAAGGTGAGCGAAGTCCCCGACGTGGCTGCCGGTCACGCTTGACCAGTAGTGGACGATGACGATCTTGTTCTTGAGCGCCGCCACGTCGAACATCTGTTTCGTGGCGAGGTCCGGCCCGGCGAGCTTGAGCGGGTTGCCGACGAGGCTGAGGCGAGCCACCGAACCACGTGCTCGCGGTGCGAAGTGGTGTTCGGGAAAATCCTCGGCCAGCTTGGCGTACCAGCGTTTGGCTTCTTCGTTTTTTCCGCTGAATTCGCAGCCAATCGCGATCTGGTGCAGCGCTTCAGAGGTGTCTTCCGCTTTCGGATAGCGTTTGACGAAATCGACCAGGGTGTCATGCCATTTGTCCTGAAGGTTGGCGATTTTCTTCGCCGCCATGGGGTCCTTCTGAACCTCCACAATATCGATGGCATACTTCGTCCAGCTACAACGATAGGTCCCATAGGCGGCAAGGTTGCTGCCAGGCAATTGCTTGGCTACGTCATCGCAGAGTTTGTTCTGCAGGGCGATGGTGCCGGCGTCGCCGCTGTTCTGGGCCATGGCGGTGAGGTTGTCAAAAAGCTGCTTGTACCAGCCTTCGCGTTCGCTGGCCTTGTCTTCGGGGATGATTTTCTGGACAATCGCGATGCGCTGGCGATAGTAATTTTCGATATCCGCACGATTCTCAAGTACCTTGCCCATCGGTACGGGCTTGGAGTCCAGATCAGCGAGATCCTTCAGAAGGTCTTGCAGCTTCGGATTCTTGTCAGCTTTCGGCTCCACGATTTCCGTGCTCGGCGCATCGGTGAGGCGCCAGGCCATGCCAACCTGGATCATCTCGCCTGTGTGAAGCCAATTCGAGTTTTTCGCGAGTTGGTAGCGAACCGCGCGGTCCGAGAATTTGATGGTTTCGATGTCGCCGTTGGTCTCGCAACTTGGGATGCCGCCTTCGACGGTTTCGAATTTGGCGCCGGCGAGTTGGACTTTGTCGATCAAGTCGCTGAATTTCTTCTGGGCCGCTTGCTGGCGGGCCAAGACCTTCCTGCCTTCGTTCGGCGAGAGTTTGAGCATTGTCAGTTCGTTCTCGCTGATGAACAGGGCCTGGAGGCGGGCGTATTCTTTGGTCGCGACAGCCTGAAAGGCTTCGTAGCTGACTTCCTCGGCGGAAATCATGCGCCAGGCGGCAATGTGGCCTTTGCCCTGTGCGGAGACGCCGCCGACGCCCCATTTCATACCGGCCGAATTGAGCCAGCGGAAATTGTTGGGCACGCCTTTGCCCGTGGTGTCGAATTCGCGATAGACCTCGACGCCCTCTTTGTAGTAGCTCCAGAGATCGACCTTACCTTTGCCAGTGCTGTCGAAAAATCGGCGCAGGGTTTGATCGCCTTGCTTGAGCACCCAGCCGCTGCTGCCTGGGACGGAGCCTTTGATTAGCTCGACGATGCAGGATCTAAGTTCGGCTTCACTGGGTGTGGTGATATTGATGTCGTCAAATTTCGGCGCGAGCTTGGCGTTGAGCATGTCAGCGGCGGCCGGCGCCTGTGCCAGCGCCGGGGTAACGCTGCCGAGGACCAGCACGATCACCGCCAACCAACGATGTACCGCAGGATTCTTGGTCATCCTTGGGTCTCCTTACAATGAAGTGGTCTTATGTGGAACGGACACTATTACTTCGGCAATCGTCAGCATCGGTATTGAGGGAAATATCCGCATAACCGGCATGTCGGTGCGAATTCCGCGTCGCCCAGATTGCCTCTGCCGCCTGAAGTTCCGCTTGCGGCTTAGCGCTCACACGGGGTTATACTTCGATCGGTTGAGATTGTCGCATTTTCAGAGTCTGAGCGCCAGCGAAGGGCCGCTGTGTGCCCTTCGCTGGCGCTCAGGCTCTGACCGGACAAATTCATCCGCTCGAAGTATATCCGAGCTCCAAGCCGAAGGCGGAAAACAGGGATCGTGACAGCGATTTCATTTTCCCTTTGCCTTTTCATGCCTCAGGACCGAAAATTGACTTTGGAAATCTCTACGTGGAGCACGCAATCGTGAGAAATGTATTGACGCTAATCCTCGCCGGCGGCAAAGGCACACGACTGGAACCGTTGACGCGCGATCGGGCGAAACCGGCCGTGCCGTTCGGCGGATTGTATCGCATCATTGACTTCACACTCTCGAACTGCATTAACAGCCACCTGCGCCGCATCCTCGTACTTACGCAGTACAAGGCTCGCAGCCTCGATCGGCATATCTCGGCCGGCTGGGGCTTTCTGCCGCGTGAACTCGACGAATACATCGACATCCTGCCGCCGCAGCAGAGACTCGACGAGAACTGGTACCAAGGCACAGCTGATGCAATCTATCAAAACGTTTACACGATTGAAAAAGCGAATCCGCAGTATGTGCTGATCCTGGCCGGCGATCACATCTATAAGATGGATTACGGCGCGATGATCCGCGCTCACATCGCCGCTAATGCCGACTTGACGATCGGATGTATACCGGTTGAAGCGAAGGAAAGCATCCATTTCGGCGTGATGCAGGTCGATGCGACCGACCGCGTGATCGGTTTCCAGGAGAAGCCGCGCGAGCCGATGACGATCCCCGGAGAGCCGAACCATATCTTGGCCTCAATGGGCATTTACGTGTTCTCTGTGCCGCTTCTTTATGACCTGCTCATGCAGGACGCCGCCAATGCGAACAGCCAGCACGACTTCGGCAAGAATATCATCCCCGGAATGATCGAGAAGCAAAAGGTGCTCGCCTACCGTTTTCGCGACAAGAACGAAAAACCGACCGCCTACTGGCGCGACGTCGGCACGCTCGACGCCTATTACCAGACAAACATGGACTTGATCCAGGTCGTGCCCGAATTGAACCTGTACGATCACGCCTGGACGATCCGCACGTTGCAGCCGCAGGTCCCGCCGCCGAAGTTTGTTTTCCACGAGGAATCAACCGGCCGACGCGGCGCGGCCCACGACAGCATCGTCTGCGCGGGTTGCATCGTGTCGGGCGGACAGGTCGAGCGCAGCATCCTGTCGCCGAACGTGCGTATCAACAGCTTTGCCCATGTCGAAGATTCGATCCTATTCAGCGGCGTGGATGTGGGCCGCGGTTGCCGAATTCGGCGAGCGATTATCGACAAGGACGTGAAGATTCCCCAGGGCACGACCGTCGGATATGATCCGGAACACGATCGCCGGCGCGGCTTTACCATCACCGAGCAGGGTGTGGTGGTGATCGCGAAGGGCGAAACCGCGGAGATGTTCAAACGACCGTGAGTTGTTTTCATGGGGCATCGCAAGCCCAGGGGTGAGGTACTTCGAACCCCTAGGCTTGAATTTTCTACGCTATTATTGCCGGAGCCACTCGATGAGCGACGCACAACACGCCGAACCGAAACCACACGCTCCCGTCCGCAACAACGGTTGGATCTGGTATTTCGGGTTCCTGTTCGTGGCGAGTGTCGGCGTGGCGCTGTTCATGATCTGGTTCAATCTCAGCATCCAACTCAAGCCGGAACAACTTGAAATCGCGCACAAACGCTGGCGCGAGAATGGCCCCAAGAACTACAAGATGCTGCTGAAGAAAAAGCTCAATAACGAGGACAAAGTCACGACGTTTATGGTCAACGTACGCAACAAGAAGGTGACCGAAGTGATGATGGACGGCAAGCCGCTGCCACAGGAAAATGATAACGAGCGCGATATGAACGTGTACCACAGCATGGATGCGACGTTCAGCTTTGTGCAGACTTTCATGACGAAGGACCACAAAGAGAATGCGCCGAAGGTATATGTAACCGCATTATTCGATCCCGAAAACGGCGCACTCTTGCGTTACGTTCGCCGCGTCATGGGCACGACGCAGCGCGTGGAATTGAACATTACGCTCGAAGCGATTGAGTGAGGCGCCGAATCGACGATCACCTCACCCGAAACACCATCCGCGCCTCTTTGACATCGTAATCTCCGACCACCGTCTGTCCGTCGCGCACGCGGCCTTCGAGGATCAGTCGGCCCAGCGCGTTTTCGACCTCCTTTTGCAGCGCTCGCTTGATCGGCCTGGCGCCGTAGCTTGGCTCGTAACCGACACGCACCAGGTGAATCTTGGCGGCGTCCGTCAACTCCAGCGTTATCTTGCGATCCGCGAGCCGTGCTTGCAACCGGCGTAGCTGGATGACGATGATTTCCTTCAGGTGCTTTTCATCGAGTGCGTGGAAAACGATCAACTCATCGACGCGGTTCAAGAACTCGGGCCGAAATGCGCGGCGCATCTCATTCAACACCACATCCTTCATCGACTCGTACCCTTGGCCATCGAACGCGCCTTGATGATTGAGGATGCGCTGGCTGCCGATGTTGCTCGTCATGATGATGATGGCGTTCTTGAAATCGATGGTTCGGCCCTGGCCATCGGTCAAGCGACCATCGTCGAGAATTTGCAGCAGCACGTTGAACACGTCGAGATGGGCCTTTTCGATTTCGTCAAATAGCACGACGGCGTAAGGCCGACGCCTTACCGCTTCCGTCAACTGCCCGCCTTCTTCAAAGCCGACATAGCCCGGCGGCGCGCCGACGAGGCGCGAGACCGTGTGCTTTTCTTGATACTCCGACATGTCGATGCGGATCATCGCGCGTTCGTCGTCGAAGAGGAATTCCGCCAAAGCGCGAGCCAACTCGGTCTTGCCCACGCCGGTCGGACCGAGAAAAATGAACGACCCGATCGGCCGATGCGGATCCTTCAACCCAGATCGCGCTCGCACGACCGCCTCGGCCACGGCGACAACCGCTTCGTCCTGTCCGATGACGCGTTTGTGCAGCTCATCGCCAAGGTTCAGCAGTTTCGCCGCTTCGCCTTCGAGCAGCTTGTCAACGGGGATGCCGGTCCATCGGCTGATGACCTTGGCGATGTCGTGCTCATCGACTTCGTCCTTCGTCAGGCGTTCGCGCTCTTTCGTGTCCGTCTGCGCCTTCGGAGCTTCGTTGAGCTGCTTCTCCAACGCGGGAATGATGGAATATTGCAACTCGCTGGCTCGCGCCCAGTTGCTGTCCTTCTTGGCGTCGTCGAGTTCGCGCCGCGCCGCTTCGAGTTGTTCGATCATGGAACCTGCCGCTTGGCCGCCGCGTTTTTCCTCCTCCCATTGTTGTGCGTAGACGCGCTCTTGCTCTTTTAGATTGGCGAGCTCCTTCTTCAGCTTTTCGAGCCGATCGCGCGAGGCGGCGTCCTTCTCCTTCTCCAGCGACACGCGCTCGATCTCCAGTTGCATGACCTGTCGGCTCACGGCATCGAGTTTGTCCGGGCGCGATTCACGCTCGGTGCGCAGCTTCGCGCCGGCTTCATCGACGAGGTCGATCGCCTTGTCAGGTAAGAAGCGATCCGAGATATAGCGATTCGACATCACCGCCGCCGCCACCAGAGCGCTATCCTTGATGCGCACCTTGTGATGTGCCTCGTAGCGCTCCTTCAAGCCACGCAGGATTGAGATTGTGTCCTCCACCGTCGGCTGATCGACTTGCACCGGCTGGAATCGGCGTTCGAGAGCGGCATCCTTCTCGATGTATTTGCGATACTCGTCAAGCGTCGTCGCGCCGATGCAGTGCAGTTCGCCGCGGGCCAGCATCGGCTTGAGCAGGTTGCCCGCATCCATGGCGCCTTCGGCTTTGCCGGCGCCGACGACGGTGTGCAATTCATCAATGAAGAGAACCACCGCGCCCTGCGATTCGGTAACTTCCTTCAGCACGGCTTTCAGGCGTTCCTCGAACTCTCCGCGAAACTTCGCCCCCGCGATGAGTGCGCCCATATCGAGGGCGACGACGCGTTTGTTCTTCAAGCTCTCAGGCACATCGCCGCGGTGGATGCGCTGGGCGAGACCTTCGACGATCGCCGTCTTGCCGACGCCCGGCTCGCCGATCAACACCGGGTTGTTCTTCGTGCGGCGCGAGAGCACCTGGATCACCCGGCGAATCTCTTCATCGCGCCCGATGACCGGATCGAGCTTGCCGAGCTTGGCGTATTGCGTCAGATCGCGGCCATACTTTTCTAGCGACGCATAGGTCGCCTCTGGGTTCTGAGAGTTGACGCGCTGATGCCCGCGAATGTCCTGGATCGCCTTCGTGAGGTTGGTGCGGTTGAGCTTGAACTCCTTGAGGATTCGGCCCGCGATGCTGGTGTCATCGATCATCACCAGGAGAAGGTGTTCGACGGAGACGAAGTCGTCCTTCATCTTCTTGGCTTCGTCCTCGGCTAACCCAAGCAGCCGATTGAGCCGACCGGCGATGGCGACTTGATCGCTCCCGCCGGTGACACGAGGCAGCTTTTCCAGCTCGCGCTGCACCTTGATTTTGACGGCGTCAACCGCGACCTCGGCCTTGGTCAGAATGGACGGCGCGAGACCCTGGTCCTGGTCCAACAGGCTCAGCAACAGATGCTCGACATCCATCTGCTGATGATTGAACTTGGCCGCCAGGCGTTGAGATGACTGCAACGCTTCGAGCGATTTTTCGGTAAAGCGATCCTGGTTCATGGAACCCTCCGCGGGCAAGGTGGTGTACCGTTCGGGAGCGTAACCGCCCAACCTAAAGCAAACGGAGTGCCAACGACACTACACGTTCGTTAGGCAATGCCAGATAGGGAGTTATGCTGATTTCGCCAATCTTACGGTTGGAGACCAGGCTGCCAATTCGACAAACGCGCGTGCCGATTCCGCACGCTTTCGTTTGGCGGACGCACAGGCGACGGGAACCGCTCGCAGTGATTTTTCGCGTACAATAGGGGAAACCCCCGCACACGGAGTTGCTACGCCCGCCGACGCCAAACCGCTCTTTCGCTCGGATGCTCTGCGCCCGAAACTGTCGGCTTTCACGCCGCCCGCCGCCTGATGAGCGACAATTATTTTTGTGTCTAACGACAATTATCGGAATGACGCAAGTCGTCGCAGCGTGGCAATGCATTTCTCGTCCAATACGCCCTCAGCTAGCAGCGCAGGGCGTATTGGACGAGAAATGCATGCTGGGAGTTAAGGCGAGTCGGTAATTTTCGCTGACCGGAAAAATAGTTGTCGCTAATCAACGGCGGAGCAGCAAGCGGGGCGCCGGGCGATCCTCGATTGGCTGCGGTTGGAGTTCGGCATCGAAAAGGCGTCGCAGAAGTTGCAGGATGTCGCCCGTCGCGATCAGATTCGGACATCGCGCCAACTCTCCTCGTTCACCTGTTCCGCTCGGCCTTCTTGTTGCAGCTTCAGCAAACCGGCGTGGACCTGGGCGCGGGCGAAACGCATGAGCGATTCCGGCGTGCCTCGGTAGAGTAGGGCGGTGAGTGCGTCGATGTCGATCGGCGTGTCGCTCAGGGTGTCGAGGAGTTGGCGTTCGCGTTTGCCGCGATGTTCGATGGCGGCGTCGATCAGTTTCGTCGGGTCGGTGCTGATCGCGCCGTGGGCGGGCAGCAGGATGCGCGTCGGCAGTTCACGCAGGCGCCGCAGCGAAGCGAGGTAGTCCGCGATGTTGCCATCCGGCGGCGCGATGACCATTGACGTGACGGTCGAAATCATGTCGCATGCCATGAGGATGCGATAGACCGGCTCGAAGAACGCCAGATGCCCGGAGGCGTGGCCGGGCGTGTGCAGCACATCGAGATGCCAGGGCCGACCGTCCGCGGGCGAGGCGCCGAGATCGAGGCGATCGCCGTCGTGGAGCAGGCGATCGACGCGGACTTGGCCTTCGAGCAACTTAGCCGTGCGCGGGTGGGCCCAGATCGGCACGTGATATCGATCCGCGCAAATCGTGGCGGCATCGACGTGATCGGGATGTTGGTGCGAGAGCACGATTGCCGACATGCCGCGACCCGTGTGCTTCTGTTCGTCCAGAATATTGAAGAATCGCTGTTGTTCGTCGGCCTCGCGCGGCCCGGGGTCGATGAGATAGCGGGGCCCGTTACCGATGTACACGGCGCTGGTATGCGTGCTCGGCGGCAGGGCGACGGTGCGCAGCGGAATCATCTGCACGCACGGCGCGAGATAGATCGGATGGATCGCGCCGGCGGCCAAGTGCCGGAACGTCGGGCCAAGGCGGGCCGGTGCTTCGTCGATTGGATGGCCGGCGAGAATCTCCAGCGACATCGCCGACGGCGGCGTGACCAGCACCTCACCGGTATGCCAGCGTGCCAACAGGGCTTCGGGCGTCGTCCATTCGCCGAGTTCGAGTTCGCCGGGAACGACGTTTGCTTCCTGTCCCGGCGGGAGTTGAGCTGAGAAGAAGGTAGTGGCGAAGCGCACCGGCGTGAACTTGGGTGTCGTGATTTCGCCGATCAATGGGAAATCGGTATCGCGGATCGTCCAACGGTTGCGGGCGATAAACTCAGCAAAGGGAAGCGTCTCGTCGAGCACGCTTTGGCGGAATGGCTCAAATTGCGAGGAATCGGCGAGCAGATTTCCTGCGTCATCCCGTGCGATGAGGACGCCGACCTCCTCAAAAAGCTCACGACAGGCGGCCAGGCGGCGGGCGTGCAGTGGGTCGCCGTTGGCGTGGTGCAAATCTTGTTCGGCGAGCTTGCCGCCGGGAAAGGCCCAGAACCCGCCGAAGAATCGCAGCTGGCGGCCGCGCAAAATCGCGTACACTTCGCGCGAACCGGGGCGGCGAGAAAGCAGGACGCTGGCGGCAGGTGTGGCGGGATTCACGATGGCTTCACGACCTCGTCGGTCGGGGGCGGCGGCGGCGTTTCGCCTTTCAACCCGCGGTCGACAGCCTCGAGCAAGCGCTCCATCGCGAAGGGTTTGCGGATGTAGTCGATGACGCCGAGGTATTCGGCATACGCCTTGTGCCGACTGCCTTCATTGGCGGTGATCATGATGATCGGCGGCGTTTCCTTCTTATCGCGGAAATGTTCCAGGACGGGATAGCCGCCTTTTCGCGGCATCATCATGTCAAGGATCACGAGGTCGGGGTGTTGCTGATAGATCAGATTTTGGCCTTGCTGTCCGTCTCGAGCCTGCACGACCTTGTGTCCTTGCGTTTCGAGGACGGCACGGATGCCATCGCTGAGTTCGTAATCGTCATCGACGATCAGGATTAATTTGGGATCGGCCATTCGATCGACTCCTTGTATTCGATGGCATTGCTGCCGCCACAGTATCCATCACGCTCTGCGTTATGGATTTGCATTGGTCCGGCGCAGAACGTCAATATTCGAACATCTTAATAAACCCATCACGCGGAGTGTAATGGCTACGATAATCGAATGCTGTTTCCGGGCGAATCTACATTCACATTATCACGGCAAGAGGGTGGCTACAAGTCCAACGAATGGAGAAGCTCTGTCATTTCGCCGGCGGCGTGTTGGTTTCCTTGGCGCTGAGCAATGGGAATTCCTTGGGTGAGCAGTTCGCGAGCGTCGGCGATGCGATTCAGTCTTTGCAGTGCCCGAGCACCTTGATGATACGCGGGAGGGTATTGAGGATTGGCCTGGATTACCTCGTGAAAACTAAGTACCGCCTGCGGATCGTCGCCCAGGGCGGCATATTCCATGGCCAACATGTAGCGCAATTCGGCATCGTCCGGCGAGTCGTTAATCCAGGCTTTCAAATTCTCGATGCGATTCGATGCATTCATAGCGGGTTCGTGCAAAAGGGGGCATGAGGTTTCCGTTAATTATTGTATCAGGCATCTCTCGCATTTCCACCATGTCCGCCGGCAAAATCGTCAGAACCCACAGTCCCTTGCATTCTTTCCGAATCGGTCGAACGGGTACGATCGTCGCGTTTCATGCCACCAGCGCGCGGTATCGGCACATTGAGCGATTCCGCGCGGATGGTGATGCAGGCGATTTGATTTCGTTGCCGAACTGTCTTGTGTGTGTGTTCCTCCTCTTACGAATCTTCAACGACAAATTCGTTGAGGTCAAGCCGGGGACGGCATAACTTCATTCAAACGACACCGATGAGACAATCCCATTGACGATTTGAGGACACCATGAGTTCGCGCCGCCGATGGACGATTACCGTGGGGCTGTTGAGCTGTTGGATCGTCATCTGTACGATCTACGCCAACGAACCCGCGGGGCCGAAACTCTTCCCCAATGGCCCGGCGGCCGTCAATGACACGACGCAGCTGACGCGCACTGGCGCACGCCGTACGTTGGTCGTCTCGGCAGTGGATCGAACCAAAGGCGCGGTTGTCAACATTCATAGCGAACGGCAAGTGCCGGCGAATACGACCGAAAACTTTCCAGCGTCGGCGCAGAACCGCGTCAACGGCATGGGCACGGGTATCATCATCGACCCGCGCGGATATATCGTCACCAACCACCACGTTGTCGAGGATGTCAGCGCGTTGCGCATTCGTCTCGCCGACGGCACATCGACGAATGCCGTTGTCGTCGCCCGTCATCCCGAACTCGACCTTGCGCTGATCAAGATCGATCCACCATTCGCCCTGCCGGTGATGCCCATCGGCACCGCCAGCGACCTCATGATCGGCGAAACCGTCATCGCCATCGGCAATGCCTACGGCTACGAACATACCGTCAGCGTCGGCGTCATCAGTGCTGTCAAACGCGATGTCAGCCTCACGAAAGACATGGCCTACAAATCGCTCATCCAAACGGATGCCAGCATCAATCCAGGCAACTCAGGCGGACCGCTCATCAATATCAATGGTGAACTCATCGGTGTCAACGTCGCTATCCGCGCCGGCGCCCAAGGCATCGGCTTTGCAATCCCCGTCGATCATATGGTGCGTTCCGTGTGCGACATGCTGAAGCTCAGCCGCAAGAACTACCACGGCCTGGCCCATCGCGATGTGCTCCAACCCGCCAAGGACGGACTGACGCGGAAAGTTATCGTCGATCGCATCGATACCGCCAGCCCCGCCGAGGTAGCCGGGCTTAACTCGGGCGATGTCATCCTGCAAGTCGGCGATGTCAAAGTCCTCTGCGGAATCGACGTCGAACGCGGCCTAATTGACCACAAGCCCGGCGAGCCCGTCTCGTTTGTCGTTCGCCGAAACGATCAGGACAAAGTAATAAAGCTCGCCTTGGCGGGAAGCCCAGGTGATCGCCAGGTGAGGCCCGTCTCCTCCACTGCGGATGTAGTTTGGCAGCGGCTTGGCGTGCAATTCGTTCCCGTGGCACGCGACGCCGTCGTGCGGTTCAACAATCAACTGCACGGCGGACTCGAAGTCTCGGCGATCAACAACGCAGGATTGGCCGCGAAGGCGGGACTGAAGAAGGGCGATATCCTCGTCGGGTTGCATAGCTGGGAAACTGTCAATCTCGACAATATCACCTATGTGCTCAATCATCCCGACTTGTCGACGTTCAATCCAGTGCCGTTTTTCATCTTGCGTGGCAACAAGATCCACCACGGAACGCTGCCTGTAACGCCGTGAAATGCAATCCCAAGGGTGAGGTGCTCCGAACTCTTGGGACGGTGCATCGGCTGATCTCAGAGGTTCGGAGGACCTCGCCTCTGGGCTTACGGCGATCCCGATTCATACATATTCACGAGGATCGCACATCCCGATTTCGGCGAACCCTTTCAAACGCAGCAAGCAGGAATCGCATCGGCCACAAGCCAACCCATTGGGCGTCGGGTCGTAGCACGATGTCGTCAATTTGAAATCTATGCCAAGCTCAATCCCTTTTCGAAGGATCTCGGCTTTGCTCATGGCGATCAACGGCGTGTGAATCGTAAAGCTTGCGCCTTCGACGCCGGCTTTGGTTGCCAGGTTGGCCAACCTCTCAAATGCCGCGATATATTCCGGTCGGCAATCGGGGTATCCCGAATAATCGAGGGCGTTGACACCAAGAAAAATATCACTTGCGCCCAGCGTCTCCGCAAAGGCGAGTGCGAATGACAGGAAGATCGTGTTACGCGCCGGCACATAGGTGGACGGGATACCGGTGCTCATCGCATCGAGCGGGCGATCTTTCGGCACGGGCGTATCGCTCGTCAACGCCGAGCCGCCGAACTGCCTCAGTTCAATCGGCATGACGATGTGCCGTGTGACGCCGAGGCGTTGCGCGATGCGGACCGCGGCGTCGATTTCGATGGCGTGGCGTTGGCCATACTGCATCGTCAATGCGTAGCAGTCGAAGCCTTGGCGCTTGGCGATCGCCAGCGTGGTCGTGGAATCAAGTCCGCCCGAGAGCAGGACAACGGCTTTGGGGGAGGGGTTCATGCGGTTAGAACACTTTGGGAACTTGAATTTCCGCTTGCGGCTTAGCGCAAGCGGAAAACGGCGATCGAAACGCGCGTCGATTATTAATAATACGATATGGTGGCGGGGATCGCGAGTCGCACGTTCCGCATTGTGCCGAAACCTGACCGCTCGCTGCGATCGCCACTAATCACAAGGCCAGGCAGGATGATACTTCGCACGTTATAAATTGTCGCTTTTCCGAGCCGACATAAACCGCACGACATCCTGTCGGCCACTCCCTGACTGTCGCGGCTCGGAAAAGCGTCAAAATCACCCGTCAAAGGTAGATATGCTCACTTCTTCTCGACAAACATCTGCTCGAGCAAGCGCGTCAGTTCGGGACCGCGGGCGTTGAGCGACACGACGCGACCGTCGCGATCGACGAGGATCGCCAGCGGGATCGATAGGACACCATAATGATCAGCGAGGCTTTCGCCACGTTTCTGGCTGTCGTTGAAGATGCTGCCCCAGGGAAGCTTTTGGGTTTCGTTGAACTTCCGTACGGCATCTTCGGTGTTATCGAGGCTAATGCCGACGACTTCAAAGCCGCGCTTGTTGTACTTTTCGTAAAGGCTTTTCACGTGAGGGATTTCCTGCACGCATGGTCCGCACCAGGTGGCCCAGAAATCGACGAGGACGACTTTGCCTTTGAGGTTCTTGAGGTCGAAGTCCTTGCCATCGATGAGCTTGCCTTTGACTTCCATCGTGTTGCCGACGAGGTCCAACCGACGCGCCATGCCCGCCATCGATTTGGCCTGTTCGGAAACGAGTGGATCATTGGCGTTTGCGAAAATCTTGGCGAACTGCTTCATGGCCTCGGCAGCAGCTTTGTTGTCTTTAGAGAACTCCAGTGCCTGGGCGGCGCCCATCGCCAAACCCAAGTCGCCGCGCGATACCTTCTTGCCCTTGTTCTCAAGGTGCTTGGTAAGTTCCTGCACGATCGCCTTACGGTCAGCATCGCGGTCGGTGAATAATTTTTCGACTTGGCTGCGAAGATTGGCTTCCTTCATTTCGTCGGCAGACGCTGGCCGCACGGTCAATGTGAACTCGCCGTTGCTCTGGCCGCCAAGACTGGTGGCGACGATCGTGTATTTGCCGGCCTTCTCGATTTTCTGTACGAGGCGTGAATCGAGACTTTCGCCGTTGTCATCATTCTGGGCGATGATTTTCCCCATATCATCGAGGAGGAAAAGGTAGGCATCGAAATCTTTACTGGCGAGATCGATGCGATAGGTTTTGTTAGCTTCCGCTTGGATGATGAAGAGTTTGCTGCGTTTTTCGCGGCGGCCGAAACGATTGTCAACAAAGGCGCCGTCATCGGCGGTAATTTGACCCGTGTAGACCGCCTTGCCGTCTTTGTCCGCCTTGAGGTCGAAGCGTTTGGCTTCGACTGGCTTTTTGGGTTCGACTTTCTTGTCGAAGCCAGGCCCATCGAGTTTGATCGGGGCGTCCTTGAAGTCGGCTTTCTTGTCGAGGTTGGGGTTGACGGGAGCACCGCCGGCAAGGTCGCGAACGATGAGCGTGAATTTCCCCGCGGAACCGTCGCCGAAGGTGGTGCACACGATGGTGTAATCGCCGCTCTTGGGCGCGACGTAGATCATGCGAGCGTTCGGGAACCCGCCGCCGTCGTCGTCTTGTAAGACATTATCGCCGGCCGGATTTTCCAGGCGAAGGTAGGAATCGACATCCGTGCTTGTCATGTCGATTTGGTAGCGCTGGTTCTCCACCATTCGGTAGGTGAACGTTTTGGCGAAACTGCCTGGGCGGACCTTGTCCTTCAAATCGGCGTTGGTGAGTTCGCCGTTGATGACGATCTCTTTCGCCTGCGCTTTTTTCGGCGGATCCTTCTTATCCGCATCGGCGGACTTGCGGTCCTTGTCGCCGGCCCAGGTGTGCAACGTCAGCGCATTGCTCACGATAAACGTCGCTAGAAAAGCAAATCGCAATAGGGTCATGTCGTCCTCCGCGATGTTGGAAGCGCTCGCCAACCACTGACGAACAGGGTGACGAGCACGTTCGGTTGATCTGTTCTACCAGATTGTTGGAAATCAACGAATGGGATTCCAAATCCCATCCCCAGCCAGGAGATGCAGAGAAATATTATCGAGGGAAACTTCAAACAGCAAGGCGCCTACGATTAAAACAGATTTCCCGAGCGGCAATCGTAATCGCTTAGGAAAACCAAAAAACAATTTCCCGATTCGCGAAGTTAATGTTTGAGTCTTCCTTAGCCCGAATCATTCACCGCAGAGAACGCAGAGAGAGAAAAAAACGAAAACGACAGCGGCCACGAGAACCGTGTGTTTTTGTAAACCAAGGTGATTTTCTTTATCCAAGTTCACTACTGTCCGGTTATATGTCGAATAACGTCAACTGTTTATGGCTAGGCGTTTTTTCTTCTTGTTCGCCGAATGCGTTTAACACGGTAAAAAGCTCGCTTTTCTCGAAAAGCGTGATGCTGAGAATTTGCAAGATTTCGTTCAAACTGCGGTTTAGTTTGAGTTCCTTCTTCAGAATCGCCACGAGGACATACACGCTGATCGATATCCACACTTGAGTTCTCACGGCGTTCGGCGAGGTGCCGTAGAATCACGGCCAGCGCATATCAAACTTGTGTCAGCGATAGGACTTCCGTGAGAAAGGCGGTAA
>CAMAUE010000103.1 GCA_945861245.1 Singulisphaera sp. GP187
AGCGATCGACGACGCGAATACCTGCCTCGGCCTGGGGATCGTGCGGAGCGAGTTGCCGAGCTTGCTGAAAGAATCGGCCTGCGGCTTCGATTTTGTTGTCGGAGAGCGCCAATTCGGCGCTTTCGATGCACTCCAGGTGCTGCAAGCGGGTCTGTTCGTAGGCGAAGGCCAAGGCGCGGTCGGCACGCAAAATGGCTGGGTTCTCGCGGGCCTTGGCCCATTGCTCGGCCATGGTCGCGATGAAGTAATGGTCGAGGCTGGGGGCCTGAACTTTCTCGCTCGCCCTGACCGTCATATCGTCCTTGCGGCCTTGCATGACGCCCGTGATCGTGTAATCGACCTGCTTCGGCAGTTTCTTGAATTGGCCAACCAGTAGCGTCGGCACGTCGCTGCGCAATGGCGGCAGGACACTCGGGCAGATGTCGGTCGCGTCGGCGGGCAGATCGATTTTGGCGGAGTAGAGGATCGAGCCGGCGAAGGTCTCGTGATAGCGTTTGATCGTGTCGGTCACTTTTTCCGTGCCGACGTCGGTGCGCAACACGATGCCGCCGGTGCTGTTGGCCAACCCGTGGAGCGCTTTTGGATCGACCTGAATCCCGAGCGGAACCGGAAAGAACGCGATGCGGCGTTCGACCATTTGTTTCGCCAAGGCGACGCGGTCGCCGTCGGACATTGGGTTGTGCGTACTCAGGCCGTCACCCAGGAACAGGATGATGCGTCGGCGATCCTTGGAGCTGTCGAACGTCTTGATCGCCTCGGCCAGGGCGTTCTTGAGATCGGTGTTGCCCGAAGGATATTCCTTCTCGCGATACTGCTTCAACGCATCGCGAAGGCGTTTGTTTTCGCCATAATCCTTGGTCAACAGGAAGTCTTTGGTCAGGTTCTTCGTGAATTTCGGCTCGTTGACGGTCCAGAGCGACACGCGGTCGAATTCGCGGGCGCCGTCCATGATCCCTTCCGCGAGTTGATGGGCGGCGACCCAGCTGGCGCCTGCTTGCGTGGCGGCGGTGGACAGCATAATCAAGTAATCGCGCGGCTGATCCGGCGACTTCTCCAGCTGCGGCTTCACTTGTAGCGCGAAATAGGCGTCGCCTTTGATTCCCTGATAGGTGATGACGCCAGGCACGCCGAATCGGCCCGTGCTCGTCGGTTCGTAGGCACGCAAGTTCGCTGGCTCGGCCTGCGCGACGGCCTGCGCAGTCGTTATCGCCGTGTCCGCCTTCTTGCCTGCCTGACCGTGCAAGTGTGTGGAGATGAAGGCAACGAGACCTATCATGGCGGCAAGCGCCAAAAGACGACGCACTTTTTTCATCGCGTACCTCTCTGAGATGAGCCGGCGGAACTGCTCGAATTGGAGCTGATCTGCCTACCAACCTATTGTAATCCACAACCCGGTGCAAACGCCAGCGCTTTTTAGCGAAAATTCCATTCCTGCAACAATTTGGGTGCATCACGAACTACGAACCGCCTGCGTGTTCGGTATAATCCGCATTGCCTGCAACGCAGGAAGTTTGCCGCTTGCGGCTTAGCGCTTGCAAAGCTCCACGCGATCGCTAAGCCGCGATACGAAAACACGAATACCCTACCTTGACCGTTCGCGCGGCAATCTGTTATACCTGAAACGCGGAGTTGCTTGCAGCTTGCGCCGAATTATATTTTATTTCCGAAGTAGCGAAGTTCGACCTTACCGTCATTCTGCCAATGATTTACAACGTTACGCACCCGCTTCGGTTCACACCGCACCTTCGGCCGATGCCGTGGGGCGGACGAACGCTCGCGCGGTATCTGGGCAAAACGCTTCCAGCCAATGTCCCCGTCGGCGAGTCGTGGGAGGTCAGCGATCATCCGAGTCATGCCAGTTTCGTGGCAAACGCCACGGATTTCGGCGTCACCTTGCGGCAGCTGATGACGGACAATCGCCGCGAATTGCTCGGACCAACGGCAGATCGCTTCGACCGTTTTCCTTGGCTTATCAAACTGCTCGATGCACGCGACTGGCTGTCCGTTCAGGTACATCCCGGCGACGATGCGGTGAAAACGCTTCTGCCAGGCGAACAAGGCAAAACCGAGGCCTGGCTTGTACTTTCCGCTGAGCCGACCAGCCGAATCTATGCCGGTCTGTTACCGGGCGTCGGCCCGAAGGAATTGCGCGTGGCATTGGCGAGCGGGAAAGCCGCCGACTGTCTGCATACGTTCACGCCACGCGCCGGCGACTTCGTCTATCTGCCCGCGGGTACGGTACACGCGATCGGCGGCGGGGTGGTTGTTGCGGAGATTCAGCAGACGAGCGATGCGACTTTCCGCCTATTCGACTGGAACCGCTTGGATAGCCAAGGCAAGCCGCGTGCACTTCACGTTGAGCAGGCGTTTGCGTCGGTCCACTGGGATGCGGGGCCGGTGCAACCGACGAACGTCAGCGGATGGGATTCGCCGAAGCGGCTACTTGCCTCGAGTCCTTACTTTGATTTGGATTGGATCGTGGCCAAGCGCACGCTACAATTGGGCGGTGCCGGGCGGTTGCAGGCGTTGATCGTCGTCGAAGGCCGTGGCAGGTTCGACAACGGCGAATACGTCTTGCCGGGCGACGTGTGGATTCTGCCGGCGGCGATGCCGACGATCGGACTACAGATCGACGCGCCGCTGTCGGCTTTGCTGTGCACGCTGCCGACTTCGACCTAGGAAAATCGAATAAACAACTTTCCGATTTCGATTTGCCGCTTGCGGCTTAGCGCTCATGTGGTGCCTAACGAGCGCTAAGCCGCAAGCGGCAAATCGGGAAGTTAATATTTTAGTTTTCCTTAAGGCGAGCGAAGAAAGATTCCGATGCGCGTCATTCTCAATCAATCGACCGCTCTCGGCCCCAAGACGGGCATCGGGCATTATACGTCCGAGCTGTTGCAAAGCCTGCGCGTGATTGCGCCGACCGACACCTTCGATGTCTTCCCGCCCGATTGGTGGCGCAGCCTGCGTCGCATTGGTGGTGCGCTTAGGCCGCGGCGCGGTTCGTCTGTGGCAAACGCAGATCGCGCGACCCGCACCTGGCGAGACGCGATCATGAATCAGATGCGGGCGTTCGGCGAACGGGCACTCGGCGGTTACCTGCGATTGGCGAATCGTTGGCATCGATACGACATCTACCATGAACCGAACTATATCCCGCTGCCGAGCTCCATCCCTACCGTGGCGACGGTTCATGATTTATCAGTACTGTTGCATCCCGAATGGCATCCGCTGGATCGGGTCCGCTATTACGAGCGCGAATTCCAGGCGGGACTGCAGCGCTGTCGGCATCTGTTCGCTGTCTCGGAATTCACACGCCAGGAAATGGTGCGAGAATTGAATATCCCGGCGGAGCGTATCACCTGCACGCATTTGGGGATTCGCGCCGATCTTCGACCGATGTCGGCCGACGAGACGGCAGCGGTATTGCGGCGACTCGGTCTGCCGGAACAATACCTGCTTTTCGTCGGCACGATCGAGCCTCGCAAGAATCCGATGATGTTGATGCGCGCGTATTGCGATCTACCGGCGGCGGTGCGTGAGCGTTGTCCGCTGGTGCTGGCGGGGGGGTGGGGTTGGAACGCCGCCGAGTTCGCCGCATACTATGAGGCCGAGGCGAAACACCGAGGTGTGATGCATTTGGGCTACGTGGCGGACGCGGATCTGGCGGCGATTTATTGTGCCGCTCGCGCCTTGGTGTTCCCATCGTTTTACGAAGGCTTCGGGTTGCCGCCTTTGGAAATGATGGCTTGTGGCGGCGCCGTACTGGCGTCAACGGCAGGGTCGGTGGTCGAGGTCGTGGGGCCACGTGCTCATCTGCTCGATCCGAACGATCTCATCGGCTGGCGTGATGCGATGCTGCGCATCATCGTCGATGACGATTGGCAGCGCAGCCTGCGAGTCGGCGTGACGGAGTGGGCGCGAACCTACTCATGGGAGCGCTGTGCTAGGCAAACGTTGCAGGTTTATCGCGATATGGAGTAATTATTTCGCGAACAAGTGCCGCATATTCCTCCGGCGTGTTGATGTTGCGTAAGCTAACGAGATCGGGATCAACGTCGCGCAATTCGGACTCGCGCACTCGACGAGTGTGGCCGTGATCCAGCAGGTCGAGCAATCGAAGTTGATCGCGCGCCAGCATTGCGTGAATTTCGGGCAGTAGGGAAACGCTATAGATTCCCGCCAAGGGATGCATGCCGTCCGCTGTTTCCGGTAGGCACAACGTGAAACCGTCGGCGAGTTCGATCATGCGTCGCACGAACGCCGCCCGAAGCATCGGCACATCGCAACTCGTCACAAACGCGGTATCGACATGGCGAGCGATGATGGCCAGGCCCATCGCCAGGCCTTGCATCGGACCGCGATCGGGTTGTTCGTCATGGGCGATGATGACATCGGCCGGCAGCGGCGGCAGAGTTTGGCCGCGAGCGGACACCACGACAATTGGCTGTACCACCTCGCCGAGCGTTTGCGCAACCTGGCAAAGCATCGGCATACCTGCGATCGGCAGCCATGCCTTCGGCTGGCCCATCCGCGAGCTGTTGCCTCCACACAAAATGACGCCACCGACACGCATCGTTTTTCCCCGCAGCTTGGACACGAAATTATAAAGAAAATCTACTATGATGATAGTGGTATACCGTTTTTCGCTTGCGGCTTAGCGCTCGGAATATGCCGAGCGAATCCAACAACGCAAACGAAATAGAGAGCGAAGCGAGACTTACGAAATGCCGGAACAACATTTCACCCAAAAACAGATCGACGAGGCCTGCGCACGTCTCGAAGGCCAATCGGCCGAGACGATCCTGCGTTGGGCAGTGGACACGTTCTTCCCGAAGTTGACGATGGCGACGGCGTTTGGTCCGGAAGGCAATTGCATTATCCACATGCTCGCCGACATCAATCCGCGCGTGCGCATCTTCAATCTCGAGACAGGCTATCAATTTCCCGAAACGCTGGAGCTTCGCGAACGCATCAAGGCGAAATACGGTATCGAGGTTGAGTACGTCCGAGCCGAAACGACCGTTCCCGAATATGAAGCCGAGCACGGCGGACCGCTGTATGCAGATCGATCCGACCAATGCTGCCACGATCGCAAGGTGTTGCCGTTGCGACGGGCCGTCGTCGGGTATGAGGCCTGGATCAGTGGGATACGCAAAAATCAAACCGGCGACCGCGGCCAGGCGAACGTCGTCCAATGGGACGCGAAGTTTAATCTCGTGAAAATCAGCCCGTTGTTGAATTGGACCACGAAGGACGTTTGGAGCTTCATCGTCAAGAACGGTGTGCCCTACAATCCGCTGCATGACGCTGGCTATCCCAGCATCGGCTGTTGGCCTTGCACGGCGCCCGTCGGCGAAGGCGAAGACGAACGTGCCGGTCGATGGCGAGGCACAGGCAAAAAAGAGTGCGGCCTGCACGTCGTCGAACATCAGAGCGGCAGCGGGATTTGATATATCGTCCGAGCCTGAGCGCCAGCGATGGGCCACCCGGCGCCCTTCGCTGGCGCTTAGGCTCGGAAATATCAATTCCGGTTCAATTCGCCTTGCGTGTTTTTTATTTCATGCTATCGTCCTCCCCTATCAATTGCGGGTTTCGTGTATGCAGTATTTGACCGAATACCGGGAGTTTTATCGGCAATTTCGCACGCGGTATCAGACTACCGGGTCGATCCTGCCCAGCAGTCGAGCCTTGGCGCGGGCTTTGACTCGCCCGCTGCGCAATCTGCCAGGCCCGCGGCGAATATTGGAAATCGGGCCAGGCACCGGCGCCGTCACTGCCGAGATCGTTCGGCATTTGCGACCGGGCGATCAGTTCGATATCGTCGAGATCAACGGCGATTTCGTCGCCTATCTCGGCCAACGGTTTGAGAATGAGCCGGATTTTCGCAAATACCGAGAGCTGTCGCACATTCTGCATTCGCCGCTGCAAGATGTGCCAGGCCAGGCCGTCTATGACATCATGATCTCCGGACTGCCGTTAAACAACTTCAGCCTGAGCCTGGTGGAAGATATTTACGCAAGCTACGAACGTCTTTTGAAGCCGACGGGAACGCTGTCGTGTTTTGAATATGCGTGGATTCGCCAAATGAAGTCGCCGTTCGTCGGGTCGGCGGAACGCGATCGGCTGCGGGAGATCACGAGCTACCTTCAAGAGAAGATTCGCCGCTACCAGATCGACGAGGAACTGGTGTTATTGAACGTGCCCCCGGCTGTCGCGAGGCATCTGCGGTTTTGATTTATAGTCCGGGGCTATATGGAAATCAAATCAATCAACGAATGGAGTCGTTTATGAAGGCATGTCTTGCGCCTGCATTAATTGTTTTGCTTGGCTTTGTCGCGACGCCGTTCGCATCGGCCAAGCCGGCGGCGTTGCCGTCACAAAATCAAATCGAATGCCCGGAGTTCAGCGATGATCCGATGCCGGGCAAGTTTTCCATCGAATTGGATTTCAACGCCAAAGGCATCACACTGAAGTTTGGCCTGGACAGCGGCAATCCGCCTCAGCCGGCGCCAGCGATCGACGCGGTCAATCCTACGCTCGCGCCGATGTATTTGCGTCAACTCTTTGGCCGATTCGCCGACACGTTGATGAATTGGCGCGAGAGTGTCTTGACTCCAAAGCTCGACAATCGGCTGCGTGATGGCTCCGAAGAGCAAACCGACACGTTCAGTCGGGATGCGTTGCACTTCCAGCAGATGCGCGAATGGTCCGTGCCGTTGGGCCTGGTCGAACTGGTGTACTAACCCGAAACAGCTTAGCCGCGACGCCCTGGCGGAGCGCAAGGCGTTTTCCTCGCGCCCCGCCAGCGCGTCGCGGCTAAACAACAACCCAACCAACGAAATCCTATGTCGATCCTCAATCACTGGCATCCTGTGCTGCCCAGCCGAAATTTGCGAAAAAACGGCGTCGCCGGCGTGCGCCTTGCGGGGCAGGACCTTGTGCTGTACCGCAACTCGCGCAACGAGCTTGGCGCCCTGACCGACCACTGCCCGCATCGCCGTATGAAACTCAGCCTCGGCTGCGTCTATCACGACAAGCTGCAATGCACGTACCACGGCTGGACGTTCGACGCCAAGGGCAACGGCGAAAGCCCGGCGACCCCCAAACTCTACGCCTGCGCGAAACACTATGAAGTCGTCGAAAAGCACGAGGCCATCTGGGTGCGCAACGCCGGCGCGAAAACCCAATTTCCGACGTTCGAGGTCGATGGCCATTACAACGTCTGCAACCTGAATCACTCCGTCAACGCGCCGCTTGAACTGACCGTTGACAATTTCTGCGAAATCGAACACACCCCGACCACGCATGCGTTCTTCGGCTATCCGCTCGAACGCATGCATGAGGTCGAAGTAGAATTCCAGCCCACGGACACTACCGTTCGCGTCATCAACCGCGGGCCCCGCAAAAATATTTCGCCGATATTACGCGCACTCGTCGGCATCGGCAACGACTACGAATTCATTGACGACTGGACGACGTACTTCTCGCCCGTCTATTCGGTTTACGATCACTGGTGGCAATGCCCGAAGACCGGCACCGAGAGCATGGTCCGCTGGCGGCTGTACATCTTCTTCGTGCCCGTCGATGACTGCCAAACCGCGATCTTCACGTTCGCTTTCACCAAATCGCGCTACCCCGGTCCCGCCGGCGGCATGAGGCTTTTCAAATGGCTGATGCGCAGCCAGCTCGACTACGAAATCAGCCTCGACGTCCGCGTTCTCGAAGGGCTAGCCGACAAAAACCCAAGTATGGACGGCATGAAGCTAAGCCGATTCGATAAATCCCTCGGCCTCAACCGCGAACGCATCAACCGCATCTATCGGGGCATCCCCGAATTGTCGCTCGCGAAAGCCGGCTGAGTGCCAAGCCCAAGGGTTCGGAGTACCTCACCCTTGGGCTTGATTGAAATTTCCCTCCCACTTATTTCTCGCGCCGGCTGTGTATAATAACACCATCAGGCACGTCGCATCTTTCCAGTGTCCTTGCCGGCGGAGGTTCGTGTGTCCCAATCTCTCTCTCGCAAACAAGCGATCTTGCTCGGCTTGTGCGTCTTGTTTGTCTTCGCGCTTGCGGCTACTGCGCTATCCGTCTTCGGCGATCGCGCCGGCTGGGGCGGAGGGCATTTCCGCGTTCACGTCGGATTCGCCGACATCGCCGGCGTCGAAGTCGGCGGTCGCGTGCGCATCCAGGGCATGGACGCGGGTGATGTCGAAGCCATTCTCCCTCCCGAACAGCCCGGCGACAAAGTCAAACTCCGCCTGCGCATCGCCGACAAATTCCGCCATCTCGTCCGCGCCGACGCCAAAGTCCAACTCGCTTCCGAAAGCCTGTTTGCCGGCCGGTCGGTGCGCGTCGTACCCGGGTCGGCGGTCGCTCAACCTATCGACGATCTCGGCGAACTCCAGGCCGACGTGCAACCTGACGCCATCGAGCAAATCGCTCACGCCGCCGGCAAGCTGAATAAACTGCTTGTCGAAGTCGATACGGCCATGCAGGCGTTTCGCGACAATGGATCGTCGGTCACGCAGGATCTTCTCGGCGCGACCAGAAAACTCAACAGCGTGCTGACCAAGGCGGACGCCACGCTTACCAGCATCGAGAAAGGCGAGGGCACGCTCGGCAAGCTCGTCAAGGACGAGAAACTCTACACCGAACTCACGCAATCGCTGCAAATGGTCAAGTCAGCCATCAGCGATGTCAAGAACGGCGAGGGATCGCTTGGGAAGTTACTCAAGACCAACGACGCATATGCCGAGGCGATGTCGTCGTTGGAGGATGTCCGCCGGATGGTCAATTCCGTAAAGCAAAACTCCGACGCCATCAAGGCGCTGCCGGTGGTGCGGAATTATGTCGTTGATCCCGCCAAAGAATTGGTTCGGCCCGACATGAAGCGATTCCGCAAGTGGTACTCCGAGGCCGACCTGTTCGAGCCTGGTAAGGCTGTGCTGACCGACAAAGGCCGCGGTCTGCTCGATGATGGCGGTGCATGGTTGAATGAGCAGAAATATGTGGGCGCGGAGCTGATGATCGCCGCTTTCGCCGACCAGGCCCAGAAACCAGAGTTCGCCCAGACGGTGACGACGAAGCAAGCCGAAATCGTGCTCGAATATCTGCGTAGCAAGCACAGCGTTCATCGCACGGGTTGGTGGTGGTGGTCGACGCGAACGACTCGGTCGATCGGCTGTGGCACGTCGCCGACGCCAGTACCCGAAACCGAAAAGATGCCGATGGCGCGGATCGAATTGATCGTGTTCGCGCCGTAACGCGCGATTTGCCGCTTGCGGCTTAGCGCTCGCAAGGCACCATGTCGAGCGCTAAGCCGCAAGCGGCAAACAGAAACCACCCTCAACCGCTAGGACCTCATCGGATGCCGGAATCGACGACAACAACGCCTGGCCCACGTGCGGAACTGTTGTACTGCTTCTGCCGACTGCAAATGCCTGCGGTGGCATTGCTTGCGGAGCGGTGTAGCCATCACCTGGAGCGTACCTTTCACCTCTTCGTGAAAAAGGCGAATGGGGCCGTCACCTGGGAAGCGTATCTCGATCATCTCTATCCGCTTGATTGGTTTTTGGCATCGGCGTGCATCGAGGGC
Organism: Singulisphaera sp. GP187; assembly: GCA_945861245.1. GTDB lineage: Bacteria > Planctomycetota > Planctomycetia > Gemmatales > Gemmataceae > SIAQ01. Next base: position 9,599 of record CAMAUE010000103.1, read on the forward strand.
AACCGCAGTGCGTGGGAGTTGCTGTTCGCCTCGCGCGCGGGGCGTAGTGATTGCCTGCTCATGGATGCCTTGCGATCGCGGGCGGCCAGGCTTTATCCGCGAGACGAGGAGAAGCAGGACACCGCCGTCGCCGATTTCTGGGGCCATCTTTGCGTCCCCGAAACGCCCGGTTCCGTGCCCGTGATGGCTCGCTACGATGGCCAACGCCCGCTGGTGCCGTGGTTGATTCGCGTGTTTCAGAATTGGCATATCTCGCAGCTTCGCAAACATCCGCACGCCCAGTCGCTTCCTGACGAGGATATTGCGATGCCCATGCCGACCGGAGGCGAAATCGAGCCGCGCTGGCGCGAAGTCTTCGCCGACGCCGCTCGCGATTGGCTGTCCGGCATCGACGACGACGAGGTTCTGCTGCTCGGCCTGCGCATCCGCTATCGGCTCAGTCAGCGCGAGGTCGCACAACTCTTACAAGTTCACGAAGGCACCATCTCGCGGCGAACCGATCACCTGCGCGACCTATGCGTCGATTATCTCGCGAAGCAACTCGCTGCCGCCGGCTGGATGGGCGATGACATTTTTGAACTCGTCCGCAGCGAAATGATCGGCCTGCTGCTCGACGACCCGCGGTTATCCGTTGACGCGCTGGCGAGGATTCTGGCGAAGAAGGGTAAGCAAGCGCCGGCATCGTCGCATTAATTTCTCGGCGTTCGTGGCCATGTCGATCCTTTCTCTCGAACAACGCCCGCCGAACGATGCGAGGCAGAACCTTGCCCATCCAATAAATAGCTCAACCTTGGAAAAATCGGCGAATCCGATTTATTTCTCACATTCGTTATGTTTTTTCGCAATCGGAATACCGATATTTGCTTAGACGATTCAGTCTAAAGACTGGTCCTGCGCGGCCTAGGTTCCCTAATTTACAGATCGACTTAGGCGCATATACACACGGGGGAAATAATGAAACACTTAGCATGGATGTTTGCTGGTATTTCGGTATTGGCGGGTTTGGCATCGCCCTGCGCCGCGCAGCTGGGATTGCCTCGGCCGACACTTCCGGTTTTTGGCGATATTGTGCCGACGTCGCACATTACGCCGATTCGATCGCGGTTCTGCCCGACGATCCCAACCGTGCCGGGTATGCCTGGAACGCCAGGAACGCTCGATCCCAGTTCGCCGACCACGCCACCAGGCACGGTGCCCGATTTCTCGGGTGCGGGCGAATTCAAGGGCAGTACCGGTCGCACGAGTTCCGTCGTCGCCGGCTCAGGGCTTGGCGGCGCCGTCACGGGCGATCCATTTGTCACTACGATTGTCACGCCGTTGGTCATTCCCGGCCTATTTACTTCGACGGGATTGCAGTCGGCGATACCAATCGACCGCGTGTCCTTTGAATCTGGTTACTTCAATCGCATCGCCGTGAAAGGCGTGGGCAGCAGCGCGCCGGTCCTGGTTCGAACGCCGGTCACAACGAACACGGGCACCCAAACAAAGCCGATTCTCCAGACCGTAATTCATTCGACGATCACGCAATCCTCCGCGCGGGTGGCCGGTTTCAACCTGCATACATTCAATTTGGGTGTTGAGAAGACGTGCTTCGACGGGATGGCCTCCATCTACGTCAGTGTGCCTTTCCTGCTCGCAACCGAAAATGTCACCGGCCAAGCGATCAATGGTATCGGCGACATTAATCTTGGGTTCAAAGTGATCCTGTATCAAACCCTGCCAACAGGCAACACCCTGACCGGCGGTTTCACGGTCTCGATCCCGACGGCGCATGCGGCCAGCTCGACCAGTTACATGCAAACCGGGAATGGCGAAGGTGACCAAATACTGCCGGCCTCGACCATCACCACCAATCCGACTTTCTTGCAACCTTGGCTCGCGAGTCTGTTGGTTTTCGATCGGGCGTATATCCACCAATATCTCAGCGTGGTGGCTCCGACCGACTCGCGCGTTGCGACGTTTCTCAACTATGATATCACCCTCGGGTATCTGCTCTACCGTGCCAACGAAAGGCGATTGCTGTCGTCGCTGACGCCGACTCTAGGCGTCCACGCACTCATTCCGATGAATCACCGCGGCATCACGACCGGCCAGGCGGTAGTTACAGAAGTACCATTTGAGAATGGCCAACTGCCGGCGCCGCCGGCGCCATCCGGTTTTGCTTTTTCCGATCAGGTCTTTACGTCCGGCGGGCTGCAGATTGGCCTGCACGAACGCTGGCTGTTCAGCGCCAACGTTGTCGTGCCCGTCGTGTGGCCGGGAGGCTACAACATCGGAGCGACGTTCGGGCTGAACTACTACTATTAATGTGCCCCTCAAAATAACGAGCCGGAAGTGTAAGCGACGGTATTATCCAATCCGTCGCTAACGCTTCCGGCTCGTTCTTTTGTCGGCGACAACGATTCATTTCCCGTTTCACGTCCACAGCAAGTCTCGTCGTTCTGGGATCTCGCGAGCGCTAAACGTAAAAAACCTTTCCTGACATGTCCGGGTTTGCCACTTTCCGCCCATAATACTTCAGACAGCATTCGTGTTGGCGCCGATTGTGCGTAAAATGGAATGAAGGCCGATTCGTTCGCCTTTCTGAGGAGCGTGCCATGATCTTCACCTGCTTCGCCGCTTTCGCCATGCTCTTGGCTGGTCAACCAGGGACTGGGCCGTGGTTCATGGAACGCGCGGCGCGTGCCGAGGAATCCGCCAAAGAAGGCAATCAGAAGGACGCGCTCGACATCGTCGCGGAAATGGAGAAAGCCGCCGCGAAACTTCGGCCGGCGGATTCCAAGGATCTGTGGGAACTGTTCGTGCAATGGAAAAAAGGCGTCTGCTACTTTTGGCTCGGCGACTACAGCCAATCGATTGCGACACTCAAGAGCATCGAGACGACTGAGCTAACCCGTCCGTTCCGCCATTACGTCTATCGTGATCTAGCCGAGGCGTATCTCGATTCGGGACGCTCCAAGACGGGTGAACCGTATCTGCAGATGGCACTCGATCTCGGCGCGGAATGGGAGAAAAAGGTCAATAAACGCCAATTCAAGGACGCAGAACATCTTCGCATCCAACTTCTGCAAGTGCGCTGCAAGGTAAACCTTGCCAACATCGAAGCCGCCCGGGAGCGACTCACGTTGCTCGAAAAGAAGGTTTTCAAGAAATTTGACGCGACCGAGAAATCACCGCAAGAGCTGAAAGACGAGATCGAGCATTTCGCGGAACTCCAGGCTGAGTGGCAGATTCTCCGCGCGGAGACCGATCTGCACGATCGCAATATTGTCAGCGCGCTCGGACGATTGGAAGCCAGCACAAAGAATCTGGAGGCCTATCCGAATAACCGCAAAGCCGTTTTTCTGCGATTCCGCTGCCACCTCGGCGTGGCTCGCGATTATTGGCTATTGGCACGCTTCGACAACGCTGACGCACACCTGAAACGTGCCGAGACGCTTGTGGCGTCGGGAAAACTCTACCGTTCCGTGCTTGGCCAGGCCGACATAAAAAACGCTCGTGCCGGCCTCGCCATAGAAAGGGCTTACCTCGATGTCGAAGGCGATACGCCGCCGGCCAAGATATTGCAGAGCCTCGACTTAGCGGAGAAGAACCTCACCGAAGCGCTCGGACATTACGACAGCGTCAACCGTGGGCAATCCATGTTCACTGTCGGCGTCGATTTTCATCGCGCTCAGCTTCACGAACTGCGTGGCCGCGCATTGGCGGGAGCCGGACAGAAGGCTGACCTTTCGCGCCAGCAATTTCAGTTCGGCAAGCAGCGGTGCGACGACGCCCTCAAGCAGATGCAATCCGTTTTGCAATTGGCCGACGATCACGACCGCATTTTGGAAGCACGCAATCGCCGCGCCTGGCTGAACCTTCGGCTCGGCGATCCAAAGTCGGCGCGCGACGAAGCGCAGGCCGCGCTCAAACTCTTTGAAGTCAGGCACGGCGAGAATAACATCGATCGCGGGCGCTACCTGCATGCGTTGCTCGAAGCCGAGAACGACCTAGGCAACACCGGCAAGGCCACGCAGTATGCCGCCGAACATCGCCGACTGATTGACAAGAACCTGGGCACGTTGCTAGCTGGCCTGTCCGCCTCGGAGCAGGTGCAATTCTTCCGCCGCTGGGATACGCCGGGGCTGCACTCCAGCCTTCGGCTCGGCGTCCAACATGGGAGCAACAAGCAAGAAGTCGCTGTAGCTTCGGTCGAATGGCTTATCAACGGCAAAGCCAAGCTAACCGAGTTGCTCGCCGAGCAGGCGCAGACGACGCGTGCGTCCGGCAAGAAGGCGTTCGAGAAATATCAATCGTCCGTGACGCGCCAGGCCTATTACCTTTACGGACGTCAAACCGGCGATGACAAAATCGTGCAGCAGCACTTCCTTGCCGAGGAAGCGCAAAAACGCGATATCGCCACACTCGCCGCCAAGCAATTCGCGCCTGAGCCTCGCTGGTACACCGTCGCGGAAGTGCAGAAGAATCTGCGCGAGGACGAGCTTTACGTCGGCATCTACGCCCTGCGCCCGCGCGAGGCCGCCCCGCGAGTCTACCACGCCTGGCTCGTCGCTCGTGACGGGCCGGTGCAGACCATCGATCTCGGCAATGCTCAGATCATTGATGACCACGTGAAGATATTCCTGCGCGAGTTGGAACGCGTGCCGTCCATCGCTCCGGGTGAAGAGAAATATGCCGAAGAACGGCTGAAGTACAAATGCCTAGCCGAGCTTTCCCGGCGAGTGCTGCATCCGATCCAGAAGCTTGCGGGCAATAAGTCACGCTGGGTCATTAGCCCCGACGGGCCGCTGTGGAACATCCCGTGGGGCGCGCTGATGCTTCCCGATGATCGCTACGCTATCGAGGACATGACGTTCCGCTATGCCATATCGGGGCAGGATCTGGTCCAGCAGCCACAGACCGTGGCCAAGGGCGAGCCGGTCGTGCTCGGCGATCCGTGGTTCAACTTTCCCGACACCGACAAACTACGCCTGCGAAAACCTGGCCTGGACCCGCTCTGGCTGCCGTGGGATCGCCTCGAGAATTCGCGGCGTGAATGCGACATGGTGCTGGCGATCATGGACGAATCCAAGCTCACGCCGCACCGGATGCTCGGCATGATACAGAAGAAGCAACTCGCGAATCTGCCCAACGTGCCGCGCATGGTCTATCTCTCGACGCATGCCTTTGGCTCGCTGCGAGGAAGCATGGATGTGGGCGACCCACTGATGTCGTGCGCGTTGGCCTTCGCCGGGTGGAATTATCTGCCACAATCCAACGATCTCACGCTGCCGGGAATGATGACCGGCGCGGAAGTCGTCGGCATCGACCTTCGCGGCACGGAGCTGGTCGTGTTGGCGTCGTGTGCCGGCGGGCGGGAGGATTTGTCCTACGGTCAAAGCCCGGCGAATCTGCGCCACGCGTTTCATTTGGCCGGCGCTCGCGCCGTCGTGGCGGCACTCTGGGGTATCAACGATAAGTCGACGCAAGCCTTGATGGAGCCATTCATGGAATCGGTTTGCAAGTCCCAGCTTGATAAGGTCAGCGGCTTGCGTGACGCTCAACAGCAGTCGATCCGCTACCTGCGAATGTACCGCGATCATTCGCACCCGTTCTACTGGGCGGGCCTCACCATCAGTGGCAATTGATTTTCAAGCCGATGTAGGTGCGTCAAGCGTACTCACGCTGACGCACTCCGATCTCGCAATCTTATCGACTCTCCATATCGACCATGTAGCCGTGTTTTCTTTCCAGGGTATTCAAGACGGCGAAAATGTACGTGGCATCCCCTGGCTTCACTTTTTCACCCACGATGCGCATCACTTTTTCGCCGTCGATCACATCCGGGCGGGATTGCTTCCACGTGAGCTCTTCCATTATTGAGATCTCCTCCCAACCTTTTTGCAATTCCACTCCAGCAGGGCCTGAGTCTTCGAGGGAGAGCGTGGCGCGGTTCGCTTCGTCGAAATCAAGGGTTCCGAGACGAACTGGTTGACCGGAGTCGGTCGCTTTGGACACGATCAGACGTCTGTTAGTTGCATTATTCATTTGCATACCGTGATTAGGTTGTGTGCTGAGTGATTAATTGTGTCGTATGCCTTGGCCTTCGTCTATTTGCCGATTCCAGCCTGTTGGACTGCGGTACCGGTAATCCGTGAATGGTTCTCCTGCGGCTGGGTGAAGTATTCGTCACCTGTATCCACCGATGGTGTATCGCCGGGAGGCTGGACATAGAAGCCGCGTTGAGTGTCGTTGAGTTTGAACGTCATCGCTTGGTTGTAGAGCGGATCGCCCTCCTTGATCTCGCCTGCTTCGAGTTTGTCGATGAGCGTAGCTTGATAGCGGTGTCCGTTTTCGTGGACCGCAGTATCAATGGCTTCATCAAAGCCGCCATTCTTCAGCGCGGCGTCGTGACCATTGATATAAAGTTTGCCATCGCGATGGCTATAGTAGCCAAAATCCGTCGGGTCGTCGTTGGAGTAGGTGGCAATGGTGGTCTTGGGGATGTCGTAGGCGTCAGCTTGATAATCCACCGCTTTTTGCATGATTTCGACTCTTTTCGCTTCGGTCAAGGTTTCCCAGTTGTCCCGTGCTTCCTTGAAGGCCGGGTCGGTTTTGAATTTGTCGATCATTTCCTTGCGGTTGTTGTCGTCGATCTTTTCAAATTCTGGATCAAGATACTTGACCGAAAAGAGCTTCTTGGTGGCCTCCTTGTCTTCGTCGCTGAACCAACCCTCCTGCAATTCCTTCATCAGCTTGTTGCGGTCCGCAGTCGGCATGTGCTGAATGTCGTCGGGCGTCAGGTTCTCCACTTCCTTTCGGGCAGCATCATCCCGACCTAAGTATGAATCCTCGTATGCCTCGGTGACTTCCTCTTTAACCGTGTCGACAGCGTCACTTGCCGCGTCGTAGACGGCCTCGGCGCCTTCGCTTACCGCATCGTAAGTCGATTCGGCCGCATCGTCGACTGCGTCAACGGCGTCACCGGCGGTGTCGTAAGCCGACTCCGCCGCCTCCTCGACAGTCTCCGCGACATCGGATGCCGTCTCCGACACGGAGTCGTAAGCCGACTCCGCCGCCTCCTCGACAGTCTCTGCGACATCGGATGCGGTCTCCTTCACCGACTCGACGGCGGATTCAGCGGTTTCTGAGATCGTATTCCAAAAGCGGCTCATGAGGCTCATGTTGGTTTAACCTATTAGTGATAACCACGGTACCGAACGGCAAGATAATGTTCGGTTCATTATTCAAAGAGATCGCCGACCGCCTCCATTGCGCCGCTGGCGAGACCGCTGGCAGCTTCCGACACACCATCGGTGACATCCTCGGCCGCGTCGGCCACGCCGCTGACGACATCGGCGACGGCTTCCACTTCGGCTGAGGCGATATCCACGGCCGCCTCCGCCATACCGCCGGCCACGGCTGCGGCTGCTCCCCCGACATCCCCCTCGCGAAGTTCGTCGGCCCCTTCCGCCAGGCCATCGCTAAGATCATCCATGCCTTCGGCGACGCCTTCCGTGAGATGCTCGCCAGCGTCTTGGATGCCATCTCGGATATCGTCGACGCCTTCTTCAACGCCATCGGCGACATCCCTGACTGCCTCATCTCGGGCTTCGCTAAATGTTTCCTCCGCAGCCGCCACGCCGTCGGCAATTTCCTCGGCCCCCTCGCGCACACCTCCGGCGACGTCTTCGGCCGCGTCCCACACACCGCCGGCGACATCGCGAACCGCTTCGATATCGCCTTCGATGACTTCCTCAGCAGCATTGAACACGCCGCCGGCAACGGATTCCGCAGCACCCCAGACATCTCCCTCGCGAAGTTCGTCGGCCCCTTCCGCCAGGCCCTCGCTGAGTTCATCCATGCCCTCGGCCATGCCTTCCCGGATATGTCCGCGCGCGTCTTGGACGCCCTCTCGGATGTCGTCAACGCCTTCTTCAACGCCTTCGTAGACTTCGCCGGCCGCACGACCGACCGAAGAATCCACAACCGCATCGCGGATGTCGCCAGCCGTATCTGTGACACCGTCGACAATCTCCCTTGCCGCGTCGATCTCGCCTTGGCCGATGTCCACGGCCGCGTCGTAAACGCCACCTGCGACATCGCGGACCGCTTCGATGTCGCCTTCGATGACTTCTCCAGCCGCATTGAACAGGCCCCCGGCAACGGATTCCGCCGCCCCCCAGACATCCCCCTCGCGAAGTTCGTCGGCCCCTTCCGCCAGGCCCTCGCTGAGTTCGTCCATGCCCTCGGCCATGCCTTCCCGGATATGTCCGCGTGCGTCTTGGACGCCTTCGCGGATATCGTCGACGCCTTCGGAGACGCCCTCAGAGAGTTCCTCGGCGGCACGACCGACCGAAGAATTCGCCAATGCCTCCCGCGCGGCGTTGGTCATGTTGCTGCCGTCGTCGAGGGCACGCGCGAGCGGCATGCCGAAGCTGGGGAGCAGCAGTCCTGCGGCGTATTCGGCTGCCAAGCGCAACGGATCCTCGGTCTTGATGTCGAACGAGACGAACTCGAAGTCCGCGCCGATGCCGTACTCCGGATTCCCGTCATTGTCTGCGTCACCCCAGTGGACCCTCGCCGCAGCCCCCACGCCCGCGCTGAGGCCGAGCCGCACCGTTTCGTCGCGGTCGCTATTGGCGCTCTGCGTGCCGACGGTAATCGAGCCTTCAATGGAATTAGCCTGGGCGCCCACGGCGAGGCCGTCGTCGGTGATTCGTCGTTCGGCGCTGGCGGTGGCGACCGCAATATCGGCCCGCGCGACGACACCATTCGGTAGCAAGTCGGTCGCCTCGGCGAAATCAATCTCACGTCTTACGCCTACCACGGCGGCCCTATCGGAGGAGAGTTCGACCTCGCCGATTGTGTCGGTTTGGCCGTTCGACCTGAGCCTTGCGATGGCACCCCTGACCGACACGCCGTTTTCACCTTCCGTGATCTCTCCGGTCAAGAGTTCGCCCGATTCGCCGTCTCTGTTGACGCTTACTACGGAGCCCCTCTGAGTGACGCTGCCGTCGGCGCCGACCAGGGTCTCACCGGTAAGGTACTCCACCTGCCTGTCATGCTGCCTGTCATGGGCGTCGACATGGGTCTGAATATCACTTGGCGTCGGCCTCAGCTGATTCGGGAACTCGATCTCTCTTGGAACATACGGCGGCTCTGGGAAATTCGGCTCGTCAGGCAGGTACGGCTCGACCGGAATCTCGTCGTACGGCGACCTGGGCTGAACAGGCACCTGCGGGTACTGCGGATCCACGTACGGATACGCCGACCCACCGGGGATGACCATACCGCGCGCAGCGAGGGCGGCCTGTGCGGCGGCTTGTTCCGCATTGAATTGCATCATCCGGGCGAAATCATTCGGCGCCATCGTATTGTCGAATTGTTGCAGCATCGCTCGCTGTTGCGCTTCCGCGATGGCAGCCGCACGTTCGGCATCCAGACCGGTGGTGTCGGGGGCATTGGAATGCGGCGGCGTTGGCGGCGGACGCCGCTGCAAATGTGGAGCAAAAGTTGGATTCGTCCATAGACTACGGATTCGGCTCATGACTGTACTCCCGTGAAAGATGATTCGCGTTAGCACGATTTCAAGCAGCCTTATTCGTCCATTCTAAACTAATAGAACGGAGAACACAACCGTATTTTTGCCTTGAAATCGTGTCATTGTCGATTCGTCTACAATCCTATGTATCACGCATCGACAGAACGGACAAAAGAATGCAACCAAAGTCGCCCGTCGTGCGTGATGGGAGACTGTTATTGGATTGCCGAAAGTCCGCGCGGCAACGCGCCGCCGTTATTCGATCACGATCGCATCTCGTGTGCTGGTCCAGAAGTCGCCGCCGAGGGCTTGATCGAAGTAGCCATCGATGACGTATTCCGCTACGTTTGCGCCAGGCGGAGTGGAGGGGGACCGCGTGGTGAAATTGGCGAGGAGAATCATACGATCATCGCCCTCGCGGGTCGGCGACTTCATCAAGGGCGCGCCAATTTTGACGACAACACCCTTGCGCTCGCTGCCCAGCGGGGCGCTTCAGTCGGTCACGTCCTTGTAGATCTCTTTGAGGCCGTCGTAGACATCGGTGACGTCGCGTTGCAGGACGCCATCAACGACTTGTGCCACGCCGTGGATTGCGTCCGGCCCCTCTTCATTGGTGCCGCCGCCTTGACTTGTACCACCGGAAGTGGCCTCGCCGCCAGTGGCAGTGGCACCACCGGTGTGGATGATTATGGTCGGGTTAAAGGTCTGGTTCGCGGTTTGACCTTGAGCCTGACCTTGAGCCTGACCTTGAGCCTGACCTTGAGCCTGCTGACTCGGGTACGGCTGGACGGGCGGCTTTACCGCCGGCGGAGGCTCGCAGCCAGCCTTAACCAAGGCAGCCCTGGTCTTGGGACCGATGATCCCGTCTGCTACCAAGCCGTGCTCCTTCTGAAAGGCCATGATCTCCGCCCTGTTACTTAAAGACGGGCACACGGGCGGTGGCACCGGCCCCACCGGCGGCTGAACTGGCGGCGGGCACACGGGCACGGCACTTCCACCCGACAGCGTGAAGGTGACGGGTACGTTCTCGTCGCCCTGGCCGATCTGTTCGAGCGACTGGAAGCCCGCCGTTGCCGGCTCGGCAGTGCCGTCGGTGGTGTTCTTTTGGCCCACGACGTTATTCCACGAGACGCGCCAGGTCGCCGCGACCGGCGTGCCGACCTGCCAGGCGAGGCCACCGGCGCAGCCAGCGTTGGCGGGGTTGTTGTCGTTGGGCGTATGCACGAATACGAACGATGTGGAACCGCCCGGTTGGATCGAGCTTGCGGGGTTGGTCATGAAGTCGCCGATGGTATTGAACTGGTCCATCAGCGAGAGTACCGCTTGGGTGTTGTTGGTAACGGTGATCATGCAGTTGGCATTCACCGACTGTGCGGGGGCTTCTTCCCTGACTTCAGGCTGTTCATCCTCGCCGCACTCTCCCGGCTGCGCGCTGGTCGGTTGACCCAGCAGTTGTTCCAAATAATTGAGCCACTCCTCAGCGAGGGGGAATTGCTGGTTGCCGAGGCAGGACTGGAAAGTGTCGAACGCAGTTTGCAACTGGTCAGACTCGGGGCGGTTGTTCATCATTGCCTGGTTAAAGGCGCCGAATAGGCCATGCGAGCGATCCGTGAGTTGGGCGTGTTGGCGCTGGGCGTCGAGTTGAGCGAAGAGGTCCGGATTTTGGCCGGGGTCCGCGCCGGGAGCGGGATAGCCGGGCTGGGCGTAGGGATCGCCATATTGCGCGCCGGCGGAGATGCCGTAGTCGTCCACACCATCGGGCCGACCGAACTTCATGAGGCCGGGGACGCTGCCTTGGTTTCCGGGCATTTGATACGGGGTCGCGCCGGGAGCGGGATAGCCGGGTTGCGGGAAGCCAGGTTGCAAGTTGCCATCGCCATAGGGTGCGCTAAACGGATTCCCGTCGTCGTCCAAGCCATTGGGCCGACCGAATCCCTGATTCTCGATTCCTGATTCCTGGTTCCCGCCTCCTGCCGCCTGCCCCAGCATTGTTTCCATGAGGTCCAGGGCTTCGCTCGTCTGAGCGTATTGCTTCTGACCGAGATTCGTTTTGACCATGCCGAACAGCATTTGCAGCTGCGGGACATTAGGCCCCTGGAAGGCGATGGCCTGCTTGTAGGGATTGACGAGAGCCGCCAAGCGACCCATGACCTGAGACTTGTGGAAGGCATCTTGGGATTGCGATTCCGCAAACTCGGCCGTGTTCTCGGCATCTGCGGCCTGCTGCTCCAGCGCCGCCAATTCCGCGGCGAAGGCTTCGTCTTCAGCGTCGTCATTACCTTCGACTTCAGCTGAGTCGGGTTCGGTCTCGTCGCCGGTATTCCTGACTAGGCGGCGTCCCCTCAGGTTGATCCGTGGCTGAACGATCGATCGCTCAATGCCGACGACATTCTGCCAAAAGTTTCGGAAGAGATTGCTCATGATCAGGCTTTCTGTAGGGTTTGGCGGGCGACTTTCCGTGGCACCGAGATGGTGTTCGCGTTGTTACTTCGTGGATTCGATGGATCAGGGAACGTAAGCCCAGGGGTGAGGTACTCCGAACCTCTGGGATGGACACATAGGGCGATTGAGCCCAGGGGTTCGGAGTACCTCACCCCCACGGCCAGCGCATATCAAACTTGTGTCAGCGATAGGACTTCCGTGAGAAACGCGGTGCTGGCCATGCATGAAACCATTTTGCCGCGGAGACTGTCTTTCTTGGGATGACGCTTCAGGAGAGTGATGGCGAAGCGTCGGAGCCAGCTC
>CAMAUE010000104.1 GCA_945861245.1 Singulisphaera sp. GP187
CACCCTTACTAACGACGAGGCGAGCGAGGTCTTCAATTTCTGCCCGGACGGCTTCCTGAATTTTTGCCTCCAACAACTTTGCTTCGACTTCTTGCTGTGCAGACAATGTGATGCGTGACATGTCAGTGCTCCAAATGTGTTTTTCCACAAAACCATTCTTGGCACTGACTGGTGTACAAAAATACTACCAACTATTCAGCTGCTTACCCCTGCGAATCAGGCGACGCATTGGCCGCTGCCACTTTGTGAATTTTTTCACTATAACAAGGGGACGCAAAAACATAACAAACAACATGACACTTCGTTCAACAAGGAGCGTGGATCGTGAAGTTAATGAAGCACCTTGCTTGGTCTCTCCCCATCTTGCTGCTTGCCAGTGCCTCGGTATTTGCCAGCGAAGCAGACCTGAAGATTCCCGATCTACACGGTACGGCCGACAAACCCCACTTCAAGATATTCAGCCAGCCCGTCTCGGCCTGGAACTTGCTCTTTTGGGGCGCCCTTGTCATCACCGGCACGCTGGGCATCAGTCTCTACCAACTGTGGCAGATTCATCGGCAGCCGGCCCACAAGTCAATGCTCGATGTGGCCGAGGTCATCTTTCAGACTTGCAAGACGTATCTGATCCAGCAGGGTAAGTTCCTGCTGTTGCTCTTCTGTTTCATCGCCGCTGCCATCGCGTTTTACTTTTACCTGGAGAAGAAACCGGAGCACTCGGCCTCCCACACGCTGGAGACGATCGGCCTGGTGCTGTTGTTTTCGGTCGTGGGCATGGGCGGTTCATACGCCGTTGCCTGGTACGGCATCCGCGTCAACACCTACGCCAACGCTCGCACCGCGTTCGCTTCGCTCAAGGGCGAGCCGTGGGATGTTGTCAATATTCCTCTCCGCGCGGGCATGTCGATCGGCCTGTTCTTGATCTCACTTGAACTGGTCATGATGGTCATCATCCTGCTGTATGTGCCAAGACAAGTCGCTGGCGTTTGCTTCCTCGGGTTCGCCATCGGCGAATCGCTCGGTGCGTCGGCTCTGCGTATCGCGGGTGGAATCTTCACCAAGATTGCCGACATCGGCTCCGACCTCATGAAGATCGTCTTCAATGTCAAGGAAGACGATCCTCGCAATCCCGGCGTCATCGCCGACTGCACCGGTGACAACGCCGGCGATTCCGTCGGCCCGACGGCGGACGGCTTCGAGACCTACGGCGTCACCGGCGTCGCGCTCATCTCCTTCATCTGCCTCGCGGTTCCGGAGGAATTCGTTCAGGCCAAACTCATCGCCTGGATCTTCGCGATGCGCTTCCTCATGGACTTCATGTCGGGTGCATCCTACTTCATCAATCAGGCGATCTCGGAGAAAAAATACCGCGGGCTGAAAGAATTCGACTTTGAAGAGCCTCTCACTCGCCTCATCTGGATTGCGTCGATCCTGAGCATCGGGACCTCGTTCGTTATGAGTTACCTGCTCATCGGTGACATGGCCGCGGGTCTGTGGTGGAAGCTCGCCATCATCATCAGTTGCGGCACCCTCGCGGCCGTGCTCATTCCCGAGTTCACCAAGGTGTTTACGAGTTCACACTCCAAACACGTCCGCGAAATCGTAACCGCCTCCCGCGAAGGCGGCGCGTCGTTGACCATCCTCTCCGGGCTGGTCGCAGGCAACTTCAGCGCCTTCTGGAAAGGCATCCTTATCGCCGGCCTGATGGCGGTCGCTTATGCCGTCAGTCTCCAGGGTGTCGGCGAGGAGCTGCTCGGCACGCACGCCAAGTACGCTCCGACGTTTGCCTTCGGCCTGGTGGCGTTCGGCTTCCTCTGCATGGGCCCCGTCAACATCGCCGTCGATAGCTACGGCCCGGTGACCGACAACGCCCAGTCGGTGTTCGAGCTGGCCCAGACCGAACACATTCCGGGCATCAAAGAAGAGATCAAACGCGACTTCGGTTTCGATCCCGACTTCGAGCGCGGCAAGCATTACCTCGAAGCCAACGATTCCGCGGGCAACACCTTCAAGGCAACCGCCAAGCCTGTGCTCATCGGCACCGCGGTCGTCGGTGCCACTACGATGATCTTCTCCATCATCCTGATCCTCGAAAAGACGATGATCGGCGGCGCGACGATGCTCCATGTCAGCCTGACCGACGCCCCGGTCCTGCTCGGCCTGATCTGCGGCGGCGCGGTCATCTACTGGTTCTGCGGCGCCTCGATGCAGGCGGTCACCACCGGCGCGTACCGGGCAGTGGAGTACATCAAGAAAAACATGGACCTCACCAAGAAGCAGGCCGACATCGAGGACTCGAAAAAGGTCGTGCAAATTTGCACCGAGTATGCCCAGGCCGGCATGTGGAACATCTTCATCGCCTTGATGTGCTTCACGCTGGCGTTCGCGCTGTTCGATCCGAACTTTTTCGTGGCCTACCTGATCTCCATCGCCGTCTTTGGGTTGTTCCAGGCGATCTATATGGCCAACGCCGGTGGTTCGTGGGACAACGCCAAGAAATACGTCGAGGTCGATCTGCGCGAGAAGGGTACGCCGCTGCACGCCGCCACGGTCGTCGGCGACACCGTCGGCGATCCGTTCAAGGACACGACATCGGTCGCGCTGAACCCGATCATCAAATTCTCGACACTGTTCGGGTTGTTGGCCGTCGAAATCGCCATCTCGGTCAAGGTCGCGGTCGGCGAGGGGACGATGGCGTACGATTACACCTGGATTGTTGGTGCGGCTCTGTTCGTCGTCGCGCTCGTCTTCGTCTGGCGTTCGTTCTACTCGATGCGCATCCCCGAAAAGGACGAGCCGAAAACGCCGAAGGGACATTAGTCTTCCCGGTTCTCCCGCTTGCGGCTTAGCGCTCACGTCACGTGGGATATTCCGAGCGCTAAGCCGCAAGCGGCAAACGAGAAATAAAAAAAACGTCGGCGCAATCCAAATTGCCTCGGCGTTCGTCGTATACTCAAGGTTTGGTGTTTCTCCCTTTCTGCTTGCGAAAGGAAATTAGCTCATGACAAATTGGCAGATACGACTCGCCACATCGACCGCCATCGCAATAGGATTGACAGTTGCCCACTCCGCGCAGGCGGCGTGCTGTTATTTCTCGGCGAAGAACTCCGATATTCTTCAGCCTGCCCAGAAGGTATTCATTACCTGGGATCCGGTCGAGAAGATCGAGACGTTCACCGTACAGCCCAAGTTCGAGGGCAACGCGCTCGACTTCGGCATGGTCATCCCGACGCCGACCGAGCCGAAGCTGCACGAAATGCCACGCGATTTCTTTAGCCATTTCGCGGTCTACACGATCATGAAGAAACGCGAGTTTCCCAGCTCGAAGCTTCTGCCGATCTTCGCGCCGGCAGCACCGGGTGGCGGCGCCGGCTTCGGCGGGCCTCGCAATCAGGCGGCGGCGATGGATCGCGACGGTCACGGGCCGGTGAAAAAACCGCCCGTGCGCGTGTTGCAAGAAGGCCTCGTTGGCTCGCTCGATTTCAAAGTCATCGAAGCCGATCGCGCCGATGCTCTTTTCGATTGGCTCAAGCAGAACAAATACACCTACTCCGGCGATGAAGCGACGCTCAACTTTTACGTGCAGAAGAAATGGATCTTCACCGTCATGAAGATCGATACCGCTCAGATGAAACGCAACAAAGACGGCACGTTTTCGGGCAACGTCTCGCCGACGCGATTCCGTTTCGCCACCGAAAAAATGATCTACCCGCTCAAGATTACGCAAATCTCCGTACGTGATAAGACCGAGGCTTTGTTCTACGTTCAGGCCCCGTACAAGGTCGATCTCAAGGATGATTTCAGCTATCAGTACACCTGGGTGCCCATGCTCCAGGCTGCCAGCGGCTGTATGCCGAGCGGTATCCCGGGACGCGGCGGCGATTGGTTGGAAGCGTTCAAGGGTCAGATTCCGCCGCTCATGCAACGGGCGAACATCCTCAACTTCCGCTTCATCCAGGGCCAACGCCCCACGCCGAACGCCAAGGGCCACATCCCCACGACAATGGAATGGGCACGCAAGCTGACGCCGAGCGATGTCAAAATTCTCCGCGGCGAAGCGTCCTACTCCGAGAAGGTTCCCGATGTTGACGAAGGCTTCACCCAGGCCGACCTCAAAGACCCGCAACGCGCCCAGGCGATTTTCAAAGTCATCCAGGCCCGCCTGGCGAAAGCGCACAAGGAACGCCCGATCGGCTACCTGGTCCGTGAAGCGCCCGCAGAGGACGTTCGCAACCTCCAGCAGCTGATGGGCCATCTGACCGAAAACTGGTTCATCACGAAATTCCGCAAGATTTTCGCTCGTGATGAAATGAACGACGATCTCTCGATCGTGCCCGCGCGATATAATGGCGCGGAGGATAATTCCGAGTACGAAGAACTGTTCCCGGTTTCGCCTCCCTGACCGATTTGCTCCCCGTTTAGCGCCCGCGTGGTGCCATGCGAGCGCTGAACTTAAACACCATAGACTTCGAACCCAACATATAGGAGACCCCGCATGCGTCATGCCTTGCTATCCGCGTTAGTGCTGGGACTGCTTCTGCCCGCCACGTCCCGCGCGGCTTGCTGCTACTTCTCCGCCAAGAACGCGGACATTTTGCAGCCGTCCCAAAAAGTGTTCATCAGCTATGACCCCAAGGAAAAAATCGAAACCTTCACCGTGCAACCGAAATTCGAAGGCAACGCTCTCGATTTCGGCATGGTCATCCCGACGCCCACGCAACCCAAGCTCAGCGAGATGCCACGCGATTTCTTCAAACACCTCGCGGTCTACACGATCATGAAGCAGCGCCAGACGCCGCGTTCCAAGTTGCTGCCAGAATACAGCATGCGTAATCGCGCCTTCGGCGCTCCGCAGGCAGCACGTGGATTGGCCGAGAACCGCCGCGACTCCAAGGCTTCTGAACCGGAACGCCCCAAGGTCATCGTGCTGGAGCAGGGCCTGGTTGGCTCGCTCGATTACAAGATCATCTCCGCGGAACGTGCCGACGATTTGTTCCAATGGCTCAAAGAAAACAAGTACACCTACTCCGGCGATGAAGCCACGCTCAACCATTACGTGCAGAAGAAATGGCTCTTCACCGTCATGAAGATCGACACCGCCCAAATGAAGCGTAATAAGGACGGCACGTTTGCCGGCGATGTCACGCCGACACGCTTCCAGTTTTCCAGCGACAAGCTCGTTTACCCGCTGAAGATCACGCAAATCTCTGTGCGGGAAAAGACCGAAGCGTTGTTCTACATCCAGGCACCGTACAAGGTTGATCTCGAAGGCGATATGAGCTACCAGTACACGTGGGTGCCGATGCTGCAAGCCGCCGCCGGCTGCATGCCCAGCGGCATTCCCGGCAAGGGCGGGCTGTGGTTGAACGCTTTTAACGCTCAGATTCCGCCATTGATGCAGCGTGCTCAAGCGTTGCAATTCCGCTTCACGCCGAACCAACGCCCGACTCCGAACGCGAAGGGCCACATTCCGACGACGATGGAATGGGCGCGCAAGCTCTCCACGGAAGATGTCGGTATTCTGACGGGCAAGCATCCCTACAGCGAAACCGTGCCCGACGTTGATGAAGGCTTCACACAGGCCGACATCAAAGACCCCGCTCGTGCCGAAGCCATCTACAAGGTCATCCGTGCTCGCTTGGCGAAGGCCCAGAAGGAACGCCCGCTCGGCTTCCTCGTCCGCCACGCGCCGAACGAAGACGTGAAGAACCTTCAGCAACTCACCGGTCATATGGCCGAGAGTTGGTTCATCACGAAGTTCCGCAAGATTTTCGCTCGTGACGAGATGAACGACGACCTGAACATCGTCCCCGCTCGCTACAACGGCGCGGAAGACAACAGCGAATACGAAGAGCTGTTCCCTGTATCGCCTCCGTGATTATTGGTCCGTTTCCGCCATAATTGGCGTGCGATGTGTTTTGCAAAAATAGCCCACGGCATTTAATTCCGTGGGCTTTTTTTTCAGGTACTGATTTGCTCTTACTCTTGTTAGACAAAGAGTAGGAGGAAGTGTAAGAGTAGAAATAGGATTTGCAGGCCAGGCCCGTTGTTTTTCCCCCATCTTTGACACCAGGAACCACCCAGCCATGCGCACCATTGTACCTCTCTCGTTGACGCTGTTGTTCGGTGTGGCGATCGCGACGCCGGCTTCGGCTCAGAAAACCGATCCAGAAAAGACGTTCACGGAGGCGCTCAAAAACGCCAAGCCGACGGTCGACATCAACGTTCGTATCCAGGCGATCATGGACCTCGCGGATTTCGGCAGCAAAGCCGAACCGGCGCTGCCTGACTTGCTGGATGCGCTCACCACGAAAAACGAAGACCTACGGCTCAACGCCTCGATCACGCTTGCCAAGATCGGCAAGCCGGCGATTGGACCGGTCAGCAAGCTGTTGACCGACGATGACGCCGACGTGCGATTCTACGCCGTCTGGACGATCGGCAGCATCGGACCCGAAGCCAAGGCCGCGACGCCGACGATTATCAAATTAATGAACGATAAAAACGACAGCGTCCGTCGCAAGGCCGCGTTTGCGTTGGGACGATTGGCGGGCGATCCGATGAAAACGATCAGCGTGCTCGTGGCTGCGTTCAAGGACGAGAACGACGACGTAAGGCAATCGGCGGGCGATGCGTTGTCGAAGTTCGGCGGTGCCGCCGTCAAGCCGTTGATCGGCTTGCTCAAGAGCGACAGCCTCAAAGCGAGACTCCAGGCGGCGACGTCTTTGGGCGATGTCGGTTCCGAGGCGAAGGATGCCGTGCCATTGCTCAAGGATTTGCTGTTGGCCAAGGAGGAGGCGAATGCCCATCATTACGCAAACGTGCTGGCCAAGATCGGCAAGTCGGCCGTGCCCGCACTCGATGCGGCCCTACATGACAGCCGTCCGAACGTGCGCCAGGTCGCATCACAAGCGATGGTCCAGGTTGGTGCGGACGCAGTGCCCGCTCTCGTGGATGCGCTCGGCGATAAGAACGTCGACGTGCGCCGCCTAGCCGCTCAAACGCTCTGGCTGATGCGCATTGGCGATAAATCGGTAGTCATCGCTCTCGCTTTTGGCTTGGCGGATGAGGACGACATTTTTCGGCAGACATGCATCAACGCCCTGGCCAATCTCGGCGCTCAAGCGAAGCTCGCCGGCCCGAAGCTCAAGGAAGCTCTGGTTGACATGAACCAGAATATCCGCAATCAGGCATACAATTTGTTGCAGCAGATCGGTGACGACCCCAGGCCGACGCTTCGCAAGGGACTGGAAAGCAAAAGCGACAAGGTTCGCATCAACACCGCGAGCTTGATGGTCAACGTCGGTCTCGATGTTAATGATGCGACGCCGGTTCTGGTTGGCGCATTGAAACACGAGGACCTGGGCCTCAAGATGCAGGCGGCGTTTACGCTCGCCCAACGGCGGATCGAACTCGATAAGGTAACGCCGATATTTCTCGACGGCCTCAAACATAAGTCGAGCGGCGTGCGCGTGCAGGCGTTGCAAGGCATCAGCATGATGGGGCAATCGCAAGGCGCCACCGCCGTGGCAGTCGCTCAGTCGTTGCGTGATCCCGAAGCAACCGTCCGTCAGCAAGCGATCTACGCCTTGCAGAACATCCGTGGCACGCCGGAGATCGTTGTTCCGGTGCTCGATGGCATCTACAAAGATGGCACCGCCGACGCTCGCCGTACCGTGCTGCAGATCGTTTGGATGTACGGCGGCAAAGGCCAGGACATCATCCTCACCGGTCTTAAAGACAAAGACAATACGGTGCGTCAGCAAGCAATCTACGCGATGCAAAACATGCAAGGCGACATCAGCGAAGCCGTGCCTGCGATCGTTGAATTGATGAAGGACGATTCGCTCGGCCAGCATCGCTTTCAGTTTCTCTGGATGCTCGCCCGCGCCGGTGAGAAAGGCGCGGAACCGCTAGGCCAATTGCTCAAGCACAAAGACGACAATATCCGCGTGCAGGCCGCGCAATCCCTGCGTAATATGGGCGCCAATGCCAAGAAGGCGTTGCCCCACGTCAAGGAAGCGATCAACGACAAAAACGCGAACGTCCGCATGAACGCGATGATCGTCTATGCAACGCTGAGCGCGGATGGCTCGATGTATCTCGCCAAGCAGTTCAGTCAGGAAAAAGACGGTAACGCTCGCGCCAACCTGATCTCCGCTGTCATTCATTCCAACAACAGGAACGTGGCTCTGTCGCTGCTGAAGTCGGCCATGGCGGACCCGCACCCACAGGTTCGACAAGTCGTTGTCAACTCGCTGTCGAACTTCGGGCAGAACTCGCTGGAAGGTTTCGAGGCGTTCAAGCTCGCTCTCAAGGACACCGACCAGAGCGTTCGTATGCAGGCCGGTTACCTCGGCCATTTCTATGGAGCGAAAGCCTGGGAGCCGATGGAGTCGGCACTCAAAGGGGCTGATTCCAATATGCGCGTCGCCATCGTTCAGAGCTTGCAATCGAGCCAGTACAAGCGCAAGGAAGGCGTGCCGGCGCTGATCGATTGCCTCAAAGATGGCAACGCGTCGGTCCAGATCATGGCGTGCAATGTGCTCGCAAATATCGGCCCTGATGCTGCGGGCGCGTTGGAAGGGTTGCGTGGGTTGTCGAACAACACGAACGCAGCCATACGCAATTCGGCAACCAACGCAATCGCACGGATCGAAGCGAAGAAGCAGTAGGATTCCGTATATAGCCCGCCATTCATGGCGGGTTCACTTCAACGATTCCAGAGCCCGCAATCGCATGGCGCCGAAGGATGGTAGGATACCGCCGAACGCGCCCATGATGAGGCTGAAGAGCATGCCGCTGGCGATGACGCCGACATCGACGCTAAGGCGAAGAACGACCGTCTTCCCGCCGCCGCCTTGACCGCCGACGATGCTGGTCGCAGTCCAGCCGTTGAAGACGAGATAGGCGAAAAGACACCCCACCACGCCGCCTGCCAGGGCAATCATAATCGACTCGAACTGGAATGAAACCAAAACCTGCCAGCGGCGATAGCCCATCAATCGTAGTACGCCGATGTCTTTGCTGCGCTGACTGATTGCCGCGTACATCGTATTCATGATGCCGAAGATGCCGCCCAATGCCATCACGAAGGCGACGAAGTAAATGGCTCGGCTAAACCCCTGGCTGGTTTCGGAGAGCTTGGCGTAATACGTCTGTTCGGTGCTCGCCTGAAGATTGCGTTCGACGCGCAGGTTTTTTAGGAGCGTGACGGCGAGCTTGGCCTTGTCGATATTGGCGGTGCGAATGACGTAGGTGCTATAGGAATTGCGTCGCCCAAAGGTTTCCTGCACGGGCCGATCACGTGCCCAAATTTCCGAGCCGAAAGCCGAGTTGGCTTCTTTCATGACGCCCGTGACGAACCATTTGCGTGGTCCGAGCGTGACGATATCGCCGGGTTCGAGGATGGCCTTGCCGAGGTCGCCGGCGAAGACGCGGGCCACGCCGTTGCCCAGGACGATCTCATTCGCGGTTTCTCCGCCGCCCAAGTCTCGAACACCGCTTGGGCTGGGCCAATCGCCGCTCATCAATTCGATATCATGCACCAAACCGGCGATACGCGGGTTGTCCAGGCCACGCATCTGCACGAATCGGCGTTTACGTCCACCCGGTGACGGATTCGGAATAGTGTGCGTGACGACGACGTAAACCTCTTGCACAATAAGAAAGCTCTTGTCGCTGGTCTGTACGATCTCTTTTTGCAATTCGGACGGCAGATCGCCAGCGCTGAAAGGCGGCAAGCTACTGAACGCTTCATCGGTCGCGCCGTCGGATAGGACCATGACATTGCCCGGATTGCCCGTGCCTTCGGTGAGACGATCCATGCCCTTGACAAAGGCAAGCATGACAGCCAGGAGTGCGGTGACCATCGTGAAGGCGAGTGCGGTTACTAGCGTCGTCTTCCAGCGGGCTTGCAGATTGCGCAGGTTATATCGCAGCGGCACCTTGATGATTGGCAAGGCGTAGACGATCAGCGGCAGCACCATCAGCACGAGCAGAACGAAACCGGCGAGTAGCCAGGGGATTGCGCGTGGATTCTGCGCGAGCCAATCATAGACCGGATTGCGAAAAGTGTGCATGGTGTTAGACTAGTGATTTTCGCTAGCGGCTCAGCGATTGCATCATCCCTCAAGGACGTAAAACCGCAGGCGACGGATGGCGCGTTCAGTCGTCCCAATGTTGATCCATCCAGTTGCGTTTTTGGTAGGCCTGCTGCATCGCCAAAAAGCTTTGCACCGCCATCACGGCGAAGAAGAAGCCGGCGTAAAAACCGCCAAAGGGCAGCGGCAGAAACTCGCGCCCCGCCGCCACTACGAAGCAATGCAGCGCGAGCACGCCGGCAGTTACCATCGAGATTCCCAGCGACGTCGTCAAGCCGCGCGCCTCCGAGATGCCCTCGCACACTTCGCGCGAGATCTGTCCGCCATCGAGCGGCCAAATCGGCAGGAGATTCACCAGACCCCAGATTAGGTTGATGAAGATGAGATAGAAAACGGCGATTTGAAGCAGATGATTGGGTCTCGCCTGCAGAACGGGAAGCCAGTCGATCGGAATGCCGAACATCAGGGCTGGCGCGTAGACGAATGCGGGAAACGTCGCTGGATTGACAACCCAAAGCACCGCGAGCAGCAGAGCGAGAAACACAAACCCCGCGCCGGGACCGGCCGCGCTGACGACGATGCGCTGCCAGCGCCGATGCAAGTTGGCGCTGCCGATCGCCAGGCCGCCCAGACTATAAAGCACGATGTGGCCGTGCGAGCCGAAAACCTGGCCCATCCAGACATGGCCGAGTTCGTGAATTAGGATGGAGACAAAAACGCAAGCAATCCAGATCGTTAGGTGGGTAAGGTTGAGGTCGCCGCCGCCCGAACCCATAAGCAGGCTGATGAGCCAAAAGAAGGGATGCACCCGAACGGGAATGCCGAACATCGTCCAGCGCAGGTCGTACGGCGTTGGCGCGGGTTCGGTGAACATTCGGCGGTGCCTCGTGGAGAACGGAACGCGGGTATTGTATCGACCGCAGCGTTTTCGTGACAGGCGTCTGCATTCTACAAACCGTTCGCCTGCGGGCATCAAGCCGATCCTGAGGACCGAGCCTCGCTGGGGCGACAAGGCCACACCCAATTTTGTGAACCCGTTGCGATCTTCATCGGTCATCTCCAATGTTACCGCTCCGTTGACGACCCGCACGGACAAGGTAAGTTAAACCCATAACGTGTTGTATATAACTCGCCGTTTAGGGCGGTCTTGCAGCGAACCCGTCATAAATGGCGGGCTATGTAGAATTTTTCGGAGTTTGCCGCACATGCCGAGTTATCATCCAAAGGTTGTCGAGCCGCGTTGGCAGCAGGTTTGGGAAGAGAATAAGACCTTCAAAACGCCTGACGATTCGCCGAAGCCAAGGTACTACATCCTCGACATGTTCCCGTATCCGTCCGGCGCCGGGCTGCACGTCGGCCATCCCGAAGGCTACACCGCGACCGACATCCTCGCACGCTACAAGCGCATGCTCGGCTTCAATGTGCTGCACCCGATGGGTTGGGACGCCTTCGGCCTTCCCGCGGAGCAATACGCAATCCAGACAGGCACGCATCCGCGCACCACCACGCAGAACAACATCACGACGTTTCGCCGACAGATCAAGATGCTCGGCTTCAGCTACGACTGGGACCGCGAAGTCGACACGACCGATCCGAATTACTTCAAGTGGACGCAGTGGATTTTTCTCGTTCTGTTCGATACTTGGTATGACGCGGACCAGCAGAAAGGCCGACCGATCGCCGAACTGCCGATCCCGCCGGACATCAAAGGCGATGCCGCCGTGCGCGCTTATCGCGACAGGAAACGGCTCGCATATCAAGCTGAAGTTCCAGTCAACTGGTGCCCCGCGCTCGGCACGGTGCTGGCGAACGAGGAAGTCATCGACGGCAAATCCGAGCGAGGCAACCATCCCGTCGTTCGCATGCCGCTCAAGCAATGGATGCTGCGCATCACCGACTACGCGGAACGCTTGCTCGACGATCTCGAAACCGTCGATTGGCCTCACGCCATCAAAGAGCAACAGCGCAACTGGATCGGGCGCAGCGTGGGAGCGGAAGTCGATTTTAGATTGATGATTGATGATTGCAGATTGAATTCGCAATCATCAATCATTAATTATCAATCATCAATCGGGGTATTCACCACCCGTCCCGACACGCTCTATGGCGCCACGTACATGGTGCTTTCGCCCGAGCATCCGTTGATCGATGCGATCACGACGCCGTCGCAAAAGAGTGCCGTGGAGGCGTACCAGATCGAGGCGGCGGGCAAGAGCGATCTGGAACGCACCGATCTGGCGAAGAAGAAGACCGGCGTCTTCACGGGGGCGTATGCCATCAACCCCGTCAACAGCGAGGCGATTCCGATCTGGATTGCCGACTACGTACTCGTCAGCTATGGAACCGGCGCGATCATGGCCGTGCCCGCGCATGATGAACGCGACTTCGCCTTCGCGCTTCGCTTCAAGCTGCCGATTCGGCCCGTCGTGCTGCCGCCGAAACGTTGGTTCGAGGAATCGAAGGTCTTCAAGATTCTGAAGAAAATGGGTGTCGATCCGCGCTTCACATCGGAAAAACTGAGCCAGCCCGAATCGCATGCCGAGACCCTGAATCGGCTCGAAGTGGATGTGTTGAGCAAATCGCTGCGCTATTTGGACGCATTCGGCCAGGATTTTTACAAGGTCATGGAGCAACTCTATCGCGATCATGTCGAAATTTTCCCGGAGTGCTTTGCCGACGAGGGCGTCGTCTTCAACTCGGATGGCTTCGATGGCCTGAGCACGGCGGAGTTCAAGAAGCAGATCATAGCGAAGCTGGAGTCCGAGAAACGCGGTATGCGCAAGACCAACTATAAATTGCGCGATTGGCTCTTCAGCCGCCAACGTTACTGGGGCGAGCCGTTTCCGATCCTGCACGAACTCGATGCGGCGGGCAACCCAACAGGCGAAATCGAAGCGGTCGCGATCTCCGAATTGCCGCTCTGTTTGCCGGTGGTGGAGGATTACAGGCCGACGGGTAACCCCGAACCGCCGCTCTCGAAGGCGAAGGACTGGCTGTTCGTCGAGCGCAACGGCAAACGTTATCGCCGTGAGACGAACACAATGCCGCAATGGGCGGGGTCCTGCTGGTATTACTTGCGTTACATCGATCCTCACAACGCAAACGTGTTCTGCGATCCCGCGAAGTTGAAGGCTTGGCTGCCCGTCGGTCTCTACGTCGGCGGGGCGGAACATGCCGTGCTGCATCTGCTCTACTCACGCTTTTGGCACAAGGTGCTCTTCGATCGCGGTCACGTACCCGTTGCCGAGCCGTTCCAGAAATTGGTGAATCAGGGAATGATTCTGGGTGATACGGATTATCACCTAACTATCGCCGCATTCGATGCGAACCGGGAGCAGATCGACAAGCTGAAGTTGAACGTGATCCGCGTCAAGGATGACGAAAAGGGTGAGATCTGTGTGCTGCGTAATCCGTCGTCCGACCCGGACCGATTTTGTCCGCTGACGGAGGAGCAGATCGTCAAAGAAGGCGGCAAAGTCTATTTGAAGGATACGCGCATCGAACTGACGGGACGCTCAGACAAGATGTCGAAGAGCCGAAAGAATGTCGTCAACCCCGACGATGTTGTCAATGAATACGGAGCCGACAGCCTGCGGCTCTACGAGATGTTCATGGGCCCGCTCGAAGCCGTCAAACCGTGGAGTACACGTGGCGTTGAGGGCGTGTTCCGCTTCCTCAATCGCGTTTGGCGGTTGGTGATCGACGATCGGCACGACGCTGTCAAGCTGCTCGACGCGGTGCAGGACGTGGAGCCCGACAAAGAAACGTTACGCTTGCTGCATCATACGATTCAGAAAGTGACCAACGATTTGGATGGGCTTTCGTTCAATACCGCGATCTCGACGATGATGGAGTTGACGAATCACCTGACCAAACAAACGGTGCGATCCAAGAGCGTGCTGAAGACGTTTATGCTAGTGCTCGCGCCGTTCGCGCCGCACATCGCCGAGGAGATTTGGCACGCCCTGCACCAACGAGCCGGAAGCGTTAGCGACGGACTTTCTTCGCTCGCCTATGAACCGTGGCCAAGCTACGACGCGAATCTGCTCAAGGCCGACACCGTAGATATTCCGGTGCAGATCAACGGCAAGCTGCGTGCGGTCATTACGGTGGCGGCGGGTCTCGACAAGGCGGCTTTGGAAGAGGCTGCGAAAGGTGACGAGAAGATCAAGCCGGCGCTCGAAGGCAAAACAATCAAGAAGGTAATCGTCGTGCCGGGCAAGATGGTGAACCTGGTGATTGTTTAGCCGCGACGCGCCAGCGGAGCGCGGGCGTCGCTCGGCGCTTCGCCCAAGCGTCACGGCATCATGGACCAGCGCTCCATTCGCCGTAGCTGGGCCTGCAATGCCGAATCGTGAGGGCGCAGCAACAATGCCAGGCGTTGCGTCTCGATCGCCTCCGTGGTTCGACCGGAGTCATGCAGGGCGGCAGCTAACCAATGCAGGACGATCGCATCTTTGCTGCCCGTCAACGCAGTCGCTTTGCGCAGGTCGACGAGTGCGTCCTTGGCGATTGCTTGTTCAAATTTTCCCCGGCCACGCACGAGAAACGCACGCGCATCGCTTGGTTGCAGTTTGATGGCGGCGTCAGCATCGTCGAGAGCGAGTCGAATCTGGCCACGTTCCAGACGAAACCAACCCCGCAGTGCAAGCAGCGGCCCGAAATCGATCCCTTCGCCAAACGTCGCATCGACGAGCTGTTCAACGTGCCTTATCGGCCAATGGTGCGTGAGTCCATGTTCCGCGCAAACGAACCCGTTGACGACACGCGATGCGGCTGCTCGATTGGCGTCCGCGGGGTTCCATTGTTTGAGAAGCGTATCGCGTGTCTTCGCTAAACGTTGGACCTCTTCCGAAAGACCAAGTAGGCTCTCGCTGAGTTTCCCTTCCGTGCCGGCCGAGGCTTGGATAGCGGCATCGAGAGCGCCGATACGCAGATGGGCCTGAATCAACATCGCCGTTGCCTTCGCATCTCGTTCGCCTTTTTCCAAATCAAAAGCAGCTCGCGAATAGTTCTCCTTGGCGAAATGGAGCAGGCCGAGAATCCGTCTGCCGGCGCCGTCCGTGCCTTGTTGTTGAGCACGCATGACCAGTTCCAATGCGTCGTCGAGACGGCCAATCTCCAGATACAGATCGGCGGCGCGAATCAAGGTCGCGCCGTCCTTCCCCGCAGCTAGCGTCAATCGCCGTAGGTGATCGAGCGCTTCGCCGGTTCGGCCTGCACGCAGTTCAAGCAGGATGACATATTCAAGCACGTCGCGGTTATTCGGATCGGCCTCGATAGCGGCCTTGAGCGCGGTGATGGCGTCCGTCACCTGGTCGAGTTTGTCGTGCACGCGGGTCTTGAGGAGCAACGCCTCCACCGATGCGAGACTGGCCGAATCGATGAACAAAGCTTGTTGAAGATGCTTGAGCGCCGCAATGGGGTTCTTACAGCGATCCGCGTTGCGTGCAAGCTGGTAATGGGCGGCGGCGCGGACAATGGCGATGGCGTGCTCCGTCAGCGGCGTCAGAATCTTTTCCGCTTCCGCAGATTCATCACGCCGCACGCAGACCGCGCCCAAGGCGAGCGCGTACTTCGGATCGCGGGGAAACAGCGTCGTGAGCTTGCGATAAATGCGCTGCTCCTCCACATCGGTGGGGGCCACTTTCACACGTAGATCCCACAACGCGTATTCGTTTGGAAATCGCGTCGTTCCAATCTCAAGCACTCGGCGAGCATCATCGGTTCGTTGATGATCGATGTACATCTTCGCCAAAATTTGCACGCTTTGAGCGTCGGCCTGTTTGTCATTCGCAAGCAGCTTTTCAAGCTCTGGCGCGTCGGCGATGTCGATGGTGGGTCGCAGATAAATCCAGACGCGATAGGCACGCGCGACTTCTTCTTGAAACCTCACGAAGTCAGCGAACTCGTGCTTCTCGATGCGTGTCCTGTCGAGGCGCGAATGCATATGCATCTCGATGCGGCGGGAATCGTCCGGGTCGCGCTCGACATGCAGCTTGAAATATCCAAACGCACTGCGTGTCTCCTTGCCTTCCGGCAATCCATCGAAGCGATACGCAGGCGGTAACTGCACGGTATAGCGGTGCGACGATTCAAAATGCGATGGAAGCTGAAACGGCAGCTTGCGATCCATGTCGAGGTTGTAACCGATCAGCCAGGCCCAGGTGATGCTGTCGGTGAAGCTGCCCTCCTTGCTGGTTTCGCCAGCGAAATGTTTGGGCACGTCGAACTCGAATTCGGCGTTCACGGGTTGATCGAAATCGAGAAGGCGTTGTTCGTCGATCTTGTAGCCGGCCAATCGGACCTTGGGATGCGCGTCTTGCAACTCAGCAACGATGGTGCGGCGACGCTCACCTGGCGGGACTTCTAGCCAACGATCGCGCCGCGACCAGGCGGCACCTTCGAAGTACGTGGCCTCACGCCGACAGCGTGCCGTGCCGTCGGGCTGAACCGTCACGTGTGTCGTTTGTTCGAAGCGAAAATCTTTGGCGGCGAACGGCGGCGTCTTGGCGAGCGTCAGCTTGCTGCCCTGGGTCAGATAGGCCTGTCGATCGCGATCACTGCGCGGCAAAAAATCCCACGCGGCGAGCGAAACCGTCGTGTCGATCCAATAATCCTTGCCAGCGATCTGCGTCTTGAGTATCGCATGCGTGCCCCAAGGCGAGGGCACGGCGGGCTGCACCTGCCCATCGTCAAGCGTGCCCAGCGTGACGAGCCAAACCGGCAGGCCAATCTCGCGCAACATGACCGCGAGAAGTTGGGCCTGATCCTTGCAATCGCCATACAAACTCGCCAGCACCTGGTGCGGTTGGTGTGGTGTGTAACCCAGCCCGCCGGGACCGCGTGAGAGATAACGCACATTGCGGCGAACCCAATAGGTCAACGCTTTGGCTTTGTCGATGGGCGTCTTTTCGTTGCGGGTGACTTCGCCGACGATCTTGCTAATCTCCGGCGTGCACTTCCAGCAATTCGCACGCAGCTTGTCTTTCCAATTACCAATCGCTTCCCAGGAGGAAAATGTCGAAACGGCGACTTGCAGGCGAAGTTCCTCGCGCGAAGGTCGTTCCTCGTCGCGCGGCAATTCGGAGCGATTCGTAACCGTCCAGTGGTAGAGCTTGTCGGTTGCGGTTTCGGTGACGACGAGATCGACCTTGCCGTTGACGGTCGTATGATTCAGCGGCTTGCCCTTGGGAATACGAACGCGGAACTCGTCGCGCAATACGGGATGCGTGTCGTCGCCAAAGCTGTAGCGCGAGAAGAATTGGCCGTCGAACTCGCGGTGCTTGCCACGGACGGTCCACTTGACTTCGTAAAGATCGCCGGCCTGGAGATTGGGAAACGAGATGACGAGCTGCTTGTCTTGATCGTAGACTTGAAAATCGGTGGCGACATCGCGCAGTTGCAAATGCTTCGGTTCGATGGCGACGATCTTGCCGTCGCCTTTGATGACGCGGGCTTCGTTGAGCGTGAGCTTTTCGTAGGTCGGGTCGTAGTAGATCGAACGATACTCGCCGAGTTTCTCGATGCCTTTTCGGCTATTCAGGCGGGTGATTTCGTGAGTGATCGATTCGGTTGTGCCATCGGGTTCGATGAGATAGGTCGTGGCTGTGTAGATGATGCAGGCGGTGGCGTCGTCGAGATAGTCGCGCGGAATTGTTTTCAGAACGGCGGGATCGTAGCGATAGGGCAGGGGTTCTCGTGACGGGCCGCGCGGCACGGGCCAATCGTCGGCTCGCAGGTGGGCGGATGCCAGGAACAACACGACGACCAACAGCGCGCGGATGCGAGGCATGATCGGACCCTCCGAGGTGAGCGGGGGGCGTAAGCCCGCGGATTCTTTTCTACTTGTAAACAACAGAATCCAAGAATCAGGGACTTACGCACCGCGCTTGCCGATACCCGGTATTGTGGAGGAAATCCGTCGGGCAAGCAAGCTCAATCGTGGGCTACGCCGTTCGACATCACGGCCACCTTGCTCAATTGGTTCATTTGCCGCATCGTCTTGTCGAAACCCTCCATCGAGCCATCGAAGGAGAGGATGTTCCCGTGGCTGTTCGTGGCCACCAACTTCATGGCGTCAAGCCATTCGGTGTAAAGCATGGTCGCGTGATCGACGCCGTTGGACTCCATCATATTGTGGGCGTCGACGAGGCCAATGGCCATCTCTTTGCGGAGTAGCGCGTTGCCTTCGCCGCGGAGTCGGTCCACGTCCTTCTCGGCCTGGGCGACGAGTCGTTTCGACTGGGCCTCAGCCTCGGCGACGCGGGTCTTGGTGATGAACTGCGCCTCGGCCTCGTTTTGGGCGGCAAGCATCATGTTGTTCGAGGCCACCACCTGGGCCATCGACCGCAGGATCGCTTCGTCGAAGGAGATGTCGTTGATTTGCAGTGCGATGAGATGGAAGCCCCAGTCTTGCAGCTCATGTTCGATATACGAGTTGACCTCGTCGACAATTTCGCGTCTGAGCGACAGAATCTCACTCTGCTTCTTGATGGCGACAAACGAACGAATCGATCCTTCGATGCTGCGGATCAGCGATTGCATGAAGCTCCGATCATCAATGAACTTGAAGGCGGCCTTGAGAATGGTCTCCTCCTGCCCGTTGGCCACGGTGTAAATGATCATCGTCTTGAAGTTGACGTTGGCCTGATCGCCAGTGATTGCTTGAAATTCGAGTTCAGCCGAGCGGTGCTGAAGCGAGACGGTTCGGAAGACTCTCTCGACGAATGGGATGCGAAAGCTCAGGCCGGGCCGAAGGAGGCGGCTGAATTTTCCAAACAGGACCGCGACACCGACATGCCCTTCCTGAATGATGGAGATGCTGCCATACAGGAGAAGGACGACGGGAATTACGCAATAGGCGATGATTTTGACTACTTCGATATCCAGAGCCATGATTTTTTCCTTTTGTAGTAGTTGTCAGTTGTCAGAGGTTAGAGGTCAGAGGATTGCATTTTCTAGCCACTAGCCACTAGCCACTGTTTCAGGACGGAAATTCGGACGAGTGATGTTCAAGGATGTACCAGCCGGTCTTTTCCTTCTTGCAGACGAAGGAGTAGCGGGCCGGGACACGTACGGTGATGCCTTTCTTGCGATACGTAAACGTGTATGAGCCCGACCGGATGAAGATGTCGTGGTACTGCCGGGTTTCGCCGGTATCGAATTGGACTTTCACGTCATCGAGTTCGAAGAGGTGTTCAAAGTACCGGCGAATGTGGTAGTGCCCCGCTCGCAGGTCCTTGGCGAAAGTGCCCCATAGCAGGCCTTCCGAGTCGTAGGTTCCCACAACGCTCCCGATGTTGTGGTGATTGACGCCAAACGACCAGTCGGCGATGAAATCGTCGAGATTCTTCTTCTCGTTGCTCAAGCGGATCACGCTACTGTATACCAGCCCGCCGGAGTGCTCGTCCTCGTTCACGTCCATGGTGCCGGTGGAATGGGGATGGTGGGTTTCGCTGAACAGCTTGATGAATTTCTTGAAGATCGCCACGGCGGGAACTTGCTGGTGCTTGAAGATTACACAGGTGATGAAGCTGTGCAAGACCAGGGCGGCGAGCAGGCCTTCAAAGATTCCGAGCTGGAAAACGAGGTAGCCGCAAAACATTGCCACGCCAAACGCATAGGGTCCCTGGTGGGCAACGTGGTACAAACCAGCGATCATCTTCCAGCCTGTGAAGATCATCAGGACGGCCAGCGAGAATTCGGGCAGCCATTCGAGAACTGTAGGGAACACCAAGACGGCCCCGATCACGGCCGCGACGACCAGGCACGACATCTTGGTGACCGCGCCCGCCATGCGGTTGGTTTGGCTTTTCGCCAGGCCATCGAGGTTTGTCATGCCGCCGAAGAAGCTCGACGCCATGTTGGCAGTCCACATGACGATCAGGCTGTTGTTCGAGTCCGACTTTCGCCCTAGCGGGTCGATTTGTTCGATGGCGGCATTGCTCATCACCTGCTCGATGACATCGATCAGCATCAGCATCAGGGCGTATAGCACCATCTGGACATGCATCATCGGGGTAATATGTGAGAAGTCGGGGAACGGCCAGGCGAGCGTGAATTCCATCGGCTTGATATCCAGCATCGGAAACTTCACATAGCAGGCCAACCAGATGCTTCCCGCGATAACAACGATGTAGGGGACGCCGGGACTCGTGTCCTTGAATCGCTTGTAGAGGTAGATGAACAACAGGAACCCGACTACGGAGCACAGTATTACCAGGCCGCGCTCGCCGCTCCAGAAAACCTCGGGATGGTTGATGAACGCATCGGTGGCGACCCCGTCGGTGACGGTAGCGTCGGTAATGACAGAGTCGGCGACGATAGCGTAGGTGTAGGGCACGAACTTCATAGCGATTTTCAGGCCGACGCCTGCGAGCAGGCCTTCGATCAGAAACGGTGGGACAGCCTTGAGGATGTACTTGGCGAGGTCGTAGCGCCAAACGATCGCCTGAAAGACCGATGTCATGAAGATAAGCCACGGCATGAATTCCATGCCGAACTGGTGCACACCCATCGCGAGAATCGGCGCAAGCCCGGCAGCGACCCCCGGCACGCCAATGTGGTTTCCCGGTCTGATCAGGTAGCAGATGAAACTGATAACGCAGGCAACGGCCACGGTCGCCAACCCCACTTGAACGGGGTACTCTGACATCAGGCAGATGCCGACCGTTAGCGGGATCGCCATCAAGCCGGTGATGACGCCGGCGAGCGCGTCACGCTTGAATGTCTCTGCCGTGAAGAGCGGAATGGTCGCGGTTGAACCATCTTCACCTACATTGGTCAGCGAACCGGGAAGGGCTGCCTCCGGGAGTTGCGTTTGCCGCGATCGGGGTGGCTGATGATTACCTGTCGCCGGGGGGGCAGCATGCATTTGGTCGGTGAGCATCGGTCCTCCTGTATTTGGCCGCTTGCGGCATAGCGCTCATGTGGCGCACAATGCAATCGCAAGGCCTTGAGCGGCAAATTCGAGAAGTTGTGTTTCGGATTTCTTTAGTGCGGTACGACGGGGTTGCTTGAGCCGAAAACGAAGCGCGGTTCCAAGGGGAATCCGCGCAGGCTCAACCAATGAGACGCTTACACGATGCCTGCTGGCAGAAATCAATCAAGTACGAAGTCTTTTGAGAGTGCAGAAAGAATTGAAGGAAGAAAAGGAGAGGACGTTGTTTTTTTGAACGTGGTGGTTATCCACGAATTCGCCATGCGCTTTGTGATCGCCCTCGCACGGCATCTTCTCGGCTTCCGGATCCACGTCGTCCTCCAGAACAACGGGGATGGCACCGTCATCGGGAGGCAGCTCGCCTTGACCAGGGAAGCCTTCGTCATACGATTCCGACTCATCGTCCCACACGGCTGCTTCCATCTCGTGCCCGTCGGTCGGCTCTTCGGTCTCGGAATGGCCTGGAACATGGGACGTGCAAACACGGGATACCGGCGAGACGAGAAACGAGAAGTCCTCGCGCACTGTTACGCAGCAGATGAGCAGCAAGATGAAAGAGCGGTTCAAGAGCATCTGCCAAATCACCGTTTTTTCTTTTTACGATAAGTTAGGTAAGCATATCCGACAGATTGGTGCAAATCAAGCGCAATCTGGGAATATTGTCGGTGGTACCAACTTGACACTATTATTGGTTTTTTTCTAAACTTAGGCGGCGCTAATGCCCGATATTCGATACATAGAAATCAAACTCACGCACGGAGGCGTTCCATAATGGGTCGTTCCAATCTCAATTGCGTCATTCTCGCCATCGCCGTGGT
>CAMAUE010000105.1 GCA_945861245.1 Singulisphaera sp. GP187
ATTCACACAGGAGAATATTATGCAACGTATCCTCGGCACCTTCTTTCTCGTCGCCCTTGTCGCATCGGGCGGCTTCCTGGCCGATAGCCGGGCTGGCGAAGACGGGTTTACCAAACTGTTCAACGGCAAGGATTTGGCAGGTTTGAAGATCGTCCCGGAAAAAGCGACCGACACATTCAAAGTCGAAGACGGCATCATCAAGGTCAGTGGCAAACCCAACGGCTACTTTCACACCGAAAAAAGCTACAAGAACTTCGTCCTGCGTTTCGACTGGCGCTACCCCAATAACGCAGGCAACAGCGGCTTGCTTGTTTACATTCAGTCGCCTCACAAGGTTTGGCCGAAATGTATTGAAGTCCAAGGTGCTTACGGCAGCCACGGCTCGATTTTCTCCATCGGCGGCGCGAAAGGGAAATACAAGGACGACGGCAAAGCACGCAAGGCTGCCCTGAAAAACCACAAGGAATGGCACACGACCGAGGTGGTCAGCATCGATGGAAAACTGACCGCCAAGATCAACGGCATCGTCGTCTGCGAAGGCCAAACGGATGCGATTAGCGAAGGGCAACTCGGTTGGCAATCCGAAGGCGCGCCGATCGATTTCCGCAACATCCTGATCAAAGAGACGAAATAACAAACTACAAGCCGGAAGCGTAAGCAACGGTTCTTTTCTGACCGTCGCTCACGCTTTCGGCTCGTAATGCGACTTTTTCCTGGTTCCCAAACTCCTGTTTGGGAACCGTGCCCTCGAAACTCCGTTTCACGAAGCCTGGAATCGCGGGAATTCTATGAAGCGAAACAGAGTTTCCTGAATGCCCGTTACCAAACAGGAGTTTGGGAACGAGAACGGAATCGGACTGTTGTCGGTGGCGTCAGCATTGACCGCGAGCCAATAAAACCGTAGCGAGACGTTTCCCGCTTCAGCAAGAGTTGTTTTCGTGGAACTCGTTCTAGCTTATTGGCCGTGGTTCACCGTCGTGGCGGCGATTGCGCTCGCCATCGTCGTCTCCGGCCACATCGTTTTTTTCAAGCGTGATGCCCGGGCGGCGCTTGCCTGGATTGCGATCCTCTGGTTTATGCCGATCGTTGGCGTTCTGCTCTATTTCTTGTTCGGGATCAATCGCATCGAACGTCGGGCACGTCGACTGCGTCGTCGGGCCCGACGCCCCAAATCGCTTGCGGACGCGACGGGAACTCTTCCCGAGGCACGGAGTCCGACACTTCCGAATGAGGCGGCTCATCTTGAGGCGCTCGTTCAGGTCAGCGAAACCGTCACCGGGCAACCGCTCTGCGACGGCAACACGATCGTGCCACTCTGGGACGGCGATCAGGCTTACCCTGCGATGCTGCAGGCTATCGACGAGGCCCAACACTCCGTCGCCTTGAGCATGTACATCTTCAACAACGATATCACCGGCAATCGCTTCGTCGAGGCCCTGGGCCGAGCGGTTGCCCGGGGCGTCGAGGTTCGCGTTCTTATCGACGATCTCGGCGCGAGGCACTTTTTCTGGCGTTCGATTAGCGGGCCGTTGCAGCGTGCGTGCGGGCGTGCGGGCGGCGCGGTTTCTGCCCACGTTTTGGCCGCGCTCCTTCGCCTATGCGAATCTCCGCAACCATCGTAAGCTGCTGATCGTCGATGGGCGGATCGGCTTCACCGGCGGCATGAACATCACCGACGAATGCTGGCTGAGCTTGCACCCGTGCTATGTCATGCACGACGTGCAGTTCCGCATTGATGGACCGGTCGTCGCTTGCATGCAGGACGTTTTTGTCGAAGATTGGAAGTTCACGACGGGCGAGTCGCTTAACGATGAACGCTGGTTCCCCAAACTCGAAGTGCGGGGAACGATGCTGGCCCGCGGCGTCTCCAGCGGGCCCGACGAAGATCACGAGAAGCTGCGATTGGTGCTGCTCGGCGCTCTCAGCAGCGCCCGCACGCGAGTCGTGATTGTGACGCCCTATTTTCTCCCCGACCCCGACCTCGTCTCCGCGCTCAATATCGCCGCCCTGCGCGGCGTGCAAGTCGATATTCTTTTGCCCCGAGAAGGCGATCTCCGGCTGGTGCATTGGGCGGCCGCCGCGCAGCTCGCGCAGGTGCTCGAATACGGCTGCCGGGCTTGGCACATTCCCGGTCCTGTCATGCACACGAAGCTCATGCTTGTGGACGGCATTTGGACGTTGCTCGGGTCCGCGAATTGGGACGCGCGCAGCCTTCGTCTCAACTTCGAGTTCAACATCGAGTGCTACGATCGCACCCTGGCCGGCGCACTCGAATGCCGCCTCGAAACACTCATCGCACAGGCGGAACGAATGACGCTCACGAAGCTGCAACGGCGGCCCTTCCTCATCAAACTCCGCGACGGCATGGCGCGATTGTTGATGCCGTATCTTTGACGTGCCCCTCAAAATAACGAGCCGGAAGCGTAAGCGACGGATTGGAGAAACCCGTCGCTTACGCTTCCGGCTCGTTATTTTGTTGGTGGCGTCTAACTTGCCGAGGTTCAATCCAGTTGCAGCGAATCCGCATGGGCGGGACATACTTCAATGTCATTGGCCAAGATCGGGATCCGCGCGATCTCATCGACCTCGACCTGGCCATCATCGAGGACGCCTATCAAGCCGAATATGTGGCACGCCAGCAACGTTCGGAGCGGTTGGTAGCGACGGGACAGTTCGCGGTCGGCGTCGCCCACGAACTGCGCAATCCGTTGAACGTCGTGAAGACCTCCGTTTATTATTTGCTCAACGCCAAGAACCTAACTCCCGAAAAACAGGCGGAACATCTCAATCGCATTGAACAGCACGTCACGGTAGCCGACGGCATCATCACTGCCCTGTCACGCTTCGCCAAGCTGACGATGCCGAACTTGCAGCCGTTCCCGATCGAGCAATGCGTGCGAGAAGCGTTGGAGACCAATGCGGTGGGCGGCAACGTCCAGGTAACGATCGACGGCCCTTCGTCACTGCCGCACGTGCTGGCGGATATCGATCAGGTGCGGATCGTTTTCGCGAATCTGATTCGCAATGCTCGCGACGCTATGCCGCACGGTGGTTTGCTTTCGATCACGTGCCGGGCGGTCGATGACGCTGTCGAGGTCGCCGCTCAACGTGGACGCCCTACGTGTCAGCCTGGCGAGGATCACGGAACGACGAAAGCTGGAGCAGGCGAAGGAGCGCTCCGAGTCAACGCTCCGCTCGCTTGTGCAAGCTGCTCCGAGCATGATCGTGATTCTTCGCCTCGATCATAGGCTTCTTTATCTCAGTCCATTTACGCAACAGTTGACGGGTTACCAGGCCAGGGACACGCTGGGCAAGAACTACTTCGCGATCTTCGTGCCGGAGGCCACCGCACGCGAATCGTTCGCCGAGGAACTGAACCGAATTGCTCCCGGATAACCCTTGCACGGCGTCGAAAATCCGGTGATATGCAAAGACGGCTCGTGTCGCTGGCTGGTTTGGAACGCTCAGTTCTTGGCCGATTACGAAGGTGAACCTGCCATTCTCGCTATAGGAACAAGACATTACCTCATTGAAGCAATCCCAAGAAAAAGCCCTTCAGTCGGAGCGTTTGGCAGGCATCAGACAAATGATGACCGGGCTTGCCCACGAGAGTGGCAATGCTTTGGCACGCAGCCAGGCTTGCTTTGAGATGTTAGCGTTCGAGGTCGAAGATCGGCCCAAAACGCTTAACCTGATCAACCGCATTCAGGCCGCACAGGATCACCTGCGACAACTCTACGACGAGGTTCGCAACTACGCCGCGCCGCTCCGCCGTGTATCGCAATCGCCGTACGGCGTTTCGACCAATTTGAAACGCTGCGAAAGGAGGCCGAC
Organism: Singulisphaera sp. GP187; assembly: GCA_945861245.1. Classification (GTDB taxonomy): domain Bacteria; phylum Planctomycetota; class Planctomycetia; order Gemmatales; family Gemmataceae; genus SIAQ01. The sequence continues at coordinate 3,835 of CAMAUE010000105.1, forward strand.
GACTTGAAGCAAGCGCTGGCGGACCGCAAGGTGATCGAAAAGGCCAAGGGGATCATAATGAAAATGGCAAACATGGACGAAGCGGAGGCATTCCGCCGTCTGCAAAAGCTGGCGTCCGAGAAAAACCGCAAGCTGGTCGAAGTTGCTGCTATGATCTGGAAGGCTGAAGAGGCGTTCAAATCCACGTAGCACTTCGGCACCACGACTCTATCCGCATCAGAGCCGCGCACGAAGTAAACGGCTGGAATTCATCCTCCGCTTACTACGTGCGCGGCTCTGACGCGTTTGCATCTCTCGAAAAAATCAGCATCGCCGATCTGGTATTCGGCTGCGATTACTCATGTGTACTGAGCGAAGCCGGTGGTGTGTGTGCTATAACGCACAGAAAAACAGCGTTGCCGAACGATTGTCGAAGCCTCCAATCTGCTTTTTTTCGTGTGGTCAGAAATGGCACATTTTCAGAGCCTGAGCGCCAGCGAATGGCACTCTGAATCGTTGCCCTTCGCTGGCGCTCAGGCTCGAATCTGTCAAACTGAGCGGCGCAGAACTTACGAGCGCGTCACCGAAGAAACGCACAAGCTATCAGGTGGTGGCTACGACAATCGGAGACTAACAGGCACGCAAATTGCTTGTCGATACCCGTGATGAGCCCGTTCCATTACGCTGGCCTATTCACAAGGTGCGCCATGATTCACATCACCAAGGTTCTTTGCCCGACCGACTTCTCCGCCTGCGCTCAAGCCGCCGTGCCGATCGCTTGTTCGTTGGCACGCGATTTCAGGGCCACGCTGATACTCCTGCACGTTCGACCAATGACAGCGACCGTTGCCGGCGAATTTGGAACGTTCATGCCGGAGCCACCGGAGTCGAAGGATTCGTTGCAAAGAAAAAATGCACAAGTGCTTGCCGGGCAACTTCACGGGCGAAGTGGAGTGTCAGGTTCAGGACGGCGATGCGTCGGAAGCGATTCTGAAGACGGCGCACACGCGCCATTGTGACCTCATTGTCCTTGGCACCCACGGTCGCTCGGGCCTGCACCGACTGTTGGTGGGCAGCGTGGCCGAGGCGGTCTTGCGACGCGCGCCCTGTCCGGTGATGACGATCAAGCTGGCGCAGGCCGAACCCGTTCCGACGCCTAACGAAGCCGGCAAGTCCGCACCATTTCTGAACGCGGATGACTTGGCCACGGTTTGTGCGGTGGCGAATCCGGTCGAGGCCGAAATTATCCGCAACGCTCTGAACGGCGAAAGCATTCCTTGTGTCGTTAATGGTCTTCAGCAGGCCGGGTTGGTTGGCATGTTGGGCATCCCGATCTCAATCCAGGTCCGCGCGGGCGACTTCGACCGAGCCAGCAAGTACATCAAGAATCGTGAGGCTCACCGGCGTTGACAGCGATTTGATGATTTCGGCGACGATAGTCATGGCTTTTTCGAGCGTCGGTTGTGACCAACCGAGGAAACGCCACGACACGACGCATGCCAAAGTTATCGACGAAAAGACCGGCAAAATAAGGAGCGCCGAAACAAATGTTCGGTTCTCCTCCAAGTTTGGGGAAATGAACACTCAAGCCCAAGGGTGAGGTACTCCGAACCACTTGGGATCCCAGCGGTTCGGAGTGCCTCACCACTGGGGTTTCATCAAATTCCACAACTCTGGCGATAAGCCAATTTTCCCCTTCGTGGCTTGAGATGCCACGTTGGAATTGGCGGTCGGCCTCATATTCGCGCCAGATCGGATGTTTCTCGTAGTCGCTAATTTCGCCGCCATCTCGCCAGTCCCACACGGTTTTTTTCCCCTTTTGCCCTGGAATTCCTAAAGTAATCCGGTAAAATCACCTCAAACTGCCCATCCTTTCCAGATTCTTATTGCTGACGTTACAGCGACGGAATGGGTAAGGGCACCTAACCTTTTCACCGAGGAGCTTTGAGATGAAGAAGATGTTGGCAGTGGCTTTCTTGGCGACCGTTGCGATGGTCGGCCTCACTCAGGACAGCGAAGCGAATGGCGGCGGCTTGTTCCGTCGCTCCCACGGTTGTGGCGATTGCGGGAAGCCTTGTGCGTCCGCGGCCCCGGCAGCGGCTCCCACACCTGTCAAGTACGAAGAACGCAAAATTAAAGTGGCCAAGATCGTCAAGGTCGAGGAAGAAATCGACGTTCTGGAATGCAAGCGCGTTACCAAGGACGAGAAGCGTAAAGTCATCGAGTGCACCACCGTTAAAGAGGAAGTTGAATACAAGTACACGGTGATGGTCCCCAAGACGGTTGAGAAGAAAGTTCAATGCACGACCTACAAATGCGTCAAGGAAACGGTCACCGAAAAGGTTCCCGTTTGCAAATTGGTTCTCACGAAATGCGTTGACGAATGTGGCCGCTGCCACATCCGTCTTGAAAAAGTCACCACGATCGAAACGGTTTCCCGTTGCGTCGTTAAGCGCGTCCCGGTCGTCACCGAGAAGACGGTCAATGTCACGGAATGCACGCCGGAAATCCGCTTGGGCAAGAAGACTGTTTGCAAAGTCGTTCGCACCGAAAAAGAAATCACCGTCAAGGTTTGCAGCTTCGTCACCGAGAAGGTGAAACGCAAAGTTACCGTCTGCAAAACCATTTGGGAAGAACAAACCGTTCGCGTCGCCGTCGGCAGCACCTCCTGCGGCAGCAGCGATGGCGGCCACGGCCGTCGCCTCAGCGGTCTCTTCCGTCGCGGCGATTGCTGCAACTAATCCTGCGATTCACGCAACCTTTCAACCTGAACGTCCCCGCGCATCTCGCGTCGGGACGTTTTTTTTTTCGCCTGCGGCTTAGCGCTCGAACAATCTCGCGCGAGCGTTATGCCACAACCGGAATACGAGAAGCTGCACCGCGTGAATCTTTATCCAGCCTACGCAATCATCTCATAGAATAGTCGCACGGTACCCCTTCCCAAGCATCAGAGCAACCCATGCACAATAAATATTTCTGGCTGTCGGCGGCAATATTCGCATTCCTGACCGCGACTCTCGTTCTAATGACTCCCGTCACAGCCGAGGAAACCGCCGGTGAAAAATCGAGCAAGCATCCCAAGCTTGTCGTGCTCATCGTATTCGATCAGATGCGCGGCGATTACCTCCAACGCTGGCAGCCACTCTTCGGCGAGGGCGGGTTCAAACGACTGCTCGCCGAAGGGGCTTCGTTCACCAATTGCCATTACCCTTACGCCTACACCTTGACCGCGGCAGGCCACGCCTCGCTCGTGACGGGCACAACTCCTGACAAGCACGGAATCATCGCCAACGAATGGTATGACCGTTACAAAAATCGTGACACCGTCACATCGGTTACCCCACACCTCGAGGACAAAGCGAAAGGCGCAGGGCCATATCGGCGCAAAGTCGAAACCGTCGGCGATGTGTTGTTGCAGGTGCTGATGGGGCGTGGCCGCGTGGCATCGCTGTCGATCAAGGATCGCTCCGCCGTTCTGATGGCCGCCTTGCGTGCCGGCGTTTGTTACTGGTTCAACCCAGCGAGCGGGAATTTCGTCACGTCCGGCTACTATCGCGAGGATCCGCATACCTGGGTAACGAAGTTCAATAAGAGCCGGCAGATTGACAAATGGCTCGATACGAAATGGGATCGCTTCAAACCTGACCTCGACTACGCCAAACATAGCTCAGCCGACGATTTTATCTCCGAAGGCACGGGCTATCTCCAAGGCCAAATGTTCCCGCATCCTTTTCAGCTTGCGAAAACGAAGGACGTGAAAGCGAACCGCCAAAACTACTACGACGCCGTCACCTGCTCGCCGATGGGTAATACGTTGCTCTACATGTTCGCCAAGGAGGCGATAACGCAGGAAAAGCTCGGCCAAGGCGACACGACCGATCTGCTCTGCTTGAGCTTTTCGTCGAACGATCTCGTCGGCCACGCCTGGGGGCCGGATTCCCAGGAATTGCTTGACATTACGCTGCGGTCTGATGCGATAGTGAAAGCCCTGCTCGATCTCTTGGACGCGAAAGTCGGCAAGGGCAATTATTACGTCGCCCTGAGTGCCGACCATGGAGTTTGCCCGTTGCCTGAGTTGGCTAAGCAGCAAGGCAAGGATGCGGGCCGCGTCGAACCCGAATTGCTAACGAGTCGCGTGGAGGAATTCCTGAACAAGAAATACCTCGTGGCAGACCAGAAAGCACCGTGGTTGATCGTGCCGAAGAGAAGTACGTCGTGGATCTATTTTAATTACGAGACGCTGAAGGAATTGAAATTGAAGCAATCTGACGTCGAACGCGGACTCGCGGATTGGCTGAGTGCTCAGCCTGGAATTGAGAAGGCATTCACGCGGACTGAAATGATGGCGACGGAAACCGACGATGCCCGACACTGGGCGTTTGGACCGATGAAACGATCCTTCGACTCGATCAGCAGCGGTGATGTCATGGTCGTAAACAAAGCGTATCACATATTTTCACCGCCGACGATCGCGACGAATCCGGAAAAGTACCCGACCTACCGCGCGACGCACGGCTCGCCGCACCCGTATGACACGCATGTGCCACTTGTTGTGATGGGACCGCGCATCCAGCCAGGCGTGCGGACGGATCGGGTGGCGCCGCAATTGATGGCGAGTATCTTGGCAGAATCGTTGGGCGTGCCGGCGCCGTCAGCGGCGGAGCACAAGTTGCCCGAGGGGTTGTTCCGAAAATAAGCGAATGCGACGGTGAATGTTGCATTCGATCCAATGTAGCACGACGCTCTGCGTCGTAAAATATTACGCTTTGGCGCTGGGTGTTCTGCGACGCGGATTGTCGTTTTCCATTGAACTCTCAATACCAGTCCGGCGTCACAAGCCAGCGCAATTTGGCCATCCCCTTGCCAGGCCGGTCTCTACAGGTGAGATATGCAACGCCGGCTTTGGCGAGTTCGATCTGGTGTTCTTTGTCACCCAGCAGCCAGCCCGCGAATTCGCCCAGGTGCGGCATATGCCCGACCAGGGCGATCTTCTCACCGCCGCACTTTATTAGCGATTTGCACAATTTGCGAGGTTTGACGCTGGGCCGAAGTTCTTCGCACAGTTCCAGCGAGAGTTCGGGCATAGCCCAGGTCGCCAACATGATCTCGGCAGTTTGTTTGGCGCGAAGCAGTGGACTGGTGTAAATCTTATCCAGCGTGATGCCGCGCAACGCCAGCGCTCTCGCCGCCGATTGTGCCTGCTGCTCACCTTTCGGGGTCAAAGGTCGATCATCATCGCAGGTGATTCCCTGCTCGCCAAGCTCGATGGCTTCGGCGTGTCGAATCAAGAATAGGTCCATGGTGCACACTCCTCCAAGGGATTAGCTGCGGCGTTGAGTGATCGTCGTAACGAAATTCGCGGGGATTTCGGGTGTTTTTTTGCCCACAAAATGAGAATTCACCCAAATTTCGCTACTTGATCGGTTTGTCAGTTATAATAAACCTTTGGTCGCTATTTGGCATGATTACAGAACGTCTTCACGAAAAACTCATGGAAGCTGTTACGAATGAAAAGGGCTGATCTCCGCAACATTGCAATTATCGCACACGTTGACCATGGCAAGACGACGCTCGTCGATCAGATGATGCGTCAGTCAGGCATGTTCCGCAGCGAGGAACTCGACCGCCTTCAGGGCGGGCAACACGGGCTGATCCTCGACTCCAACGACTTGGAACGCGAGCGAGGCATCACCATCCTCGCCAAGAACATCGCGCTCGTCGTCGATGGCGTCAAGATTAACATCATCGATACGCCGGGCCACGCTGACTTCGGCGGCGAAGTCGAACGCGTACTCAAAATGGCCGACGGCTGTCTGCTCTTGGTGGACGCCGCCGAAGGCCCGTTGCCACAAACGCGGTTTGTGCTGCGCAAAGCATTCGAGTGCGGCTTGCGCCCGATCGTCGTCGTCAACAAGATTGATCGGCCCGATGCCAGGCCCGTGGACGTTCTGAATGCCGTGTTCGACCTGTTCGTCGAACTCGACGCAAACGACGAGACGCTCGACTTCCCGACAATCTACGCCGCCGGGCGTCATGGCATCTCCACCAACGACCTGGCGATCCCTGCCGTCGATTTCAAGCCGTTGTTCGACGCGATCCTGAAACATGTGCCACCGGCGGAGGTCGAGTTGGAAGTCCCGCTGCAAATGTTAATCATCTCGCTGGACCACAGCGACTACGTCGGCCGCATTGCTATTGGCCGGGTCAACGCTGGCAAGATCCACAAGAATCAACGCATCGCCTTGATGAAGCATGACGGCACCCGGATCGATTCCACCGTCAAACAACTCCTCACCTTCGACCGCCTTGGCCGCATTGAGACCGATATGGTCACCGCTGGCGACATCTGCGCGGTGGTCGGCCTGGAAGGAATCGACATCGGCGATACCATCGCGGACATCGACAACCCCGTCGCCCTGCCGCCGATCACCATCGACGAGCCGACGCTTGATATGCTCTTCCGCATCAACGATTCGCCGTTCTGCGGCCAAGAAGGGACATTCGTCACAAGTCGTCAGCTGCGTGATCGACTCATGAAAGAACTGGAATCAAACGTCGCCCTGCGCGTGGTGCCCAGCGAGCACAAACGCGATGAGTTTCACGTCTCAGGCCGCGGTCTGTTGCACCTTTCGATTTTGATCGAAACGATGCGCCGCGAAGGGTTCGAGCTATCGGTCGGCAAGCCTCGCGTCATCAATCGCCAAATCGATGGTAAGACGATGGAGCCGATCGAGTACCTCGTCATCGACGTGCCGAGTTCGCACCTTGGCTCGGTGATGGAACTCGTCGGCAACCGCAAGGCGGAATGTCTCAAGCTCGACGTTCGCGGCGACCTCTCGCATGTCGAGTTCACGATTCCCGCCCGCGGCCTGATCGGCATGCGAACGCGTTTGCTCAACGCCACGAGCGGCCAGGCCCTAATGCACCATACTTTTTACGACTATCAATTGACGCGCGGCACGATTCCAAGCCGAGCCAATGGCGTCATGGTCTCGATGGATACCGGCCGCACTACCGCCTACGCGCTCGACACGATTCAGGACCGCGGCGCGCCTTTCGTCGGCGCCGGCGAGCAAGTCTACGAAGGCCAAATCATCGGTGAGCACTGCCGAAATAATGACCTGCCAGTAAACGCTTGCCGCGAGAAGAAATTGACGAACATGCGAGCGTCAGGCACAGACAAAAGCGTGATCCTCAAACCGCCACGTCAGATGACAATGGAACTGGCGCTGGAGTACATCGAGGAAGACGAACTCGTCGAGATCACACCGACGGCGATTCGGCTACGCAAAGCACTATTGAAGGAAAACGACCGCAGAAAGCAGAGTCGTTCACAGTCGTGAGATTATCTTTCGCAAGCCCGCAGGCTCCTTCGTCGCCTGCGGGCTTGGCTGTCTTTTTTTTCATCATTCTCTCGGCTTATCGCTGCGACTTCTTCCGCCGTCTAGGCTTCTTCTGCGGTGCCATCGTCGGCTGGCCTTTCAACTGCGCGATGCGGTCGCGCAATTCCGCCGCACGCTCGAATTCGAGATTTGATGCGGCGGCAAGCATCTCGGCTTGCAACTCTTCCATGAACTCTTCCGTCACATAATCGTCACCTGCTTTGCCTGCGACTTCCATCGTCAGCTTGTGGGCCTCGATCTCTTCGAGGATATCGGTTTTGATTGCCGAGCGCACGCTCTCGGGCGTGATGCCGTGCTCCTGGTTGTAGGCAAGCTGTCTCGCCCGGCGGCGGTTGGTTTCGTCGATCGCCTTCTGCATCGAATCGGTCATCCTGTCGGCATACAGAATCACTTCGGCGTTCACGTTGCGAGCCGCGCGGCCGATCGTTTGGATCAGCGAGCGTGCACTGCGCAGAAACCCTTCCTTGTCCGCATCGAGAATCGCAACGAGCGACACCTCGGGCAAGTCGAGTCCTTCGCGCAGCAGGTTGACGCCGACGAGCACGTCGAACCCGCCTTCGCGCAGTTCGCGCAGAATTTCGATACGCTCAAGTGCATCGAGTTCGGAGTGCAGCCATTTCGCTTTGAGACCGGAATCGCGCAGGTAGGCGGTCAGGTCCTCTGCGAGGCGTTTGGTCAGCACTGTGACCAGCGTGCGTTCTTTCTTGGCGATACGTTTCTTGCATTCCTCAAGCAGATCGGGAACCTGCCCGCGGGCCGGCTTGACGTGCAGCACCGGATCGACGAGACCCGTCGGGCGGATGACCTGTTCGACGAACTCGCCGCCTGACCGCTCTAGCTCATAGTCCGCAGGCGTGGCTGACATGAACAGCACTTGGTGGATGCGGTTCTCCCATTCGTCGAAACGCAACGGGCGATTGTCGAGCGCACTCGGCAAGCGAAACCCGTGCTCGACCAGCGTCGTCTTTCGGCTAAAGTCGCCGGCGAACATCGCGCGGACCTGCGGAACGGTGACGTGCGATTCGTCTACGATCAGCAAAAACTCCGGCGGAAGGAAGTCGATCAGCGTGTAGGGCGGCTCGCCCGGCGCCTTGCCCGTAAACCAGCGCGAATAGTTTTCGATGCCAGGGCAATGCCCGACTTCGAGCAGCATCTCCATGTCGAAGCGCGTACGTGCTTGCAAGCGTTGCGCTTCGAGTAGCTTGCCCTGTTCGCGGAACACGCCCAGCCGCAGATTCAGTTCCTCTTCGATGCCTTTGACGGCGACCTTTATACGCTCATCCGGCGTGACGAAATGTTTGGCGGGAAAGATATTTATCTCATCGAGCACGGTGCGCGTCACCCCAGTGAGCGGATCGATGATCGCAAGCGCATCCACTTCGTCGCCGAACAACTCGATGCGAATCGCGAATTCCTCATACGCCGGCCAAAGCTCGACGACATCGCCGCGAACACGGAATCGGCCACGCTCGAACGCGGTGTCGTTACGCTGGTACTGAATGTCGATGAGGCGATAGAGCAGATTGTCGCGTTCGACCGTCGCGCCTTTCTTGAGGTAGATCATCATCCGCTTGTAATCCGCCGGCGAACCGAGGCCATAGATGCACGACACGCTGGCGACGATGATGCAATCCTCCCGGCTCGCCAATGCACTGGTGGCGGCGAGGCGGAGGCGGTCGATGTTCTCATTGATCGCGGAATCTTTCTCGATGTAGATATCGCGCTGCGGAATGTACGCTTCGGGCTGATAATAGTCGTAGTAGCTGATAAAGTAGTGCACGGCGTTGTGCGGAAAGAAGCCCTTGAACTCCTTGTAGAGCTGAGCCGCGAGCGTCTTGTTGTGGGAGAGGACGATCGCCGGTTTGCCGAGCTTTTGGATCACATGCGCCGCGGTAAAGGTCTTACCCGAGCCAGTGACGCCGAGCAACGTCTGGCGATTCTGCCCCGCGTTGAAGCCGGCGGTGAGCTTCTCAATGGCGGCAGGCTGATCGCCAGCGGGTTGGAATGGGGCAGCGAGGGTGAAGTTGACCGACATGCGTGAGGTTCCTTCAGATAGCGTTTCTCGTTCCGAAACTCCTGTTTGGGAACCAGACATTCAACTTTCATTCAGGGCATCGCGCACGCCCCGGAGGCCGGACTTTTGTATTTGAAATCGCGCAAAAAAACACACTAAAGGCATTGCACGATAATCATTCTCTGTTATACCCGCGCCCTCGAATCGATCAATCGTGGTCCGCAGAGGAAAAGCGTGGGCAATCCAAACGGTTTGCGTCGCGGATGTTAGACCACGGCATCGTGTTGGTTTGGGGAAGCCGCCGCGATGGGTAGCTCGCTTTCGAGTGCCAGTGGAGATCGTGATACGAACGGAATCGTCGCGACCTGGCGGTTCAATGGGAACCGTTTTTCAGGAGGCCCGTCGTCCCTCGACGCGGTTGGGGATTCGTTTCAAGGAGTGGGTGATGACGCCGACGAACCGGGAGAATTGGGCCAAGTCGGTCGCGTTGATTATTCTATGCATTGGCCTGACGGGGTGCTTGAATCACGGCGAGCCGCCTTTTACCCATTATGGCAATGACTACAACACGCAGCCGAATGTCGCAGGCGGACCGCAGTCGCCCAGCGATGGTAATCCGACGGCGCCTGGCAGCGAGATCCGGGCTACCGCCTACCAGCCGTCACAAGTGCAACTTGGTGGCGGAGCGCAGCCGGCACCTGGCAAACCCAAAAAGGTTTCAGTCGGCCAGCCCGGCTTCGGCACGCCACAGGGCGCCGGCACGTTGCCACGGAGCATAAGCACACCCGCCGTCACGGAAGGCATGCCGCTGATGGCACCGGGTTTCTCGCCGCCATCACCCAGGGAATTGCAGATGACCACGCATGCCCCGCATCGTGTGGCGGCGCCCGACATCCTCTTTATCGAAGCACTCAGATTGGTCCCAAAAGGCCCGTATCGCCTGGACGCTATGGAGGTCTTGCATATCCAAGTCTCCGACACTCTGCCACGACAGGACATCAAAGGCCTGTTCATGATTTCGCCGGACGGGACGCTCAATCTCGGCTTCAACTATGGCTCCGTTCCCGTCGGCGAATTGACTGTCGATCAAGCCCAAGCGGCTATCACGACCCACCTCGGCAGGATCCTGAAAAACCCGACCGTCAACGTCGTACTCGTGCAAATGCGCGGCATGCAGAATATCAAGGGCGAACATCTGGTGCGACCCGATGGCACCGTCAGCCTCGGCTTGTACGGCTCGGTCTACGTCGCCGGCATGACGCTTGGCCAGGTCAAGACGATCATCGAGAATCACTTGAGCGCCTACCTCGTCAACCCGCAGGTTGCGGTGGATGTGTTTGCCTACAACAGCCGAAAAATCTACGTTGTTGCGGATGGTGCCGGCTACGGGCAGCAGGTAATCGCGTTGCCGGTCACGGGCAACGAAACCGTGCTGGATGTCGTCAGCCGGGTCCAGGGCTTGCCACCGGTCGCTTCGCTCCGACGGATTTGGGTATCGCGACCGTCTCCGGCCGGAAATCCGACGAGTCAGATTCTGCCCGTTGATTGGAAGGCAATCACAATGGCAGGCCGGACCGAAACGAACCATCAACTGCTGGCGGGCGATCGCTTGTATATCTCCGCCGACCCATGGATTACAGCCTTGGATCGAATCGTTCCATATTGTCGAATGTTCACTTCGATCAAGTTGACATCACCGCAATGAAGCAAGCATGCGTCATGTCTTGGGCGCCCGTCGTCAAACGCGGGTAAACGAGAGGAACCAACCATGAAGAAACACATGGCCACGACGCTGGCGATCCTGGCGGCCTGGATCGTGATCGGGGCGAATGCCGCTCAGGCCCAATTTGGCGGGCAGATCGGCAAGCCGCCGGTGCGCGCTCGGCCTACGATCAGCCCGTTCATCAACTTGGGGGCGGGCAACACTGCGATGAATTATTACGGCATCATCAAACCACAGTTTGACGCCAACAGGAATTTCGGCGATCTGCAGCAGGGCCTCGCCCAGCTCAACGCAGACGGTACGCTGAAGGGCACGCTCGGCCAGCAGGATCCCGTCGGCGTGCAGGGTCGCCTGCAAACCGGGCATCCAGCCGGCTTCTTCAACTACTCGCACTACTTCCCAATGACGCCCTACGGCGACGCCGGTGGTTCCATGCAGTTGGGCGGCGGGAATGCCGGTGGCTTCGGCGTCGGTGGCGGCAACCGGACCTTCTATGGCCCGAGTCTCTACACTGGGCCGCGCTAGGACAGCTTTCAACGGTAACGGATAATTTCACCCTACGGACGAAATAAATAGGAACCGCAGTTCAACCAAGGAGGGGCTATCATGTATTGGGGCGTCGCTGGTAATTGGCTGAAATGCCTTGGCATCTCAGCATGTCTTTGTTTCACGCTACCGAGCCTGAGTTTTGCTCAGACCTTTGGCCCCGCCGTCGGCATCTGCGCGGATTCGTGTGGGCCATTGTGCCATAATCGCTGCCCACCGCCTATTAAATATTTGCAGGAGGGTGCGCCGCGAATCTATTTCGGGCGCGGTTGTCCACATCCAGTCGCCAATCCGTGCACGCTGCCGAACTGGGGCCACTTTGAAACGTGCTGGAGCCGGTGGCCATTCCAGCCAAACTGGATCCACTGCTACACGCCACCGCCTGCGGCCTATGTGCACCCGAACGCCTACGGCGCGATGCCCGTGCCAGCCCCTCAGATACTGCCTCCGCCGCAAACGTTCCCACCGGTCCGCACGGTATTGCCGACGCCGCCAGGGGGCAACGAGCTTCCGCCACCACGTAGTTTCGAAACCAAACGCCCGGGGCTGGGAAATTAGTTGTGCCGCGCATTGATTCGATCACGGATATTTCGCGCTGCGTCTTCGTAAAGTTTCTCGACTCGTTGACGGGCGTCCGGCGTGCTGAAATGGCCGGCCGCCCGAACGATGCCCTGCCCTTCTTCCACTTGCTTCAAAAGCGTCTGGCCCGACTCCACATCCAACACTTCCTTGCCTTCATACTTCACATACACCGGGGACGAGTGTGCGAACGGCGTCCGCCCAAACTCGTTTTTCGCATCACTCTCAATGCGCACGGCAAACCACGCCGGTTCTTGCAAACGAACTGTGTGCGTCAGTTCGACCTCTCCGGGTGTCTTCGCCTCCGCAAGCTTCGTTTTTACGATGCGTCCGTTCTGAATAAGTTCCAGCCGCGATATCGGATGCCGACCGATCGCGCGAGCACGAATCGTGACGGTCGTCGGCTCGCGAAGATCGAGCACGTCGCCCAGCGATTTGCCGTTCACGTCAAGCGTCAGCATAGGACCGTTGGTTGCGACGCAGCGTCCAGCTTTCACGGCATCGAGCCACGAAGCAATCGTCAGTTTGCCAATGACCTTGGCATAGACACGCGAGAAGTCGTACATGAACCAATCGGTGCCCGTACTGATCGGCATCCGCAGGCCGATATTGAGGTAGCGGTAGTAGTTCTCCTCATAGCTGCCCGTTCGGCTGCCATCGTAAACGTTGATGGCATCCAACCGACCGGTGACGGCGCTCGGCACATCCTCATGACCATTCGTGTTGTGACACCAGATGATCGTCCCGCCCTGTTTGCGTGCGTCGTCAATGCCGTCGCGCAGCGGCACATCGTCAAACCCCGCGTTCATGATGCCAGGGCCGATGCTCACCGGTTTGACGAGGTTCTTGATGTTGAGAAACATGACGTGGCCATATCCTTGGCCGAACGCCTTGAAGTTGTTGCGATGCTCCTCGCCATTGTTAAAGAGAACGCCGGTCGTGGCGAACTGCGGAACATCGCCAATCGGATACTTGTTGGTGATGTACGAAAGATCGTCCTTGTCACGTTCGAGGTAAGAGATGAACATGACGCGCAGGCGATCGGCCGACGGGATGCTGCGAAGATAGGCGTCGGATTTTTCGAGAGTGAAGTTGCGAAGGTGGAGATGCGTATTGCCCGCGACCCAGCCGTCTTTTTCCGGGCGGAAGAGGGCAGGCAATCGCAGCGTAATTTCGCCAGGTGCCTTCTCGCGCAGGTCGAGGTCGGTCGAAACGAGCTTGGTCTCCAGCCCGGACACGACTTCGATGCGCCATTTGCCTCGTGGCACGGTCGTCTCCGCGCCGCTTGCGGGGATGCAATACCAGTGCACATTGGGTAGATCCTTGACCAGGCCAGCGGTGCGAGCGAACAAGCCAGGCAGTTCGAGCATCCGGCCATCATCGGCCAGAACGCGCACAATGCCGGAGATCGCTTCGCCGGTTTCCGCATCGACGAGTTTCATGCGAAGCTTGAACTGCCCGTCGCCAGATTGCGCGCCGAGATAGACCGTGAGGGCCAATACGACAAAACTCGTGAGGCCGAAGAGAACGCGCCGCATGATCTACCTCTGTCGTGATTCATTGGTTCGGAGTTCTATGGACCGCTTGCAAACCTCTGCCGATCTTATCTCAATCGCCATCGAGAAGCAACTCGACGGAGCGGGAGCGGAAAAAATGACGGCTGGCTATCAGGATCGGTGCCTGCCGCTAACGCCTGATAAAGAAATTGTCTGGCCCACTGCGGCTGGCTGTCGCGCGTTTCATAATAAAGATTTACGGGAGTGTATGGAAATCGAATCCACTGGGAGCTTTGTTCAAACCCCCCGCTGGTTTTGAAGACCAGGGCCAACACCAGTTGTGCAAACACTCCCAAAGGGTTTAACCCTTGATTTTATTGATCTTACGGCATATCATGAATCGAGTCAAGTTTTTGTTACCGTTTTCAATTACCGGATTCGATTCAAGACGCCATGCCTCGCCAAGCAAAACTCCGCAAGAAAAACGTCGGCAATGCGACGTACTGGTACACAGAAGCAGGAGGGCCGACGTACCTCGGAAACGTCGAGGACGTATCGTACCTCGAAGCCAAAAAGCTCTTTACCGATCATGCTCAAAGTTTACTGGAAGAGAAGAAGGATGCCAAGCTAACCGGATTTACGGCGGGCGATCTCCTCGATCTGTTCCTCGAATGGATCAAGAAGCACCGCAGCCACTCGACCTGGACCACGAGGCGAATTTACTGCGAGCGGTTCGTCAATTTCAAGGTCGGCAACGCCCAGATCGGACGCCTGCCTGCCAACAAGGTGACGGCTTCCGATCTGGAAGCGTTTCTTGACGGAATGAAGAAGGACAGCTTCGATCCTCAGACTCGCCTTCATGCCGAAACGTCCGTTCGCCACTGCTGGAATTGGGCCACCAAGCATCCCTCGCCGACACCCTACCTCCCAGCTTCTTTCCGACCGTTCGCCTCGGTAGAACGAACGCACGTTGCTCGCAAGGCTCTCACGGAGGCCGAGCTAATGACGCCCAATGAGATTGAGAATGCCCTGGTCTGCGGTGCATTCGATCCCGACCAGTTCCGTCGTCATGGTCTTGAGGAAACGATCAGGCGTAATGGGGCTGAAAAGCTGAAACGAGCCGGTGATTTCACGGAAATGCTAACGTGCTACTACCACACCGGAGCCAGGACGGACGAACTCGCCTCTTGCGAAGTTGACGATTTTCTTCCCCGAACGAGTCAGGTCATTTTGGGCAGGCACAAGCGTTCACGCACGCAAAGGCAGCCGACAATTCGCCACATCACCCTGAACGCAGCGGCCCTTGCGATTTTCAAGAAGCACTGCGAAGGGAAGAAGCCGACTGACAAGGTGTTTCTCAACGAAGAAGGTCGCCCCTGGACCGTCCGAAATCTTGCGAAACGCTTTGAGCGGGCAAAGGAAGTGGCCAATACGCTGAAAAGGCTCCAAGAAGAAAGCGAGGCAGCAAAAACGCCGAAACTGGCGACTCAGAAGGAAGACGAGTCGGCCAAGCCGCCGTGCATTCGGAAGAAAATCACCATCTACGACTTCCGGCATCTGTGGATTTCTGAAGCGTTGATGACTGGAAATGATGTTGTGACCGTCGCACGTATGGCCGGAACAAGCATCGCCATGATTGAGCGAGTGTACGGCCACTTCAGCAATCAGCACTTGCACAAAGCCCAAAAACGCCTCGACCAAGGCCGAAAAAAACGTCGGGCCTAGTCATCGGAAAGCGTAAAATGCTTGTACTTTCGCTTCCCCTTGACCTGATGCCGATGAGGGGCTTCCGGCCTGTGGTACGGTGGAACATCACGCTGGTACGTCGTGCGAACTTCCAAAACCGAGCGAAGCGAAAAAGCATAAACAGGCCGACAGCTATCCGGTGAGCCGGTATTCCGATATTCCAGCAAGCCCGCCTTCTTCAACTCCAACACCGTGTCCTTGCTGACGCCGAGGATGCGTGCCGCCTCAGCGGTGCTGACTTCCTTCGGCAATTCCTCGCCGTCCACGATTGGCTCCTCACCATCAGGATTAGAACGACGATCCGGTTTTTCACGCAACACAGCCATCACCCTTTCCAAATCGTGAACCTTCCAGCGGTTTATCTCCGCAGCCAATTCACGCTCCCATTCCCAGCCGGTCATCTCCTGACGGCGGAAATGCTCGTACACTTCTCTCACGCCAAACGCATCCGGCTCGTTTGACTCGATGACAAGTTCGTGGTTGCCATCATCACACAAAAGAAGAGTGAGATCGACCCACGCAGGCCCATCCGGTCGCCATCCATCGGACAGGACGATCCTGGTTCGTTCCGTTCGGAGACGTTCGCTGATGAATCGCTCCATCTTGCGGTTGTCGGCTAGGATTTGATTTACGGTCATCATGGTCGTTGCTCTTGGTACAGTTAAGCCTCATCCCTCAAACCGTCGCCGCCCCCATTGCGATGATCGCCTTCACCTGCTCAATCATCGCCAGGCGTTCCTTCTTCAGCGGCACCGGATTGTCCACCCTGGACGGCATCGCATCGTAGGTGAAGCCGTGGAGAATGCGGCCAGCCTTCTTCTTGTTGAAGCCGCCCCACTGCTTGAAAAAGAACGGAACCTGGGCCTGACGGCACTGATCTCGGATCGACAGCACCCACTCTTTCGCCATCGGCCTAGCACCGGCTCCGCTTTCACCGCCCACGATTGCCCAGGAGATGCCTTCCAGGTTGATCGGGCCAAGGTCTTCCAGCAGCGGCTCAATCGAAAGAAAACGCATGGCGGCAGGAGCGTCACGCAAATGGTCAATCCTGGGCAAGCCGTGCTTCTGGTTCTCCACGCTGACGCCCCACCAGATGTGTAGCAGGGCGGCGGCGTCCTTGAGCTTGGTGGAGAGAAGGTCACGCATCCTTTCCGAACGCTTCGTCAGAACCTGATAGGTATGCCAGTTCGCCATTTCCATCACCTTCGCAACGGCGAGGATGTAATCATCGGCAACGTCCTTGTGGAACAAGTCGCTCATGGAGTTCACGAAGATCGTCTTGGGCTTGGCCCAGGTGAGCGGGTCGGTCAGCTTTTCCGGCACCAGGCGAAGGTCGAAGCCTTGTTCATACGGATGGCCAGGGACGCCTCTGAAGCGTTCGGCAAAGGTTTCGGCGTAGCAATGGGTGCAGCCAGGGCTGATCTTGGTGCAGCCACGGACAGGGTTCCAGGTGGAATCGGTCCATTCGATCTTGGATTCGGCACTCATTTTGTTCTCCTTGGGACTGTTGTTGTTTGCGAGCGAGCAGTTCTACCTGATCTTGGTTCTGTGTTGTCCATCGGAAACAACGGCTTGGTGGTGGAATTGCTTGCAGCGTTCAAACGTGTCGATGAGTACGCCTTCAACGCCTTCCAACATGAAGCGTTGAAACACAAATTCCTGGCTATGAGGATGCGGCTTTGGGGGAAACGACAGTTTCGCCCAATTGTCGCCGGTCGGAAGCGATTGCCATAAGCCACGAGCAATCCAAATGCAATCCGCCAATCGCAAGAATGGAGGCTGGCAAATATCGGGATTGATGCGGATACGGCGATTGCCAGCAACAACATCAGCCCAAGCGGGGCTGCCTCCGCTGACGGGATGAACTTCAACGATTTGCCATTGGATGGAATCAGAATGAATGCCGACTGGAGGCACGGACAAACCGATTTGGCCGTTTTCATCTCCCCAGCATTCGCCCTTCAAGCCGACCAGTTGTTGCTCCGTCATCGCCGCAATCGGCTTGTACGGCTCCTCCGTCTCATGCCCTGCCGACAGCGACACCCTTAACGGCTTGCGTGGCTCCTGTGTCAATGCGGCCTGAATCCAGTCGGGCAATTCCTCCGTAAGCATTCCGAGTTGGCCATCCGGTCTGGTCACAACGCAGTAGAGATGTGCGTTGTAGCAACTCACAAGAAGGTTCGGCCCATATAGTTGGACATACCACTCCCATACTTCTTGAGGAATGAAGCGTTTTTGGGTACGCACGCCTTGGTCCCACTTTTGCCTGGATCGAGGCAGGAAAATGAACTCGAACATTTCCTGTTCCTGCTGTGCTTTTTCGGTCAATGTGACTTTCATCGTTTCTCCTTTTTCCTTCCAGGTACGTGCGTACCCTGTACGCACACTGATCCACCAGGATCAGTCCCAGGAAGCACTTCATTATTGTTGTTGAACTCA
>CAMAUE010000106.1 GCA_945861245.1 Singulisphaera sp. GP187
AGGTCATCCCACGCCAGACGTTGAGGCGGAAAGAATGACTCCAATGTACGACCGAGTTGAAATCGAAAACAGCCATAACCGAACCTAGGTCATTGTTGTAGCATAACTTGCGTCAAAATCTAAAACCGTTAGCCGGACAGCAGTGATTCCAGGAGTAAGGAATACGTCGCCCCTGAGCGTAATGATCGATGGCTACCGGAACGAGAAGAAGCTGCGGCGCTCCTTCTTGGCCGGCTCAGCTGCCGTCTTGCCGCACAGTGCATTAGTCAGACCGACGATGCTCTGATGCACTTTGCTCTTGGGAGCATGCGTCATTAAAGGCACGCCGGCATTACGGGCGCCGAACATCGCGCGGAAGTCGTTCGGGATCTGCCAGTAGATCGGCTTGCCGATTGTTTCTTGGGCTTTCTCCAGCGTGATGTCGCCCTCATCGGAGCCGACGCGATTGACGACAATCTTGACCTTTTCGCCCAGACCGTCCTCTTTGTCCATGGTGTGTATCATGCGAACGACGTTGCGGATGCTCGTCAACTCCAGCTGCGCGACTACCACTACGATGTCGCTCATTCGCATTGCCGTCATGTCGGTTGACGTGAAACGCTTGCTCAAATCGAATACCAGGTGCGAGTAGCTGGCGCGTAACAAGCCAATTACTCGGCCAAGGTGCTCTTCGTGAATCAAGGAAATGTCTTCCATCTGAACGGGGTGCGGCAGCAGCGACAGGCCGCTCTCATGTTTGCACAGCGATCGGCGAAGGAACTGCATGTCAAGCCGATCGACGTTCATCGCCACATCGGCGAGTGTGTAATCGGGAATCAGGTCGAGCGCGACATCGGCATCGCCCAAGGCGAGATCGAGGTCAACCAAAGCCGTGTTATATCGCGGATCCTGCGCCATCGCACAGCCAATGTTTACTGCGAGGCTCGTGCAGCCAACGCCACCGCGTGAGCCTACGATCGACACGACAAGCGATTCCGTTCGGCCTGTGCCGTTGATGACAATATTGGGATCGGACGCCGACCGGTTTGTGCGAAGTCGTTGCAGCGCGAGCAGCAAGTCTTCGAGCACGATGGGCGCGGTCAGGAATTCCTTGGTGCCTGCACGCAGTGCTTGCAAGATCGATTGGCCATCGCCGCGACCACTGACGGCAAGGATCGGCGTGTGAGGGAATTCGAGCGTGAGTTGTTGGATCAGTTGGAATGCCTTGTTGTGATCGGAATCGAGCGCGATCACAACGGCGTCAGGAGAGGATTGCCGAGCCACGTCGATGAAAAACTCATATCGCGAGCACTCGGCTTCAAGCCAAACAGTTTCGACACCCAGGAGGAGATTGCGGAGCGGCTCCCGCGTCAAATCCGACGGGTCGACGATTGCGATACGTTGCACGTCCCTCATAAGCCACCACCACCAAATAGCACGTCGGGGATTTTCAAGGGTCGCCGGCGCTCCGAAACCGAGCAAACCTACTTTCCTTTTCAACCGTAGCTTTTTTTTTGGTGGAATGATGGATTTTGAATCGAATTCCGATTTTCGCCCGAAAAGCGGCGAGTTGTAAACAAATTGTAACAGCCAGAAATGACGGCGCGATTCTTGAATTCCACCTGCGGCTTAGCGCTCAAGGCCTCCCAGGCAAGCGCTAAGCCACTGGCGGAAAACACGGAAGATTATTTCTGCGTCTCAATACGCTTGCGCAAGGCATTCAGGCTCTCATGGAGTTGTTCAACTTGGCGGCGCAGGTCCTCGATTTCCGGTGATCGCGGCCCGGGCTTCGTCGGCGGATTCGCCATCGGCATCGGCTTTGTGTCGATTTTCTTATGCCCGAGTTCGATTTCGAACCGCCAAGGGGATTGGCCGCCTTGGCCCGCATTCGGTGGCATGAACCTTTTCATCATTTCGGCATCGAACGGGAAGGGCGGCTTGCCGGTCATCATCTTTTTCATTTCTTCTTCGGTCAGCTGGCGTGGTTTGCCGTCTTTGTCCGGAACCATGATGCCACGTCTTCCGGCATTCCAATTCCATGGTCCGCCTCTCTGCCAGGCGTTGCCTGAATTAGCCTGTTGGAACCCGCCCATCGGGCCAACGGGAGGTCCGCCTTGAAGCGCCATACGAATGCCAGGGCCTGAACCGGGTCGGATCGCCTCAGCTTGTTTGACGAGTTCCTCGATACGCGGATCCGGTTTCGCCTGGGGCTGCCAGCCCTGGAATTGGCCCTGGATCGGCCCGAAGCCTTGAGCGCCGCGGTCAAACGTCGCAAGGACTTTGCCCGTCTTGGCATCGGTGACGACGATCTTGCCGTTCGTCTCCGTGGTGATTACGTCGCCGGCCTGGCCGAAGCCGTGCATGATTTTCTTCTCAATGACCATCGGCACGCTGGGCCTGTTCGTTGCGGGCTGGTCCTTGACGTCTTTGCCAGCGGGTTTGATCTGAGTGGCCTGGAGATATTGCAAGAGCTTCGCATCGGAGAGGTCGATCTCCTTGCCGTCGATGATGATCTTGATCTGGATTTTCGGTGCCGGCTCGGTACGACCACCCGACCAGGCGGTCGCGGTCGTGGCGGCCGCCAATAGGCAGGCACTGAGACAATTCGTCGTGAAAGACAGCTTCGTCATCGGTTATTTCTCCTTTTCGGGCAAACGCGCCACTCGCGATTCCAGCTCACCTTGAGCCGAATCGAGCAACGCAACGGGCCTGCCAAACTCATAGCGCAAGTTTCGACGTCGCGTTTCGCAATCATGTCAGAGCCGCGCACGCCGTAAGCAGTCCGAATTTGACCACTTACTTCGTGCGTGGCTCTGACACGATCATGCATGATAAAGTTGACTCTTGCCAAGCGCATCAAATGTACAACCGCTTATCCGCCGCATACGCCTCCACCGCGCGCGGCACCATGTAGCGCACGCTGCGGCCCTCCTTGATGCGTCGGCGGATATCGCGGCTGGCGATCGCCACCAGCGGCGCTGCCACGATGCGATACCGCAGTGAGAAATCGGCGCCCAGGCCAAGCGACGCACGCAAGGCGTCCGGGCAGGCGCAGGGCCAATCGCTGCGTTCCATCACCAACAGCTCGGCCAATTCCAGGATTCGCTTCGGTTGATACCAGGCGGGGAGGTCGCGCAGGCTGTCGGAGCCGATCATGAACGCGAGTATGTCATTTGGGTGACGTTGCGTCAATAGCGTCAATGTGTCCACGGTGAAGCTTGGGCCGGTGCGGTCTTTTTCCAGCTCGTCAATCTGAAAGGCGTGGTTGCCCGATAGCGCCAGCGCCAGCATCTCGACGCGCAGCGCGAATGGCGTGAGCGTTTGCTCTTGCTTATGGGGCGGCGAGGCAGCGGGCACAAACAACACGCGGTCGAGTTGCGCCTGCTCCCGGCACTGCTCCGCGAGGATCAGATGGCCGAGGTGAACCGGATCAAACGTGCCGCCGAAAACGCCGATGCGCATGATGGATCAAAACTCCTAACCTGGAAAGACTCACCACAGAGAACACAGAGAGCACAGAGAGGGAATAGAAGTAGTTGTGCGAGCTTTTTCTTGGAAAGTCTGTCATGAACCAGCAATGCAATTATTCCCAATCTCTGCTTCTGGTATTTCTCCGTGTTCTCTGTGCTCTCTGTGGTGAGAATTCTCCTGGTTTCTATTGCTTCGCCATCGGCGTCGTCAACACCGCATCTGCGGAGCCGAACGTGCCGGCGGCGTTGCGCACACGCAGGACGATGACGTGCGCGCCGGGCCTTAGGGCGTCGGTCGTGAAACGGAAGGCCTCGGACTTGCTGTCGAATAGGCCATCGGTCGGGAACACGTTCACCCAGCGTTTGCCATCGACAGCGAACGACGCTTCCGTGAGCCGAACGTACGGATCGCTCGCCGACGCTTCGATAATCGCCGCGCCGTTGGTGAAACCGACGACCTTGAGCGTCACGCTCGGCGGCAGATGGGTGACCGCGATTGGGCTGCTGATGCGCTCCGCCGTCAATGCGTCCTCGGCTGAATTGTCTTTGCGGTCGCTGGCGCTGATTTTGATGTGGTAGACGCCAGTCGGGAAGCTCGTGGTATCCCAGTCGAAGGTGTTCTTGTCGTAGTTCTCTTCGAGCAGCACCCAATCGGTCCAGCCGTCCTTCTTGCAGTAGATGTTGTAGGTCAGCTCGTCGTCGTTGGGGTCGGTGGTGTTCCACTTGATCTTGAGTTTCTTCGGATTGTCGATGTCCTTCGTGTCGAAGTCAGGCACGTCGAGGCTAGTGATTTCCGGCGCCTGGTTGAGCGTCTGATAACGCAGCGCGAACTGGCGGGCCTCGGGCGAGACCTTGGCATCATCGGATTTCAGCGTCACGCGGTACTGGGCATATCGGCCCAGCGGCGCTTTGGTCTGGCCCGGCGATTTTTGTTCGCCCGACCAGGCGCTCCAGGTGTCGTCCGGGTCGGCGACGTTGCCGCTGCGGATGGCGACGGTCACGCCCACGCCGGTTCCTGCGGTCTGGTTCCATGTGAGCGTACCCCATTTGCTTTGCATCTTGGCGTCGAGCACGTCGGAGACAATCGTGCCCTCGCTCGCATAGCGATCGGAGAGCACGAACAGCTTGCCCGGATCGCCCGTGCCAAGGACGATCGAGCCATCCCGGCGAATGAGCAGGCAGTGGATTTGGCCGACGTCGAGCCGAGCGATTTCGGTCTTTTCCTTGGTAGCTTCGTTGATCTCAAAGAGCTGGCCTTGCATGCCGGTGGCGAGCAGCAACTTGCCCTGGGTTTGGCCAACGCGGAGGATCATGGTTTTGTCGCGGTAGAGTTCGCGGACGGCTCCATCGGGGGCGATGCGATAGAGCGAGTTCTCGCCCGGTGCCGGGCCGACGGGGCCATCGAACTTCCCGCCGGTGGAACCGAACCCGCCCTTGCGTGCGACGGGTGCACTCGTGCCGGCGTAAACGGCGCTTGGCGTGGCGAGCAGCGAGCGCACTTCGGGTTGGTTGGCGTGGTATAAGACAAAACCCTTACCCGCGGGATCGATGCGATAGATCAGCCCGCCTTTGTCGGTGCCAGCATAGACGGTGCCTTTGTCGCCGACGGCGAGGCAAAGAATGTGCTCCTGCTTCGTTGTGTAAAAGACGCTCGATTTGCCATCGGGCGTAATGCGATAGATTTTGCCTTTCGGCCCCGTTCCTGCGTACAGGTTTTGCGTGGAAGGATCATACGCCAGGCTCCAGATGTAGGAGTCGAGATTTTCGACGACAGTCGTGACCGTGCCATCGGCGGCGATCTTCAGCAGCTTGCCCGTCGGCCCCGTGCCTGCGTAGACGGCGTCACCCACGGCGATGAGGCTGAACAGATGCCCGTCCTTGCTCGTGTGGATGACAGTCGCCTTACTCTCTGGCGCCGGCGTGATCTTGTACAGCTTACCTTCATCGCCCGTGGCGGCGTACAGGTTGCCCGCTTTATCCTCGGCGAGGTCCCAGACGTTGCTGGCTGCGATCCCCGCGAGCGCCTTGACTTCGCGCGATAGCCGTAGCACGCCTTCGCTGGTGACGACGGCGTTCTTGAATTTCGCCTTGTCAAAATGGCTCTGCTGATACTGATGCCAAAGCTTGACCTTGCCACCGTAGGCTGAGGGGATCGTCGCCAGAAGAAGGAGAAGAACGCAAAGAGCGCGAAGCGACGACATGGGAGTTCCTCGGTGGTTGGTGGGGCGGCTACGTCATTGTACTCGCTTCGCCTGGTTTCGTTTAGCGCCCCCGCGATGCTGGGCGGGCGCGATGAACGTCGGGCGCGGAACGGAGAGACGATACCTTTCCAAAATACACACCCATTTGCTGGTAGATATTCAGTTTTCATTCATCGGGAGAAGTGTTAAACATACGAGCAACGACCCGTTTACATTCGGCGACATCGCAAGACCCACTATGGTAGTATACCTTAACCCGAGATTCGTTACCGGGCGAAAGTCGAAGTCGTTGTCTTTGTCGGCCCATTTCTTGCCGCCGTCCCAATCCCATTTGTCTTTGTCGCCGTCATCGAATTCCCAGCCTTTCTTGTCATCGAAGTCTCGCCGTGGCCAATCTTTTTTTTGTGCTTTGAATTCCTCACGCAGTGGTTCCCGCTGGAGCGCCAGGAAGAAGACCGCCGCCCCGCCGCCGCCGGCTAGCAGCAAACACGCGAACAGGCCGATGACGATGACGGCGATGATCGCACCCGTGCTGGTGTTGCCCGTCGGTTCCGGCGTCGGTCGGCGCGAGCGCGGCGACGGGCTGGGCTTCGATTGCGGCGCGGTGTCGGCACGCTCGACCAGTTTACCCGTGACGATCTCTCCCTCTTTCTCCACTGGCGGCGGACCGACCATCGTCGCCACGACCACCTCACCGGCAGGATTTGGCGGAGCGACGACGGCGATCGGGCTCAACGGTTGCGTCTCGGCAGGCACAGGCTCAACCGGCAGTTCGGGAGCCTTGAACGTCGCCTGACATTTTTGGCAACGCACCGTCTTCCCCGCCAGGCGTTCGGGCAACTCAAAATTCGCCTGACATTGCAAGCAGGAGGCCTTGATCGGCATGAGTGATTTTCTTGGTGATGTCAGAGCCACGCACGAAGTAAGTGGTTGAACCCACTTACTTCGTGCGTGGCTCTGACATCGTTGCTTGCATTTTATGGTTTTCACGCGACTCGCTACTTCGCCATCGGCACACGATAAACCTTTCGGCAACCGTCCAATTCGGTGGTATACGGCCCTGGCGGCGTCGCCGGCGGCGGTGTCGCGCGGATGCTCGTCACGGCGAACACGAATCCCACCAGCATCGCGCCGAGGCCATGCGTCACATAGGTCCGCTGACTGAAGAGATCGCCAAGCAGCAGCGTCAGCACAAGCAGGTACATGATGAAGCTTTCGCCCGGCGCGGTGATTCTGCCCGTGACGCCGGCGGGGCATTCGAGGATCTCGGTGACATCGAGATAGAGATGAAACGCCGCGACGCATGCCCCCGCCGTGGCCGAGGCGAGCGCGAGCGGCGTAAGAGCCGCGCTGGGCACGCCACGCATGAAGAGACCGAAGCCGAGGATCGCCGCCGTCGCCATGATGAACGCCCGCTGATACAGGCACAAGGGACAGGCTTTTAATTCCATCTCGAGGCTCAAATACAAGCTGCCGACAACGCCGCCCGCGCTGACGAACAGAGCGCCGCGGAGCCACAGGGATTGGAGGCTGGCGGCGAGGGGTTTAGGCGGATTTGTTAATGACATATTACTGGAACCTCTTTTTTTCTTTATTCCGCTTGCGGCTTAGCGCTCACGTCGCGCCCTGCGAGCGCTAAGCCGCAAGCGGCGATTCTGCAATATCAAGTCCGCTTGCGTCCCCTCACATTCCATTATATACCGAACTGCATGAAATACTTCTTCTTTCACCTCATGTCTTGGCCGTACCTGCCCGCGGATTTTGCGGAGAAGCACGACTCCGCGTGGATCTGGATTCCGAATGACCTTTACGATCCGGTCAAAGGCCATGATCTTTACCGCGAGTACATCAACACGCTCGCCTATGCCGACGAACTGGGCTTCGACGGCATCTGCGTCAACGAGCATCATCAGAACGCCTACGGCCTGATGCCGTCGCCGAACCTCATCGCCGCCGCGTTGACGCAACGCACGCAGCGCTGCAAGATCGCCGTCATTGGCAACGCGCTGCCGCTCTACAATCCGCCGTTGCGCGTGGCCGAGGAGTTCGCGATGCTCGACGTGATGTCCGGCGGACGCCTGATTGCGGGCATGGTGATCGGCGGCGGGCCGGAGTACTTCACGTACCAGATCGACCCGACCACTGCGCGCGAAAAGTTTCGCGAGGCGCTCGACCTCATCCTCAAGGCGTGGACGACGCCGGGGCCGTTCGAGTGGCACTCGAAGCACTACTATTTCCGCTATGTCAACCCCTGGCCGACGCCGTTGCAGAAGCCGCACCCGCCGATTTGGATACCGGGCGTCGGCAGCGCGGAGACGATCGATTTCGTCGCTCAGCGGAAATATTCGTACATGGGCGTGCCGTACTTTCATATCGACGTCTTCCGCCGGGTCTTCGCCCAGTTCCGCGAGGCGTGTTCAAAGGCCGGGTACGAAGCGCATCCCGAGCAGATGGGCTGGGGCGTGCCGATCTACGTCGCCGAGACCGACAAGCAAGCCCGCGAGGAATTCGAGCCGGCGTTCTGGTACTTCGTGCGAAACCTCATGAAAGGCATCGGCACGACACCGCCGGGCTATACGAGTGCGAAGTCGGCGGCGGCGATTTTGAAGAATCAGCAATTCTTCTTATATCAGCAGAAAACCTGGGCCGACATCGAGAACGGCGTCTTCGCCATCGTCGGCAGCCCGGAAACGGTGCGCCAAAAGCTCGCCCACTATCAAAAAGAACTCGGCGTCGGCGTCGTCCTCACCGGCTGCCAAACCGGCACGCTACCACACCACCTCGCTCGCAAAAGCATGGAACTGCTGGCCCGCGAAGTGCTGCCGAAGGTGCGATAGATTTATACATCCCCCGCTTGCGGCTTAGCGTTCGCGTGAGATATCCTGAGCGCTAAGCCGCAAGCGGAAAATACGCCATGACCACCACCTTCATCTACGCCCAACTCAACGCTCGCCTGATGCCGATCGAGCGCGGCGAACGCTACGAGGACCCGCTCATCGAAGCGTTCGAGGACAACGAGCTCGGCGAAGTCACCGGAGGCGGGACGCTGCAAGCAGCCAACGGTGAGATCGAATATTGCGGCCTCGATATCGATGTCTATGAGCTTGCGAAGGCCGTCCGCTTTCTCACCAAGTTCCTTACGAAGTACGGCGCCCCGAGAGGCTCGATGCTCCAATACGAGAAAAACGGCAAGCCCGTCAAGACGCCGTTTGGGGAAGCCGAGGGATTGGCGCTCTATCTCAATGGCACGGACCTGCCGAAAAAGGTGTACAAGGAATGCGACATCAACGATCTCTACGAGGAGATCACCCGCCTGCTCGGTAAACATGGGCGAATCGAAAGCCATTGGCAGGGGCCGAGCGAGACCGCACTGTACCTATACGGCAAATCGGCGAAGAAGATGGAGAGCCTCATCAGCGACCACATCGCGGCGTATCCGCTCTGTCAAAAGTCGCGGCTCGTGGTGATTGCGTAACGGATGTATTTGTTTAGCGCCAGCGTTGGCGAGGCAACCCGCGGGCGCTAAACGGGGAATGGGGTTGCGTGAGCTTTTTTGCGAATCCCCGAAAAACCCAAGGTTCGTCTTTCCCAAAGCCGATCCATCAAGTAAAATTGAGAGTGTCCCGAAAGCTGGGATTCCTACCCTCATTACACGAGATTCTCGTCATGTCGATTCAAAATGGATGTGCCGACTTTCAATCGACGCTAACCACGGATCGCCGAAGCTTCGTCAAAGCGGGCGTGCTGGGTGCCGCCGGGTTGTCGCTGTCACAGCTTCTTCAAAGCGAGGCGCAGGCCACCGAAGCCGGTCGGCCGACGCGGCAAACGTCCGTCATCATCCTGTGGATGCGCGGCGGGCCGAGCCATATCGATATGTGGGACCCGAAACCCGACGCTCCCGTGGAATACCGCGGCGAATTCGGCGTCATGAACACGAACGTACCTGGCATCCAGCTGTCGGACATGCTGCCGATGTCGGCGCGAATTCAAGACAAATGGTCGATCATCCGCAGCCTGCACCATCATGACGCGGGCCATTCGTCGGGCGATCAGATTTGCTTTACCGGTTACAACTCCGGCCCGAACCCGGATGAAAACCTCTATCCGAGTATCGGCTCGGTCGTCGCCCGGCAGATTGGGCATCAGTCGCCGCAGCTGCCGCCGTATGTGATGATTCCGCGCATGGTTCCAGGCACGGGTCCGGGCTATTTGGGCATGGCGTACAAGGCGTTCGAGACGCAGGCCGACCCTGCCAATCCCGGCCCGTTCCGCGTGCCGAACTTCGCCCTGCCGACCGGCGTGACCGTGGAGCAAGTTGGCGATCGCCGAAATCTGCTGCAATCGTTTGACAACATCCGTCGCGAAATCGATAGCTCAGGCCAAATGGGCGCGCTGGACCGCTACAACCGCCAGGCGTGGGACATTCTCACCTCGTCGTCGGCTCGCACCGCATTCGACCTCGACGCCGAACCGCAGCGTGTCCGCGAGCGTTATGGCTTCGAGGCGGCGTGGAATCCCGGCACCCCTGATCGTTGCGGTGCGCCGGCGTGGAGCCAACGCATTCTGCTCGCCCGCCGATTGGTGGAAGCTGGCGTTCGACTCGTCACTGTGGATCTGCGCTGGTGGGACACGCATGTGCTCGGCTTCGAGTCCTTGCGGCTCGGTTTCCTGCCGCGCTGGGATCGTGCTTATTCCGCGCTGATCGAAGATTTGCAACAACGCGGTTTGCTCGACTCGACACTGGTCGTCGCCTGGGGCGAGTTTGGCCGTACGCCGCGCGTTAATAATAATGCAGGCCGCGACCATTACCCGAACGTGTTCAGCGCGGCTCTTGCAGGCGGCGGCGTTCACGGCGGGCGCGTCGTCGGCGCTTCCGATTCGCGTGGCGCCTTCCCACGTGTCAATGCCACGCGGCCGCAAGATGTGCTCCGCACGATGTATCAGCACCTCGGCGTCGATGTGAACGTCAACTACACCGACGGCTCCGGCCGCCCGCACCCGGTGTTGTCGAGCGGTCGTGTGTTGGAGGAGTTGTACTAACGGAATTGCCGCTTGCGGCTTAGCGCTCATCAGGGTACCCGATGAGCGCTAAGCCGCAAGCGGGAAAAATGCAAATCACCCATGCCGCCCCTTCTCCGCCACCGTCAGATAACCCCATCTCAACGCCTGGTCTTGCGTGTAGTTCTTGTCGAGCGTTAATGCCGTCACCGCCTTCGCTAACTCGTAGCCCAGGTAAAACGCATGCGATGCGTCGATCTCGACTTTTGCTTGCAACTCCGCGAACAGCGTGAATGGGTTGTTGCCGCGCAGCCAAACATCGCGGCTCATGATGTGTAGCTCGCCGCGCTCGGCGAAGAGGCGGAAGTTCGCGTCGCGGATGCTCGCCGCCAATTCGCGCAGCGTCTCCTCGCCATGTACGTGCAACTTCGGGTCGCGCAGCAGCACCAGGTTCGGCTCGCGGCGTTTCGGAACCACCTGCTCCGTGACGGCGAAATGCACGAGCCGACGTGCGAGGTCGAGCTCGCGCACGCTGCTCTGGGCCCAGTTGATGACCTCTGTCGTCAGCACACTGCGAATGCCCAATTCCTGACAGAAGCCCAACAGCAAGACGTTGATGCCGGCAGAGTCGGCGTCCGTGAGTTCGGTGAGGTTGCCGACGCCCATCATCATCGCGTCGTCGGGATAGCGTTTGCGCGTTTCGAGATATCGGCCAAGCGATTCGGCGAAACCGAAGGCGATCGGTTCGAGGACGGGATCGATCCGATAACGCACGCCACGCATCCGCAGAAACTCGACGGTCTCGGCCAAGCCCGCGCATTGCGCCGGCGTATCGGGGACGGCAACGACCTCGCAACCCCAATCGACGGCGGCGTCGCGATTGGTTGCATTGACGCTCAGCACAAGTTCCGCGCCTGCCTTGCCCGCCTTGGCCGCTTCCCACGGATCGAACGTATCAATAGAAACGCGAATGTTCCGCTCGCGCAGAGCCCGCACGGCCTCGCCGACATCCTGCCAGCGCGAGCCGGGGTCGCAGCCGAGATCGATGACGTTCGCCCCGTCCGCCACCGCCTTCGTTGCCCGCGCGATCACGTCGGCCATTGGCAGGCGCGGCGCATGGTTGATCTCGGCGATGATTTCGATGTCGTACATGCCGTAGGTCGAATCGGATCGGTTGCTCGTGCCAAAATAGTCGGGCAGGTCGCGGAGATCGTTAGGGCCTTTTTCGATACGAACATTTCCCCATTGCGACTGCAACACGTCGAGTTCGCCGTTGCAAAGTCCGGGCAGAATGACGCGCTCGGCGTCGACGGGCGGCGTAAAGTGCCGGGCGATCCACAGCGTCGTCGCCAGCGCCGCGACGGTGATCGGCAGTACGCCGACGGTGTGCGTGAACCCGACGCGCGGGGCCAACTCGTCGAGCATTCGCCGCAACGCTGGCTCTGCCAACTTGCCCGTCAGGAACACGTAGTGCGGCATGGTTTGGCCCAATTCCGTTTAGCCGCTCGCCTTGGGCGAGCGCGGCGTTTGGCCCGCGCTCGCCCAAGGCGAGCGGCTAAACGAATTTGCGTTCGTCAGTAGATCAATTCATTGCGCCGAGCGACATGGCGGAACTTTGGCACGAGGATGCCGAACCAGATTACGACGCACAGCACGAGCCAAAGGGCGATGCCGAAAATGCTGAAGCCCATCAGCTCAATCCAGTGCTTGTCAATCGCGCGATCGATTTCTTGCCAGGAAAACGAACAAAACGCGAACACGAACGGCGGCGTTACGCCCGCCAGAAATTTGTAGCCGTACTCCATGATGTTACCAATAAATGTCGTCATCTGTTGATTTCTACCAATCGCCATTGCGAAAATCCCGAAGATCGGCATGATGCAACACGATGTGATAATCCAATGCCCGCCGCCGAGAATCAGCGTCGTCAGCACCGAGAAAAGCGACGACCAGATCGACGACTGGCAGAACACCGAGAACACCATGCCGATCATCGTGCAGACGATGGCATACCCAAACCACGCCGTGAGGATAATCGGCACGGCGGCGGGATGCAAGCCGCCCGTGACGAGCGCGAGCAGCAACATGGCGCCGAACCAAATCCACGCCGGCTTGAGGCTGACGAGATTGCCGACGATCTTGGCGAACAATATCCCCTCGGCAGTCAACGGCGAGGTGATGAGCGCGTCAAACGTATCACGCTCACGCTCGCTGGTGATGGTCGTCGCGCCGCGCACGGCAAGCATCAAGAGCGAAAGGCAGCCGACGCCCGTGCCACACACACGAAACCAGACGTTCATCGCTACATTGAGATCGCGCCATTGGGCGCCACGTGCTTCCATCTCCATGAAAAAGTAACCGATGATATAAATCGCCGTACCGATCGTCAGGGCCACGAGCACGAAGTACGCCAGCCAGACGAGCCAATTGAATTTCACGCGGCTCTCGACAATGACTTCTTTCCACAGCATCGGAAACGCGCCGACGGAGGGCCGAAACCGCGCCCACAAGCCGACCGTCGCCGTTGTGCCCGCCGAGGATTGCTTGAGGGCGATGGCGCGAACGCGGAGCACGCTCCAGACAATGCAAACGGTTGACATGCTGAGATGGGCCCAGGCATAGCGGGTGAGGATGCCGGGCAATTCCGCCGCCAGCCTGCGCCCTCCCGCGCCGCTGATGGCCTGGATTACGTCGATGACGACCATGAGCGGATTGCCCGCGTTCAGCCAACCCGCGGCGTCTATCAGCGTCGGCGGATTGGCGCCGAACCAGATCGGCGTCGCCATCCAGCCGATTCGGGCATTGGCCAATATGAATGCGAAGATTCCGACGGCCGCATAAGCAACCAAAAGCAAATACGTCAAGCTGATCGCATCGCGCGGCTTCTTGAACAACGTCGAAAGCAGGATGCCCAGACTCGCCAAGCCGAGCATCGTCAGGCCGAGGATCGCGAACCCGGAGATCATCAGCTCCGTGTCGATGCCGCCTAGCAATTGTAAGATGCTCAAGATTGGCAAGCCGGTCAACAGCAGCAGAGTGATATTCAAGAGCCGCGAGATGAGCTTGCTCAGCACGATCTCGCGATTGTCGAGATCTGTGGCGAGCAGGTAGTCGATAGTCCGCTTGTCCTTCTCATCCGCGATCGCGCCGGCGACATAAGCGGGCGTCAACAGAATCACCAGCACGAGTTGCACGAACATGAACGTCAGGAAGAACCCCTCCGCCATGACGGCGATATCGCGCGGACGAAGCATCTCACGGTTATTGCCCATCTCGCGGGTGATGTAGAGGATGAGCGCCATGTAAAGGAGGATGCAGAAGAGAAAGGCGCCGTAGACCATGCGGATAATCGAGTAGCGCGCGAGCCGTGCCGTGCGGATCATGTCGTAGAGCAGCACGGGGCCGAAGAGCTTGACCCACCCTTGAAGGGACGCGAAGCCCAGGACGCAGGCGTACACCAACCAGCAGGTGGTGGCAGTCCAAAAGCCGAGATGCGCCGCAGTGAGATAGACGAGCAGCAAGGCCACGGCCATGAACGAAAAGCCAAAGATACGCTCGCGCCACGATTCCCAGGAGTTCGACCAGCCGAGCGTCTGCCACAGCCGATTCAGAATCGATTCCAGGGGTGACATTCGCTTTTCCATACGGATGAGTTTAGCGATGGCGTGCATGGATGGCGAATTGTTTAGCCGCTTGCCTCTGGCGAGCGCGGGCGCAATGAATTGAATGGGATGAAAATCGCACCGAACGGCAGGCCCGCGCTCGCCGGAGGCGAGCGGCTAAACAAAGCCACCTCACACCCGGATCGAGCTGGCGTCATCGTAGATCATCTCCTCGCGCCGACTAATCTGGCGAAACCGTGGCACGACAAGCCCGTGCCAAAAGAAGAAACAGCCCGCCGCCCAGATGAATAGCCCGACGATGCAAAACGTGAAGAGCTGGCCCATGTCGTGGTGATGCCGGCCGAAATCGCGCTCCAGATTCTCCGCTGAAAACGCGAATAGGCAGAGCGCGAACGGCGGCGTCATCCCGGCCTGGAACTTCATCAAGTATTCAAAGTCGCCATCCCGCCCAGCATTGCTCATGATCGACAACGGCAGGTAACAGAACAGTCCCATCACCACCCAATGCCCGCCGCCTACCAGGATCGCCGTCAAGACCGAGTATACCGTCGCCCGCATTGATGTCTTGCACACCATCGAGAAGTACAAGCCGATCATTGCGAAGGCCGTTGCATACACGAACCACGCCACCACGAAGATCGGCACAGCAAAGAGGTGCACGCCGCCGGTCATCAGCCCCATCAGCAGCATCGACCCGAGCCAAATCCAGCCCATGCGCAGGTTCACCAGGCAGCCGATCAACTTGGCGTTGAGCATCGCGTCGCTGGTCATTGGCGTCGTCAGCAAGGCGTCGAAGGTGTCACGGTCACGCTCATTGCTGATCGCCGTCGATGCCCGCACCGCCACAACCAACAGCAACAGCGTCGCCACGCTCGTGCCCGCGGCTCGGAACCAGGCATTCATATCGTTCGGCAGATTACGCCAAAACCAGGCATGGCCTGCCCAGTAGTCCCACACGACCGCGCCAAGGAGGACCACCCCCGTGCCCAGCGTCATCAACACAAGGATGATAATGATCGCCCGACCCACCCAGTTGAGGCGTGATCGCCCTTCGATGTGCAGCTCCTTCCACAGCATCGGCGACTCGCCGACGGGAGGCCGAAACCAGTCCCACAGGCTGCGTTTTGCCGTCTTGCCGACTGCGGAATGTTTGAGCGCGATCGCCCGCAAACGCACGATCGACCAGGTGATGCAGACCAGCGACAGCAAGCTATGAAACCACACGAAGCCAGTGAGCAGATCAGGCACCGTCGTGGCAAGTGTCGCGCGGTCGATCGCTTTGGCGATCTCGATCAGCGCGACCAGCGGATTGCCCAGGTTGATGACCTCCGCAATCGGTACCAGAGTGCGCCCACCTAGGCCGAACCACAAGCGCTCGGACAGCACGAGCATTCCGCTTTCTTGCAACCCTTTCGCAAGGGTGCCGAACGCGATATAGGCAATCGTCGCCAAGTAGCTCATGCCGATCGCATCGCGCGGCTTCTGAAACATCGTCGAGAAATAGATGCTGACGCTCGCCTGACTGAACAACACCAATGCCGTGCCTGCGAAGCCGGCGAGCATGAGATCGATATCGACGCCGCCCAGGAATTGCAAGATGCTCAAGATCGGCAGGCCGGTGATCAAAAAGAGCGTCATGTTCGCCAGGCGTGAGAAGAGCTTGCTCAGCACGATTTCGTGGTTGTTGAGATCGGTCACCAACATGAATTCCAGCGTCTTGCGGTCCTTCTCCTCGGCAATCGCGCCGGCCACGAACGCGGGCGTCAATAGCAGAACCAGGACGAGCTGCACGATCATGTAGGTGCAGAAAAATATCTGTCCCATCATGGCGGCGGCGTTCCGCGCGTCATGGCGATCCTGGATATCCATATTGAACGACGCCGCTCCGAATCCGAACAGGACGACGACTATCGCCGCCATGATCGCGAGCAACAGCCGTACGCGCAAATTGTGCAAAAACATTACCAGCGCGAGTAACCCGATCAACCCGCCGAGAAGAAAAATGAGTCCAAAGACGCCGATCACCAAGATGTCACCATGCCGGCCCTGGCGATGCCCGAATCCGTGCCGGTCGAGGAACGTGAGGTACATGAAGCACAGAATGCCGAGCAAGATGCCGGCATAGATCAAGCGAATAAAAACGAATCGGCTACGGCGCGCGGTGCAAATCATGTCGTAGAAAAGCACCGGGCCGAACAGCTTGAGCTGCCCCGTGCGCGTAAAAAATGCCACGGCGCCGACGAAGCCGACCCATAAAATTGCGCTGAGCCAAAAAGGCAGCCAAATCGAACCAACGCCGAGCGCGATGGCGACCACGAGAAACGACGCAATCACTTGGCGTTCGCTCCACGAGGTCGCGCTGTTCGACCATGCGAAGGTACGTTGCCACCATGCCTGCAAGGTTGACATGAGAATCTCCCTCCCGCTACGGTATGGAGATATTATGGTAATACGAGCGGAGTGGTTGGGTTTTCCGCTTGCGGCTTAGCGCTCGCATGGCGCGACGAGAGCGCTAAGCCGCAAGCGGCCATCTACGCCGTCGCGGCGACTTGGCCATTCTTGAACGCTTCCCATTCTTCGACGGTGTACTGCACTTCGCGGGCGTTGCTGCCGTTGTAGCCGCCGACGACGCCGTCCTCCGCCATCCAATCGATCATGCGTGCCGAGCGCCCGTAACCGATGCCCAGCGCCCGCTGCAACAGCGACACGCTGCCTCGGCCTTCGCGAATGACAATTTCGACGGCTTGTTCGTAGAGCGGATCGCGCTGTCGCATCTGCTCGATCGACCCGCCACCGGCCGATTCCGTCGTTTCCAGTTTGAGTAATTCCTCGGAGAAGCACGGCTCATCGGTTTCAAGATGCTGCACGACGCGCTCCAGTTCCTCGGAACCGACGTAGGTACACTGCGCCCGCACCAAGGTATTTTGGCCGGGTATGAGAAATAACATGTCGCCTTTGCCTAGCAGCTTATCGGCGCCGCCTTCGTCGAGCACAACCCGGCTGTCCATTCGGCTGGCGACCTTGAAGCAGATTCGGCCTGGCAGGTTCGACTTGATGAGACCGGTGACGATGTCCACCGTCGGCCGTTGTGTCGCCAGAATGAGATGAATGCCCGCCGCACGCGCTTTCTGCGCCAGGCGGATGATGTGTGTTTCGGCTTCGCGCTTCGTTTGCATGATGAGGTCGCCGAACTCGTCGATAATGATCACGATGAACGGCAGCTTGGCAGGGATGCGCTCGCGCTCCTCGGCATCGGGTTGCACGCGGCGGCGGATTTCCTCCAGGCCGAGTTCGTTGTACTGGGCGAGGTTGCGCACCCGCGCTCGGCTCAGCAAATCGTAGCGTTCCTCCATCTTGTCCACGGCCCAGGCGAGCACGGCGGTCGCCTTCTGCTCGTCGGTGATAACGGGATGCATCAAATGCGGAATCTTCCGATAGTCGGAGAATTCGTTCTTCTTCGGATCGATCAGCAGCATCTTGAGTTCATCGGGACGGCGCGTCATCAACATGCTAATGATGAGTGCATTGAGGCAGACTGATTTGCCCGTGCCCGTCGTGCCGGCGATCAACAGATGCGGCATGTCGGCCAGGTCCTGCGTCAGCGGCTTGCCCTCGGAATCTTTGCCGAGGAAGAGCGGGACCTTCGATTTTGCGAGCTTGCGCCCCGCGCCGATGATGACTTCCTTGAGCCTGACCGTCGCGCGATGTTCGTTGGGCACCTCGATACCGACGGCGTTCTTACCAGGAATCGGCGCAACGATGCGCACGCTCGGCACTTTGAGGTGCAGGGCGAGATCGTCGCCGAGCGTCGTGATCTTGTTGACGCGCAAGCCGGTTTCGAGCGCAACTTCGTATTGCGTAATGACTGGGCCCGTGTTGATGCCGACGACTTTGACGTTGAGATCGAAATCGCGGAAGGTTTGCTCGAGGATGACGGCTTGATCGCGCAATTTCTGATCGTGCTGATCAAACGGAAACGGCTCTGGGTCTTCGAGCAGCGACATCGGCGGCAACTCGTAGTCCTCGTATTGTTGATCGTTCGCGGCGGAGTAGCCCATGCGTTGGATGGGCAGAATCGTCGGTGCCGTCTCTGTTTCCTCAACTACGGTTTCGGACGCTTCCACGGATACATCAGCGACGGCGAAGCCGCTGTGCTGGATCGGCACCGTCTCGATTATGCTCGGGATGGCAATCGGTTTCGGCTTCGCAGGCGCGTCACCGTTTCGGCGAAATGCCCCGCCGAAACGCGCGAACCCGCGCAGCGCCGTCACCAGCGCAAAGCTGAGCGCGATGCAGAGGCCATAAAGCCCGGCAAGCATTCCGTGCAGCACAAAATCGGCAGCGAGAAAAACGCCCACGAATCCGACACTGGCGACGATGGCGGCCGCACTCGGCCCCGGCAGATGGTCGATGAGCAACTCCCTCAGCACCGCGCCGAGCACGCCACCGCTGCCGTGGATTGGCCCCGGAATCCAGTCATGCCCCAGCCAATCCGCAACGACGGCGCCGGTGGGCAGCAGCATCAGCCAACCGACGACTCGGCCCGTCCAACGCAGCCAGCCGTGACCGACCAGCAGCATGAACACCAACATGAACCACGCCACCAGCATTACGTGCATGGTACTGCCAAGGGCAGCGTACAACTCGCTCGCCAGCAGATCGCCCGGAAACCCCAGCAGATTCTGCGCAGTCCTTCCGCGCGACGACGGCTCATGGCTCAACAAGCAGAGAGCCAAGAAAAATCCGCCGATCAACAGCAGCCAGCCGACTGCTTCGACACGAACTCCGCCTTTTTGCGGCATGACAATGGTTTCGCATTCCTTCAGTGGTTCAAGGCGCACCGCCTCATATGCAAGCATACCCGCATGCATGCACGGGCGGGCAACGTCTGCAATCAATTTCGAGGAGTTTCGTGAAATTGTGTATCGTCAGCGCGGAAGAATCGACAAAATCGTTGCCGAGCGCCATCATGCTGGAGTTTCCCGATGTCCGCACGTTGGGAATGGACGCGGATGGCCAGCTCTTGGCAGGGAACACTGTGTGCGACAGCGTCCCGATTTTGTATTAACGCTCGCTGCGCGGTGGAGCATTGGAGGCGGTCAAGGGTAGCGGAGAATTGCGCGGAATCAATCGCGTTGGCTACAAAGTGGCCGCCGGCTCGTAAACCACTACGACTAATGAGCGACATCCAATTATGCTTACGAGCCGGAAGCGTAAGCGACAGACTGGCAATAACCGTCGCTTACGCTTCCAGCTCGTCGATGTGGTTTGAATGTCGCTCATGTCGCTCATGCCAAATGTGATGATCGACATGATCGACATCCAACTTTAGCGGGGAACGTGCCTGCGAAGTTCACGCCGGGCGCCGACGTCCAAATACGAGCGCCGCAGGCGCGAGTACGGAGAGGATCAAAAGCCCCCAGGCGACGATGCCAAGCCCGCCTTCATCGCCTGGCGAGGAGACCTGTTGCTGATGGGCGGCATTGAACACGCGGAAGGTCCCCTGCGGATCGCGATAGGGCCCCTTGAGCATCGGCCGCGACAAACGCCCGGCATGCCTGCCGAAGCCAAAGGCACCTTCGCCGCTGGAGCCGGAGCCTTGGCTGCCGGCATAGTTACCTTCGTTGAGACCGCCGCCGGGTACAGGCGGCGGAATGACCGGTGGTGCGACACTGTCGTTATCGGTGATGTTTACGGTGATGCTAGCGATGACAATCGCATTATAAGCGGCATCCGCGCTGGCGGAGGTGTGCGTGATCGTGCCCGTGTGCACGCCTTCGACGAGGGCGTCATCGACCGCAGTGACGGTGACGGTCTGAGCCACGTTCCAGTTGGCCGCGGTGAATGTCAACGTCGCAGGGGTCGCCGTGACTTGTGTGCCGGGGTTGAGCGTGATAGTGACATCGGCAGTAGGTGCGAGGTTGAGGACGACGGTGTAGGAGTCGGTCGCGCCGCCTTCGGTGACGGAGGTCGTGCCGCCGGATTGGCTGGTGGTAGCGCCGGTGGTGGAGGCGGCCGTGCTTATTTTGGCAATGAACAGATCCTGCGTCCCGCCGCCGAGGGTGGCTTGGAACGGAGTTTGGGTTGGAAAAGCTGTGGAATCCTTTGATCCGACGGCCCAGAAATTGCCCGCACCATCAGCGGCGACTCCCAAGACTCTGTCGTTGCCGGCGCCGCCAAGAGGTGAGGACAGCAAATACGCCGTTGCCGTTGGATTCAGAGCCGCGACGTAGCCATCGAGGCCGCCACTGCTGGTCTGGAAATTATTGACGAGGGGCACGCCGGGATTACTATATCCACCCAGGAAGATATTTCCGGCACTATCGAGGTCCATGGCCCAGGGTATTCCATCCCCTGCGTTGCCAACGAAGGTGGCGAATAAAAGACTCGACCCAGCGGGATTAAGTTTGAGCACGAAACCGTTGAACCCTGAAGTCGATGTCGGTTGTACCACGCCTGGAGTTGTCGTGGGGAAAGTTGCCGTGTTGGAGCTCCCGCAGACATAGGCATTTCCGGCGGCATCGACGGCAACGCCCGTGGCATCCTCGGCGTTGGCTCCGCCGAGGTAGGAACTGTAATCAGCGGCCGATCCCGTCGTGTTGATCTTCACGACAAAGCCATCATAGTTTCCACCAAATGTGGTTTGGAATGCACCCGGCGTCGTGGCGAGATCAGAGGACCACATCGTGCCGACCACATAGGCATTGCCTGCGGTCGCAGCAATAACCCGGAGATCTTCTCAGTTGTTCCCTCCCAAGTAGGTCGCATAGGCAATAGTACCGGCAGGCGTATACTTCACGACGAAGCCGTCGTAGATTCCGCCGCCGAAGGTTGTCTGCAAGGCGCCCGGCGTTGTGGGGAAGGAACCACCTGTTTCGCCGCCGACGTAAATAGCGTTGGTCGCGTCAACGGCGATGGCGTTCCCGCCGTCGCTCGTGCCGCCGCCGAGATAAGTCGAAAAAAGCAGAGCATTCCTGGCAGCATTGAGTTTGGTAACGACCGCGTCCTGACTCGATCCCATGGCGGGCTGAGCCGGGCTGACCAGCGGATAGTCCGTTGAATCGGTTCGCCCAGTAAAGTACACGTTGCCGGCACTATCCACAGCGACACTTCTGCAATTGGACCCCACGACGCCTTCGTCGAGAGACCCGCCGACGTAGGTGGCGTACACAAGGACGCCCGCCGAACTGATCTTGGTAACCGAAAGGTCAGCCGTCCCACCGATCGTACCATCAAGAGGCGAGGCAACGGGAAAATCAACGGAACTCGTACTCGAGTTGATGTACACATTTCCGGTTCATCCGATTAATGCGTATTTTGTCGTATGTAGTGCCAATATCTTGAGTTTGAAGAAAGCAAGATCGCGGTAGCCATACGCTTGGCCGTTCATTTTGCGGATTTTGTTGTTGGTGCCTTCCAAGGGGCCGGTTGAGATGCGGTAA
>CAMAUE010000107.1 GCA_945861245.1 Singulisphaera sp. GP187
ATGCAGCACCTTCAGTCGATCACGTTCTTGCTGGCTCATCTCGATCCGGTCCTTTTGTTGCACGCTCATAGCTGTCCTCCTTGCCCAAGGGCGAAAGAGGACATTTCTATTGCGTTATGACCGGACATTTCTATTTTAGTTCAACAGGACGGCAAACTCGGCTTCGTCCTCTTCCATTCCGCCAACAACTGCTTCAGCGATTGGCCGGAGTTCAATCGCATGGTCGGCCTGGCCTGGCGCAGCCCAAAATTCGGTGACCGGATCTACTTTGACGACAAGGGCAAGCAGGTCCGCGTTCCCAAAGGCGAAGGTGGCGGCACGAGCGAAACCAACCATCCATACGCCATCGTGCTCCGCGACGCGGACCATCCCATCGCCAAGGGCATGCCGCAAGAATGGATGCACGCTAAGGACCAGCTCATGTTCAACCTGCGCGGGCCGGCGGAAGACGTCCGTGTCCTCGCCACTGCTCTCTGCCCCAAGACTCAGGTCCACGAGCCGACCCTGTGGACCGTGAGCTTCGGCAAGGGCCGCATCGTGCAGACGCCGATGGG
This sequence comes from Singulisphaera sp. GP187, assembly GCA_945861245.1. GTDB lineage: Bacteria > Planctomycetota > Planctomycetia > Gemmatales > Gemmataceae > SIAQ01. The sequence goes on from CAMAUE010000107.1 coordinate 555, forward strand.
ACACGACGTGTTCGCCATGCGCTGCATCGGGTTCATCACGACGATGGAACGCAGCACCGAATGGGCGGCGACCGGAAAAGTGACGTTGCCGATTCCCGAGAACTTTCCAGGGCCAACCAAAGCCAGTCAGATTGCAGAGAAGAAGAAATAGGAACCTGACGAATCGTATTCTCTTTCGCCCGGACGAGGGCCCTACTGTATTTAATTCGCATGCCTGCATGATCACTCGCGGATACCGAATTCGGCGAGAGGAAACTGAACCAAATATTATGCGCAAACCGGAACCTTTGCTGAGTACAGGTGTTGAAGAAGTGAATGCAGATTGTGTGCATGCCTCCATTTGTAACCAACCAGGCGTGATCCCATGAATCGCAGTTGCCTACTTGTCCTCAGCTTGACGGCCCTGGCTACTTTGACGGGACCATCGCGCACCGAGGCACAAGTCCGGCTTGACGCCTCGGGCGTAGCCAAGCGCATCGATATCTTCGTGGAGAAAAAGCTCCGCGAGGTGAAGGTCACCGCCGCCCCCCGCGCCGACGACGCAGAGTTTTTGCGCCGCGTGCATCTCGACCTCACCGGCCGACTACCGACGCTGGAGAAAGCGGCCGCTTTTCTCGACGGCAAGGAACCGGAACGCAGGGCGAAGTTGATCGACGAATTGCTGGCAAGCCCCGAATTTGGCAATCACTTCGCGCGATACTGGACCGAACTGTTCGTGAAACGCGACGGCGAGTTGAACAGCAAAATGAAAACGACCGAGTTCCGCGCCTGGCTCGCGGAGCAATTCAACAAGGGTGTTGGGTGGGATCAGATCGTGACCAAGATGCTGACCGTCGACGACACGAGCCCGGCCGGTTTCTACCTTCGCGCGAATCGATTGAACGGCGATCGCCCCTCACCAGCCAAGGTGGTCGGTACCTCCGCTGCGCTTTTCCTGGGCACGCAATTGCAATGTGCGGAATGCCACAACCATCCCTACACCAGGGAATGGAAGCAGAATGATTTCTGGGGCCTCGCCGCGTTCTACGGCCGAACCCGCTACGAGAACGTCGCCAACAGCAAGACCCGCGAGACCAGGATCACCGAGGAGGATCCGCCGCCGCCCGATCCGAAAGCGAAGAACAAGAAAGTCGTGTTCCTTCCGAAGGGCGGCAAGATCGACATCCCCGATCCGCTCGACGCGAAGAAGGTCCGGGCGACGGTCGACGCGAAGCTGCTCGATGGCAGCGTGCCGAAACTGTCGGAGACCGGGCCGCATCGCCCCCATTTCGCTCGCTGGCTAACCGACACCAAGAATGAGTATTTCGCTCAGGCTGCGGCAAATCGGCTCTGGGCGATTCTCTTCGCGCGCGGCCTCGTCAATCCGCTCGACGACCTGAACCCGAAGAACGCACCCTCGCACCCGGAACTGTTGGAGCTGCTGGCCGAGGAGTTTCGCGTCTCCGGACATGATGTCCGTCACGTCCTGCGCTCGATTTGCCTGAGCGACACCTACCAGCGTACGAGCAAACGCACCCCCACGGATCCGGAAGATGACAACTTTAGCCGCATGAAGGTAAAGTTTCTTCAAGGCGAAGTGCTTCTGAAATGCCTTGATCAGGTACTCGGCGCGGAGCCCGTCGTCGCGACCAAGAAAAAGCGCGACGATACCAGCATCGGCACGGCGGAACTCTTCGACACGTCGGTCTACGACGACAATCCCGCCAATTACAGCTTCGGTGCCCCGCAGATGCTTCGGCTCATGAACGTCGATGTGCCGCGTCGTGCGCCGGCCGCCATCGCTCGGCTGCTGCAGACGCCTGCCGAGCCGGCGCAGTGCCTGGAAAAGCTCTTCCTGCAATCACTCGCCCGCCGACCGACCGCCGACGAGTCGAAAATGCTTCTCGCCCATGTCGCCAAGGCAGAGACGCCTGCGCGAGGTTACGAAGCCGTTGTGTGGATTTTGTTGAATAGCGCCGAATTCGTGTCGCATCGTTGAAGTGACATCCGCCTGCCGACCACTAAACCAGGAGTCGTTCCATGAATCCCCTCCGCCTATCACGCCGTGAAGCGTTGAAACTCTCACTGGCAACCACGCTGGCGGGTTCGGTGCCGTGGTTTGAGCCGCTGCGCGCCCATGCGGCACAGTCCGCCGCCTCTGGCAGGACGCCGCCCAAGCAGTGTATCTTGCTCTGGCTCGGGGGCGGTCCGAGCCAGGCGCATTCGTTCGACCCGAAGCCAGGCGAGCACGTTGGCCTGCTTCAAACCAACGTGCCCGGCCTGCACTTCAGCGAATACCTGCCGCGGCTCGCACAACGAATGGACAAGCTGGCACTCATCAAAACGATGAACCACCCGAACTTCGGCCACGGGGACGCGGTCATCTGGATGCACACGGGTTACCGGAACCGCGATGGCGGCATCGAACGTCCCAGCCTCGGCTCGATCGTTACGCACGCCATCGGCCGGCCCGACGCCGAGTTGCCCAACTACATGGTGCTCGATCCGGGTCAGGCCGAGGGTCTGTTCAGCATGAACGGCGGCCATCTTGGCCCGCGCTACAATCCCCTCAAGGTGCTCCCTGGTCAGTCGATCCCGGACCAACGCCCCGAAGGTAGCGTGACGATCGACGAGATCCGGAGCCGGGCCTCGCTACTTGAGCAGATGAATCAGTCATTCTTGCAGCACAATCACTCCGACGTGGCGGCCGGGCATCACAACAGTTTGTCGCAGGCCCTTGCCATCATGCGCTCGTCCAAGACGCGCGCCTTCAATCTCGACGAAGAACCAATCCGGGTACAAGAACGCTACGGCCGCGGCCGCATGGGGCAGGCCTGCCTTCTCGCCCGCCGGTTGATTGAGGTTGGCGTTCCGTTCGTGTCCGCCCATCTGCGCGACGGCCTGGGCAACGGCTGGGACACACACATGGACACGCCTGACCGCAACGCGATTCTCTTCCGTCATCTCGACGTTTGTTTCTCGGCTTTGCTTGATGATCTGCAAGCCCGCGGCCTGCTCGAATCGACGCTCATCATTTGCATGGGCGAATTTGGCCGTTCACGCGACGGGATCAACCACAACAACCGCATCTGGACGGCGGTCCTTGCCGGCGGCGGCCTGCGGACCGGGCAATCAATCGGCTCGACTGGCGACAACGGCCTCACCGCGACCGGTTACCGCCCCGTCAGCCCCGGCGACCTTTTCGCCACCGTGCTGCGCGGCCTGGGCATCGACCACACCGCTGGTTACACCATTCGCGGCGGCCGTCCCGTGGATATTGTCAACGCGAACGCCAGAGTCGTTGAGGAATTGTTCTGAGAAGGCGCTCGGCAAGGCACGCTCTGATCTGGTTCATACGCTGGTCGGCGCAAGTCATAGCAGCGAAGGCGGCCATCGGGGCCGCGCATGAACCAGCGGCCGGCGACCATCTGCACGATCCTCGGCATCGATCCGAACAAGAGCAACCAAGCCGGTTCGCGTCGTGGACCGCGGCGCCAATCCCATTCGCGAACTGCTTGGTTAACGCTGCGCGGTAATAAGTGTTGTCTGTCGCGAGATCCACCATCAACCTGCGCATCGCGTCCTGTCTTTTCGTCGCGGTTCTGGGGATCCGCGTATTCGCTCAGGACGCACCTTCGCTGGACGGTTCCTGGCGTATTCTTAGCGCGCAACGAGAGCAAGGATAAACTCGAATCGCTCGCCACGGCTGACGGTCGAGTTCAGAGTTTATTGGCGTCGTGCCGAAACTTGCAGAATCGGCCGGTGTTTCATAAAGTGCATGCAGAATGAAAATCGTGAGTTCTTCGACCGTGCTGCCCTTTGACTCGAATCGCTTCCCTTTCGGACATGCGAGGTAGATTCGTGAAAATGCTCTTGGCCGTGTTGGCATTGTTGTTCGTGAACGGGTGGGTGTCGTTTGCATCCGTGCAGGCGCAAGATAAGGATGGCAAATTGGCGCGACCGTTTCTTGCTGGTACATTTCAGAGGAACAAAGCCGTTGTCGTCGATGCGCAAGGCAAGGTCGAATGGGAGTTTGAGGCCCCAGGGTGCTTCGATGTCTGGGCCCTGCCGAACAAAAACTATTTGATTGCCTCCCGCGGCAAAGGGATCATGGAGGTGACGCGCGACAAGAAGATCGTCTTCCATTTCAAGACCGATGGCGAAACCTACACCTGCCAACCGTTGTCAGGCGGCCACATTCTCGTTGGCGACAACCAGAATGGCCGTTTGATCGAGATCAATACCGACGGCAAGATCGAGCGCGAGGTCAAGCTGCAGACCAAGGCGAAGCCGCACGGCATGATCCGCACCGCCCGCAAACTGGCCAGCAATCACTACCTCGTCTGCCAGCGCGAGGACAATGTCGTGCGCGAATACGACCCAGCCGGCAAGGTCGTCTGGGAGTTCAAAACTCCAGGCCCGATGACCGCGCTTCGGCTCCCTGGCGGCAACACGCTCGTCAGCAACGCTTCCGCCGATGTGCTCGAAGTCGATCCGAACGGAAAGACGATCTGGCAGTTCGGCAAGAAAGAACGCGCCGCCAACAACCTGAAAACGTCCGGTGTCGCCTACGGGTTGCAGCGCCTGGCCAACGGCAACACCGTGGTTGCCATCAGCGGCACGATCTTCGAAACGACACCCGACCGCAAGGTGCTCTGGTCACGCAACGATGACGCGGTCAAGAATATCGTCTGCTTCCAGCTGCTTGACGTGCCGGGCGACCCGACCAAAGGCGAGATTCTACGATAATCGATGCGAGGTCCGACATGTTGCGTTCTTTCCGATGTTCATTGTTAACGCTGGCATTTTGCGTCGTGGCTGGCGCGGCATATGCACAGGATGTCGTCGCCGTGCGGGCGAAGCGCATCGACGGCGAGATCGCGAAACGCCTTCAAGAGAAGAAAATCCCCGCTTCCCCCTTGGCCGACGACGCCGAATTTCTCCGGCGCGTCACGCTTGATTTAACCGGCCAGATACCGAGCTACGAACGGACCACCACATTTCTCGCCGACAGGGATCCCAAGCGCCGCGCCAAGCTGATCGACGAACTGCTGGAGTCCCCGGAGTTCGGCAAGCACTTCGCGGTGATCTTGTCCCAACTCCTCCTGGGGACGGAAATCGCGGCGCCGCAGCGCGAGATCTTCAAAGGTTGGTTGGCCGCCGAGATCAACAAAGGGCAAACGTGGGACAAGCTCGTGCATGCGATGATCACTGCGGAAGGCGAAGCAAAGACGAATCCGGCCGCGGTTTTTGTGCTGGCGCAGACGGACGACAACAAGCTGATGCCGAACCTGATGGCCGCGTCCACGACCCGTTATTTCCTCGGCGTACAACTCCAGTGCGCTGAGTGCCACAACCATCCATTCACGAACTGGAAGCAGACCGAGTTCTGGGGCATGGCCGCGTTCTTCGCCAAGGTGAAAGTGGCGACGCCGAAAAAGGGCCAAAGCGACGGACCGGTCGGGCTCACGGAATCTTTTGCAGCGACCGATCCGAAGAAGAAAGGCCCAGCCGCCGTCAAATCGGCTAGCATCACCATCCCGGCGACCGCGGGCAAATCTGTCGGCAAAGTGGTGAAGGCCAAGTTCCTCGAAGCCGGCGAACCAGTTCTGGATGTCGAGCGCCCCTTCCGCCCGGCATTGGCCAATTGGGTCACGTCGCCCGAGAACAAGTATTTCGCGCGGGCCGCGGTCAATCGCTTGTGGTTCGTCCTGTTTGGCCGCGGCATCGTCAACCCAGTCGATGACATGCACGCCGACAATGAACCGACCCATCCTGAACTCTTGCAAGCCCTCGCGGACGATTTCAAAGCCTCGAGCTTCAACCTCAAACATTTCGTGCGCTGTGTCTGCAACAGCGAGGCGTATCAACGCACGAGTCGGCCCGTGAAGGGTAATGAGGACGACCGCGACGGCTTCAGCCACATGGCGGTGAAGGTGATGGGCCCGGAGGTCCTGTACGACGCACTGACACGGGCTTTGGGCGTAAAGGAATTGAACGTGACAACGGGAAAAATCGCGACCACGGGAAAAGGCGGGGCCGCCAAAACCTCAGCCGGCAATAATCGGGACAAGTTCATCAAGTTCTTCAAGACGCAAGACGCAGACTCCTTGCCAACGGACTTCACCCACGGCATTCCGCAAGTTTTGAATCTGATGAACGACCCCCAGTTCAACAAAGGCGGCCCGGTGGTCGATCGTATTATCGCCGCCAAACTGCCGCGCGATGAGGCGGTCGAACGCCTTTACCTCACGGTGTTGTCAAGACGTCCCAATAGCGACGAAAGCAAGCGATTGAGCCGTTATCTGGATGGCGAACCCGATCCCGCTCGGGGCTACGCTTCCGTGCTGTGGGCTCTGATCAACAGCCCCGAGTTCATCCTGAATCACTAAAAAAAATCGCAATCTCTCTTCCACGGAGTTTCCCATGCACAGCCACAAATTCCTCCCGACCCGGCGAGAATTGCTTAGGCTCTCCGCCGCCGGCGTTCTGGGTGTTTCCGCTTCCGGTTGGTTGGACCGGCTCGCCGCACATGCCGCCGAGCAGGCGCCGAGCAGTGGGGCTCGTCACAAGAAGTGCATCCTCATCTGGCTGGACGGCGGCTCGTCGCACCATGATACGTTCGACATGAAGCCAGACGCCCCCGACACGATCCGTGGTGAGTTCCGGCCTGTGCAAACTTCTGTCCCTGGTCTGCTCATCTCCGAACCCTTGAGCCGGCTCGCCCCGTTCATGAATCGCGCTGCCGTCATCCGCAGCATGTCCACGGGCGAGGGGGAGCATTCGCGGGCACGCATCTTCATGCACACGGGCTACCGCGCGGGCGTCGGCGGACTCCGCTACCCGACCATGGGATCCATCGTTTCCAACGAACGCGAGATTTCCCCCACCGGCATGCCCAACTTCGTAGTCACCGGCATGCATCTGAATCCCGCCAACCATTCCTACGTCAGCAGCCCCGGCTACCTCGGCCCGCGCCACCAGCCGCTCATCGTCGCCGATCAAGATCGCGGGGTGGAGAACCTTCGCTCAAGCCTCTCCGCAGCCGACCACGGCGCCCGGTTGTCGCTGCTCGACGACCTTGCCGAGGGCTTTTTGCGGACCCATCCTTCCGACGCCGCGACGGCCCAGCGCACCGCATATCAACGTGCGACTCAACTCATGCGCTCGGCGGGCGCTCGTGCCTTTGACCTGACCACGGAACCGGCTGCCATCCGCGATCGCTACGGAAATCACGCCTTCGGCAAGGGCTGTCTCCTAGCCCGTCGGCTCGTCGAAACCGGAGTGCCTTTTGTCGAAGTGTATCACGCTCCGACCCCAGGCGGCTGGGATTCGCACACGACGGAGCGCGCCAATGAAGTCAAGAACATTGCGATGCCTCAGCTCAACCAGGGATTGCCGAGCTTGCTGCACGATCTCGACGTTCGCGGACTGCTCGATGAAACGCTGGTGATCTGCATGGGTGAATTTGGGCGCACGCCAAACGTCAAGCCGGGCGGTGGCCGCGACCATTATCCTCGTGCCTGGACCACGGTGCTTTTCGGCGGCGGTGTCGGACGCGGACAGATCATCGGCCGCACCGATTCGCGAGGATCGACCGTCGAGGATCGCCCTGTCAGCGGCATCGACTTCATGGCTACCATCTGCACGATCCTCGGCATCGACCCGAACAAGAACAACCACGCCGGTCCTCGCCCGGTTCGCGTCGTTGACCGCGGCGCCAACCCCATTCGCGAACTGCTTGGTTAGCGCTGCGTCGTCGTGCTCGATGCCAAGGGCGTGATCCGCTTCAAGAACGTGCGCGGAGAACGCAGATGTCCGCCGCAGTCGAGAAGCTGCTCAAGGAGATGACACCTGAGAAGATCGCCCCGTCACCGGCATCGACTTCATGGCCACCATCTGCATGATCCTCGGCGTCGACCCGAACAAGAACAACCACGCCGGTTCGCGTCGCCAATCCCATTCGCGAACTGCTTGGTTAGTGATGCGCGGAAATAGGTGTCGCCTGACCGACTGTCTCTCGCGAGAGCCAATATGAACTTGGGTATCGCGTCCTGTCTTGTTATCGCGTTTCTGGGGATCCGGGTTTTCGCTCAGGACGCACCATCGCTGGACAGTTCCAGCACCTACTTTGCTTCGATCAACCAGATATTGCGATAGAAGACTGGGTTGCCGTGGTTTTGCAGGTTGATATTGCCGGACGCGTTCCAGGGAATGCTATCGTGAATCTTGACGCCGTTGTGGAACACGGTGGCGAGCGTCTTGTTCTTCGCATCCGCGTCGCCGGTTTTGAAATCGACGTCGTAGGTTTGCCAGGAGAGCGGCGGAAAGCACATGTTGACCAGGGGAGCGGCGCTGCCGTAGATGCCGCCGCATTCGTCCTTCTTGCCTTCGAGGGCGAAGCTATCCAGGACCTGGATTTCCTTGCCGAAGACGTAGACGCCGCTGTTGCCTCGCCCCTGGCCGCGTGCGTAGGGCATGAAAGGGGTGATGAACTCGATGTGGAGTTTGGCGATCTTGTAGTTGCCTTTGGTCGTGGCCGCCACGCCGAGGAGATCACCAACGAGTTTGCTGCCCTCTTTCCATTCGTTGACATTGGGTGCCGTCAAAAAGCACCTTGGCGCCTTCCGGCGGCTTGGCGCCGAGAGTTGGGCTTTTGCGAACGACGCGCGTCAGCGTGAAGTTGCCGTCCTTCTCCGATTCCCCCTGGAGAATCGACTTTTCACCCACGGCGATGGTTCCGGTAAGCCCGGCTCCCTTGATCGTCGCGGAGGTCTTTCCTGCTTCGAGCAGCGCCGAGGCTTTCATGCGAGACTTGCCATCCCAGCCAGCGCCTGGCAAACCGCCCACGAGAAAGTAGACGTCGAATTTGCCATCTCCCAAAGCGAAGACCTGCGCTGCAAGTTTGCCCCCTTCGTATTCGCCTTGCACCTGGAAGTCGATGCCAGCATCCTTGGGATCGGTTGCTACCGTTTTCTTGGGGGCAGGCTTCTTGTCTGTTTTCTTGTCCTGCTGCGCCGAACTTTCCAGCACGGCGACCAGCGCTGCTGCCAGGACGAAACCTAGTGCCACATTGCTTTTCATCGGAGCGACTCCCTGATCAATACGGGAAAGGCCGAAACATGCCGATTCCCTGGGTGCTCAATGGTTGAAATTCCTTGGTGTTCAGGATAGCCCAAATGATCGCAGCGTTGGCCCCGTGCAAATCGTCGGGACACCGGTCGATGTGGCGCGAGCAGAGCGGCACGCTCCACCCACTGGGCTTCGCGGGCGAAAGCGACCAGAGATCACGGAGCTTCTGTTCGTGCGTGTATCGCTGACGATTTGGGCCACGCGCGTACCGCCATTCTTGACGGCGATGCCGGGAGGCGCCGGGGCATTCTTCTTTGGCTTCATTTCCTTCTGTTTCTCGGCAGCCTGGGGCGAGCCTTTCCCGGCGATTTTCTCCTGCAACTCTTCCGAATTGAACAGGTGCAGCGCCTGCGCCAAACTCGCATCGGAGCCGCACCTACACGATCGCCTCCCGAATCAGCGGCGCATTCTCCGCGATGAGCCGCATCGGCCGGCCTTCGAGAGTATGCACGGTTTGATCCGGATCGATGCCGAGCAAGTGATAAAGGGTGCGGCCAAAGCTCTCGACCTTGTAGTAGCGATCGACGACGTAGGCGGCGTGGCGATCCGTGGCGCCGACGACCGTACCCGGACGGAAGCCGCCGCCCGCCACGAACACCGATTGCGTCGTGCCCCAGTGATCCCGGCCCGACTCGCGGTTGATGCGTGGCGTACGGCCCATCTCGCCCAGCACGGCCACGATGGTCGTACGCAGCAAGCCGCGTTGATCGAGGTCTTCGATGAGCGATGCGACGGCGTTGTCGAGGTTGGGCAGCTTCGAGTTACACGCCCGGAAGTTCTGGCCGTGATGGTCCCAGTTCGATTCGAAGTGCGTGTAGACGAATGGCACGCCCGCCTCGACCAACCGCCGCGCCGCCAGTACGCGACGGCCATGAGGGTTGGCGCCATAGCGTGCGGCAGCCTGGGTTGGTTCGCGAGTCAAATCGAGCGCTTCGCGCAGGCGCGGCGAACGGAGCAGGTTGAAGCTCGTTTGCTGGAAGCGATCGAGGCCGGAGATGATCGGGTCGGCGGCCGCGATGTCATTGAGCTGCGTGTCGAGCGAACGCAAGAGTTCCGTGCGCCGTTCGAATTGCGACAGGTCGAGGCCCGGGGCCGGCAGCAACATGTCGCGCGTCTCGTCGCGGCCTTGATCGCCGACCGAATTCATGACGATCGGATCGTACGCGGGGCCGAAGAAGTTGGTCTTGAGGCCATAGGCATGATTGTCGATATCGCCGAAGGCTACGAAGGCGGGAACGTCGCGCGGCGGTGTGCGCAGCTTGGTGACGGTGTTGCCGTACATCGGCCAGGCGGCGGTGACGCCGGTGCGGCGCGGATTGCCGGTGAGCCAGTATTGCCCCCCGCCGTGCTCCCAGCGTTCGTTGCCGATCCCGACCGAACGCAGCAGCGTGAATTTATCAGCCAGGCGAGCCAGGCGCGGGAATTTCTCGCTGATGCGAATACCCGGCACGTTGGTGTCGATGGGCCGATATTCGCCGCGAATTTCGGCGGGGGCATCAGGTTTGAGGTCCCACATGTCCTGATGCGGAGGCCCGCCGCCCAGCCAGATCACGATCATCTGCCGGGCCGGGGCGTTCTGGCGCGCCGCCTGCGCCTGCAGGAGTTGCGGCATGCTGAGCCCGAACATACCCGCGCCGCCGACGAAGAAGAATTCACGCCGATTCATATGTACCCCCTTGTTGAGACGAACGGCCAAATGCCGCATGGTTCATCAGTTTGTAGTTTGAAATAGCTCGTTTTTGACGCATCGCGTGGACTAATGGTTCAGCAAAAACTCCTTAGAGTTCAAGAGCGACCACAACAGATCTTCCATCCCAAGTTGTTTCGACGGACTACCGTCGATGTAACGCATTACGGTCTGCCGTTCCACTGCCGTCGGGAACCGATTCAGCGCGATGAGATAGAGTTCGTCGATGCGCTCTTCGTCCTTGCTGAGTGCTTTCATGACCTGGGCGAGCCGGCCATCCGCGGCCTTGATCTTCTGATGCACCTGCGGATGGTTGGCCAGGAAGAGCGAACCGACCATGGTCGCACTGGATTCGCGTTCACAGTCGCACAACGTTTGCGCGCTGCGCGCCGGCCGACCGAGCGCCTGGTAGGCAAACGCCAGCGAGGCACTCTCCGTCTCGATGCGAATCGGGCCCGGCACCTCGATCGCCTTGGTTCCCTCCGGCAGGTAGAGCCGCGGCGGAAACTTTTCCTTGGCACCCGTCACTTGATTGACGGCGTCGATCAACACCTCCGTCATCGGGCGGCGCAGATAATAGTAGGCGAAGTTGCGGCGATCTCCCTTGTTCCCTTCGTTCGGTTTCGAGCTTGTTTGATAAGTTCGGCTCAGCAAGATCGTCTTGTGCAGCCATTTCAGATCGTACTTGTTTTCGACAAATCCCTTGGACAGAGCGTCCAGCAATTCGCGATGCGAGGCCGGATTGAGCGGAGACAGGTGGTCGGGCGGATCGACGATTCCGCGGGTGAAATAATGGGCCCAGACGCGGTTGACGATTGCTTTCGCGAAATAGGGATTTTCGGGCCGCCGCATCCACTCCATGACAACCTTGCGTGGATCCTGATCCGGCGCCGGCTTGATATCCTTGGTTTCCCCGAGCAGGCGGAGCTTGTCGGACTTCTGCGTGCCGAGCGGGCTGGTGACCGAGGCGAAACCGGCTTTGCCTGGCTGGTGTTGAACTTCGGTGCCATAGCGTTTGGGGCCGTTCTCGATGGCACGCGCTTTCATTTCCAGGTTGCTTGATTCGGCCTTGCACTTCTCGATCTCGTTCTTGTCCTTCAAAGATTTCATCTGGTCTTGCAACTTTTTGGCCTGGGCGCGCAGCTCTTTGGCTTCCAGCGGCGCTTTCTTCAAGCGCTCGGCCGCCTGGGGATTCAGGTTTTTGGCGTCGGGATAGCCGGCGCCTTTGACGCGCATGAAGAAGTTGGAGAAGCTCAGCAAATCGTCTTGCTTCCAGACGTCGTGCGGATGGCGATGACACTGGGCGCATTCGAGACGCAGCCCGAGGAAAGCGTGGGCCACTTGCAACGTTCCCTTGATTCCGGTCGCCTCTTTGCGTTGCCAATAGAGATCAAGCGTCTTGCGTCCGGTATAAAGGGTCAAGCCGGGGGCGTTACGGGCGTTTTCTTCCGCAAGTGTCTGCACTTCCTTGATCCAGTCTTCCTGATTGCGTCCCTCCCGACTCGTTGCCGTGACGATGCGCTCGACGAATTCATCGTAGGCCACATTCTCTTGAAGTCGGGCGCGAAGCCAATCGTAGAATCGTTTCGTCTCGGCGGCTTCACTCATGGCAAAATTGGCGTCGAAGCTGGATGCCTTCAAGAGATCGCTGAACTTCGTGGCCCACAGTGCCGAGTAGCCGGGGCGCGACAGCAATTCATCGATCTTCTTGGCCCGTTTCTCAGGGTTCTTGTCGGTTAAAAACGCACGAACTTCCTGCGGCGTCGGCAGACTTCCTGTCACATCCAGCGATGCCCGCCGAAGGAAGATGGCGTCGTCGCACAGGTCCGACGGTGGGATGTTGAGTTGCTTCAACTGAGCCAGGACATGCTCGTCGATGAAGTTATTTCCCTTCACGACGGGAAACGGAGCGCCATCCGGCCGCGGCACCGTGACCATCGCCACGACTGGCTCGGCACCATAGCGGATGACCACGGCCGACAACCCTGGTTGAAGCGCAAGGATCTTGGCCCCGCCTTCCGCGCGGGCAACATCTGGATCCTGGGTTTCGAAGGTGCAGAACTTCGTCACGTCTTCCGTCGAGCCATCGGCGAAAGTCGCGTCGATACGCAGCTCCACCGAACTGCCGGGTTTGAGTGTGTTGGCGGCGGGCGTGACTTTTAGCTTCACCACACGCGACTTACTCAGGTCATCCAAAGGCACACCCTTGGCGACCCATTTATGCAACATCTCGTATTCCCAACTTTGCTGGCGGACACGGACGCCGCCTTCGTGGGCAACGTGGCCGACCGCTTTCAACAAGAACAGGCTGTTGGCTGGATTATTCAAGTCAAGCCGGCGTCCACCGGAATCGCGCAGCAGGTTGTCGCGATCCTGGGCTGGATCGACGCCGAACAGCGAGAGGCGGAATCCATTCTGCCCTTGCACTGTGCCATGACACGCCCCGCTGTTGCAGCCCAGGCGGCTGAAGAGCGGAACCACATGGCGACTGAACAGCGGCTCGTCGGTTTTGGCGGCTCCGGCATGAATCATCGCGGGCGCTGTCAGAAGGGCGATGACACTGAGCGCCAATACAAGGCGGTTGCAAGACATAGCGGGAAGCTCCTCTCGAACGGCCGGAAAACGATGCGGTGGATCGGGCTGTGTCACCTAGCAAGGCAATTGCGAGCGATGGCGTGCTCGTTGCGCCGCCGTCACCCTGAGGCAGGGGATTACAATGCTACTTAAACTCACGATCTTCCCCAGGCTCAATGGTTGTACTGAAATTCCTTGGTGTTCAGGATAGCCCAGATGATCGCAGCGTAGGCCCCGTGCAAATCGTCGGGACGCCGGTCGATGTGCGCGAGCAGAGCGGCACGCTCCGCCGCACTGGGCTCGCGGGCGAAAGCGACCAGGTAAAGATCACGGAGCTTCTGCTCGTGCGGGCGTTTATCGCTGACGAGTTGGGCCACGCGCGTGCCGCCATTCTTGACGGCGATGCCGGGAGGCGCCGGGGCATTCTTCTTTGCCTTCATTTCCTTCTGTTTCTCGGCAGCCTGGGGCGAGCCTTTCCCGGCGATTTTCTCCTGCAACTCTTCCGAATTGAACAGGTGCAGCGCCTGCGCCAAACTCGCATCGGAGCCACGCTCGCATTCGCACGGGCTGGCGGCGTCGGGTCGGCCGAAGACGCTCAGGAAGTAAGACTCCACTTGATTGTCGGGCAATTGCACCGCGCGGGTGCCGTCGGGCATCCCCTTGAACACCGTCTTCGCCAGGGTCACATCGTCGATGGCGTCCAGGAGCACCTCGGCGTTCAAGCGGCGCGGATAGAACCGTGAGAAGTACTGCGTGTCCGGCGTGTTGTGTTTGTTGGGCACGCTGGAGAGCCGATAAACCTGCGAGGTGCAGAGGGTGCGCACGAGGTCCTTCAGGTCGTAATTGTGCTCGATAAAGTGCTGTGCCAACGCATTGAGCAACTCATCGTTTGTGGCCGGATTGGTCAGACGCATGTCGTCTTCGGGATCGACAAGGCCGCGGCGGAAGAAGTGCTTCCAGTAGCGGTTGACCAGCGTGCGGGCGAAGAACGGATTGTTCTTGTCGGCCAGCCAGCTCGCCAGGGCTTTGCGCGGATCGACGTCGGCGCTATTCGCGATCGGCTGGCCGCCCAGAGGCGTTGGATGCAGCGTCTCTTTCGTGCGCGGATGAACGACCGTCGCCAACCCTGCCTTCTGCACGACCGCGGTGAACTTGGTCGCGTCAACCTGCGGTTCCCCCTTCTTGCCTTTCTTGGCGGGCGTCGGCAGTTTCACGTCGGTCTGGCTGAAGAACGCTGTCAGGCCCCAGTAATCCCCCTGCGTCCATTTCTCGAACGGATGATGATGGCACTTCGCGCATTGCAAACGCTGGCCGAGGAAGAGTTGGGCAGTGTCTTCCATCAGGGCGGCCGGTTCGCGCAGCTCACGATACCACACCACCGGAGGATTGGTGCCTTCGGCGCCCGTCACTGTCAGAATCTCCGCGACGAATTGATCGTACGGCTTGTTCTGAATAAAGCTATCGCGAATCCAGGCATGAAACGCCTTGGTCGGCGCTGGATTATCCGTCGCGGCGTTGCGGCGATTGCGCAGGATGGCGCCCCACTTGAGAGCGAAATAGTCGGCGTAATCCTTGCTCGCAAGCAAGCGATCGACGAGCTTGTCGTGGCGCTCGTCGCTCTTGTCCGCAAGGAAGGTTTCTACTTCCGATTTCGTTGGCAAGCGGCCGGCGATGTCAATCGTCACGCGGCGCAAAAAGGTTGTATCGTCGCACACATCCGACGGCGGCAGCCCGAGCGTTTCCAACTGTTTGAAGACGAGCTTGTCAACGAAGTTCTTCGCTGGCGGCAGACTGGCTACCTTGCCGCCGAAGGGAACGGTGGCACGGAACACATCGACGAAGGTCTGATAACGAACCATGATCGCGGCGCTGCCGAGGTCGCTGTTCTTGGTGACAAGGCCGTTTGCGGAGACCTCGGCGATGCGCTGCTGACTGGTTTCGAATTGCGTGAGGTTGGTGACATCTTTCTTTGTGCCGTCGCCGAAATGGGCGAAGACCGCGAGTTGCTGTTGTTCGATCTTGCCTGTGAAAACGCGTTCGCGTGGGGACACTTCGATGCGCACCACGACGGGGTCGCTCTTGCGGGCGGGCTGGGCGCCTTGCTCGATCCAGCGGAGCACCGTGCGATACTCCGGCGACCCCAGGGAGAAGCGAGCGCCACCGCCGTGCAAGACTTGGCCGGTGGCCTTCAGCAGGAGGAGACTGCTTTCGGCGTTGCCGGGCGAAACGCGACGACCGAACGCATCCTTGACGATGTATTCGTAATCCTCCGCGGGCTCGAAGCCGAAGAGCGACATCTTGAAGCCGTTCTGCCCTTCCAACTTGCCGTGGCAGCCGCCGGTGTTGCAGCCGAGCTTCGAGAAGATCGGAACGACTTCATTGGTGAAGCTGACGGGCGCTTGAGCGTTGGCGGGAAGCGCGACGAACAACGTCAGCAGCATCGTGGCGGCAATACGCATGAGGTGCCTCGAATATTCGTTTAGCGCCCGTCACGCAGGCGCTAAACGAAGACGGGAAGGGATCGACGGGGAAGAGCTAAACCAACTCAGAAATCGGCCGACCGTTCGTGATGGTCGCGAGGATATTGCGCGGCAGGTCCGGCTGGACACGAATTTCGCCGATGTCGAACAGCGTGTGCATGACCGTGGCGAGCAGATGTTGCGGCGTGTACGGGTCGCCGGACGCACGCAGGCCCGAGCGATCGGACGCGCCGATGACCTGTCCCATGCGCAGGCCACCGCCGGCCAACAAGAGCGGACACAACTCGCCCCAGTGTCCGGTGCCGCCGCGCGCGTCGGGCCGAGTGCGCCCGAATTCGGCGGTGACGATCAAAAGAATCTTCTCGCTCAGGCCGCGTGCCTCAACGTCTTCGAGGAACGCACTGATGGCATGGTCCGCTTGCGGGCCGAGGACATCGAAGCCTTCCTGCACCGGCGGATTGTTGCCATCGTTGTGGAAGTCCCAACAGCTATCGACGACCGTGACGAATCCGCAGCCGGCTTCGCACAACCGGCGGGCCATGAGCATTTGCTTGCCGAGGAGGTTGGTGGAGCGATTGAAGTTGTTGCGGTACCGAGTGCCGCCCCGCCGGATGTCACTGATGGGGACCATCGCGCTGGTGTCGTACGCCGCGATCACGCGCGGGTCCTCGCACCTCAGGTCAAACGCCTGGGCGACGCCGCGCACGAGGACTTCGTATGCTTGCTGCTGAAACTGGTCGGCCCCATCAAGTTCGCGCGTGGCGTCGAGACTGCGCTGCAGCGAATCGAGCTGCGCCAAAAGGCGGCGCCGATCGTCGAACTCCTGCCGGGACAGGCGAAGCTGGAGGTTGCTGAGAAGCTGCCCGCCGCCGGACGGATTGAACGGAGCGTACGGCGTACCTAGACCACCGGCGCTGGCGAGATAGCGCAGCGTCTGCTGGAGCGTGAACGCGCCGCTGGGGCCGCCGAGCTGGATGTTCGGATCGATCGCTTCGGGGAGGATGATTGCGTTCGTCGGCATGCCGGTCTGATGATGCGTGCTGCCGGCGGCGCGGGCGTAGATCGAGCCCATGGTTGAGCCGATCGTTTCACCGCCCGCCAGGACCAATTCGTAACCGCGCTCATGCGACGGTCCGCCGCGGCCCACGCTGAAGTTGCGCACGACGGCGGTCCGATGTGCGTGCCGTGCGAGCTTGGGGAAGGTGCCGCCGAACGTGGCGCCGGGCAGTGAGGTTTGCACCTCGCCGGTGATGCTCCGAACTCGCTGCTCGGCGTTCATCTTCGGATCGAACGTCTCAGTCTGCGGCGGCCCGCCTTGCAAGAACAACATGACGACCGATTTGTCTTTGAAAGCACGCCGGTTCGTCGGATTGGCCGCGCTGCGCGAGGCCAACAGGCCAGGCAGTGTCAACCCGCCGAGGGCAAGACTACCGACGCGAAGGAATTCGCGACGGCTCAACGTGTTCTCGAAACCGCGGTCGAAGATCGAAAGCATGGTGCCCCCCTATGAAAAGTCGCAAGCATCATCCTATCAAAGGAACGCTCGCGGATCGCCTACTTGGGCTCTGCCGCGACAAACTTCCCCGTCACACGCAGCGGATCGAGGCTCGCCTGAAAACCTTTGGCATCGCCTCTCGTGATGAGTGCATCCCGGAAAGGCTTGATCGGAATCTTGTTCACATCCGCAATCTTGACATTCGGATCGAGAAGAACGCCATCAGTGAGTTGCACTCGCACGGTCCGGCGATAGTTCTGCACTTCCTTGGGCTCCGACTTGATCTTGTGGACCGCATCACTGTTGGGACCGATGACGAATTCGAGCACGGTGTAGTCTGGACTGACGCGATAGTAACGCCAACCGCAACGCGCGGGTTCGCCGCCTTTCATCACTTCGGGATATTCCATCAGCCAGTACATGTTGCCTTGCACCCAGTTGACGTAGAGCCATTCGTTCGGCTTCAAGAGATCGCGCATGCCGTAGGTCTTTACGATCTCGCCAGTCTTCTTGTAGATGGTGAGACGCGAACCGAAAGCCAGATTCTTGACGAGTTCATCGCTGAACTTGCCTTGATTGCCTTTCGGGTGCGGCGTGTCCGACTCCGCCCAGCTCGCGGGGAGCCAGAGCGCGAAGGTCTCGCCGCCGGGCGGGACGAAGAGATGGCCGTAGGTGACATCGAAGTGCCCCAGGCCGCGCGGGCCGGTGAGCCAGCCGGAGAGCGTCTTGTTTTCCTTGGTGTCCTTCCAGTGGTACTTCCATTTGATAGTTTCCTTCTTGCCGACCTTCTCCTTGATCGGCTCCGCTGTGACGACGTAGCGACCATCCATCGACTGGCAGCCATCGAGATATGCGGGGCGCGTGTGGCCTGCGGACAGGAAGCCAGCCGGAAGAAGTAGAACTGCCACGAGGGCAATAGCGAGAATACGTGAGCACAACATCGGTGGGTTCCTTCAATGAGACGACATAACGGGACAAGTCAGAACGCTTCCTGCACCGGCCGGGCCGAGGGCGTGAGGAACGTCATCGGGCGACCTTCGCGCGTCATGTATTCCTTGCGGTAGTCGATGCGGAGGGCGTGGCACATCGTGGCGAGAAAATCTTGTACGTTGACGGGGCGATCCGTGACGGTGCCGCCACGGGCATCTACTCGGCCGATGACGCGCCCGCCGCGAACCCCGCCGCCAGCCATGAATGTCGTCCACGCGTTGGCGTAATGCCCGGCCCCGAGTGTTTGATTGTAGCCGCTATCGGCGAGATGCGGCGTTCTGCCGAACTCGCTCATGAGGACTATGAGTGTGTTGTCGAATAGCCCGCGTTGTTTCAGATCGTCGATCAGGGAGGCGATGGCCGGATCGACGTAGCCGGCGCGGCGTCGGATGCTGCCGAGCGCGCTGCCGTGATCGTCCCAGCCCGCGAGAGTGACCTCGACGAAGGGAACGCCCCCTTCGACGAGGCGCCGAGCGAGAAGCAGCGACCTGCCGAACTGGGAGTTCCCGTAGGCGTTGCGAATCGTCAGAGGCTCGCGTTCAAGTTCAAAGGCTCGCATCTTGTCGGAACGCATGAGCTGAACCGCACGGCGCAGGTTGGCCTGGTGGGTGGCGCCGGCGATCGAAGGCCGGGTGGATTGCAACTCGGTCTCAAATTCATCGAGCAAGCGAGCGCCGTCGTCGAACGGGCGTTCGGCAATCGCTGAGCGCAGATTCTCCAACCCGCGTGCCGGGTCGTTGATGGGCACCGTCGCATGACGGGGACCGAGATACGCCGGCACGGAGCGGTGCGGTGCGCCGGCCCCGTCGCCGTCGTTGCCGCCTTGAATGCTGACGAAATTCGGCAACTCGGCATCGGCCGCGCCGAGTTCGCAAGACGCGATATTGCCGACCGACGGATAGACGACGGTGCCGTTAGGGTTATAGCCGGTGTGCATCATCGCGCGGGCACGTTCGTGAACGGTGTTGCCGGTGCTCATGCCGCGGATCAGACAGATGTCGCCCATCCTGGCCGCGAGCCGGGGGAAGTATTCGCAGAATTGAACGCCAGCGACCGCCGTCTGAATTTGCTCGTTCTGCGCGCGATACTCGGGGACGGTGAAGGTGTGATGCTGACTCATGCCGCCCTGCATGTGCAGCATGATGCACGCCTTCGGCCGTTCGGCTCGGCCTTCATTGCTGTACGCCAGGCGAGGCAACAACCAGCCCGACGACGAGGCGCCGACGACGCCCGCCGCCGACAGTTTGAGAAAGCCGCGGCGGAAAATCTTGGCGTCCCTGGACGGCATCGAAAACGACATGGTCGGTCCCTTTCTCGAAAAACTCGGTAGACATTCTCTTTCAATGATTCAAGATGAACCCGGTACTGTTGATGAGCACCCAAACAACGCGATCGTACGCTTCGCGCGGCGACGATTGCCGAGCGACGAAGGCGGCGAACCTCTCCCGTTCGGCGGAAGTCGCCGGGCGTGCGAGCACCGCGATGAACAGGCCGTCGATCGCTTCCTCAGGGGTTTTGGCAGAGGCCATCACGCGCTCGACCACCTTGCCGCCGGTGTTGAAATTCGCCTCGTTCATCAGCTTCAAAACGTGCGGCACGCCCAGCTTGAGTTCGGTTGGTTCGTCCACCTCGCCCGGGTTGCGGAAGAACTTCACAAACTGCGAACGTGGCGACGGCGGTTGCGGGCCCTTGGGATTCGGCTTCTTCTTCGGATTCACGGGCGACGCAATCTCCGGTACCTCCAATGCGACGCACAACGCGTCGTAAAGTTCCTCCGGCGTCAAGACCTTCGAGGCCATGCGTGCGAAGAGCGGCTCCGCTTCCGCCTTCTCATTGCCTTTTACGACGTGGCTCGTGCGCTGATAGGCGTCGCTGAGGCAGATGCAACGGATCAAATGCTTGTGGTCAAACCCCGAGACGACGAATTCCTCCGCCAGCGCGTCAAGAAGGTCGGGGTGAGAGGGCGCGTTGTGGTCGCCGAAATCGTTGAGCGGGTTCACGAAGCCACGCGCGAAAAACTGGGCCCAGAGCCGATTGACGCTGGCCCGCGCAAACAGGCGATTGTCCTTCGCCGTCAGCCATGTCGCGAACGCAGGCCGAAATGACTTGGCCGCGTCCAAATCCGGCTCCTCGCCGCGCAGAAACTTCGCGCGTATCTTCGTGCCGGCGTTGCGTGCTTCCCCCTTGGGAATCGTGATGCCGACCTGCGTGCCCGCTTTCGGCGGCTGTTTGGGAAGATTATCTTTCACCCCCCGTGTGTTGGGCGGATTGTTCGGCGTCGACGTGATGGAAAAGAATGCGGCCAATCCCCAGAAGTCTTTCTGTTTGTAATCGCTGAAGGGATGGTTATGGCATTCCGCGCACTGGAGTTGAACGCCCAGGAACACTTGCGACAGGTTTCCGACCATGATCTTCGGCTCGAACTTCCCCTGCATGTCCGTGTTGTAATAGTAGTACGCCGCCTGGGCGTTCTCCGCGAACGGACCGGAGACGGCAAACATCTCTCGAACGGTTGAATCCCAGCCCTTGCC
>CAMAUE010000108.1 GCA_945861245.1 Singulisphaera sp. GP187
TTTTGCCTCCAACAACTTTGCTTCGACTTCTTGCTGTGCAGACAATGTGATGCGTGACATGTCAGTGCTCCAAATGTGTTTTTCCACGAAACCATTCTTGGCACTGACTGGTGTACAAAAATACTACCAACTATTCAGCTGCTTACCCAAAGGGGTCGGGAGTCATTATTTTTGTTGGAAGTATGCGTAGTTTTCAATAGTTTTGAAATGACAGTGAGGAAAATGGAGGAAAAAAAAACGACTCCCGACCCCTTTTAATTTTTTGATGCAAGGGCTCTACTTTAGGAGTTTCGTGGTTTGTGGCGGGCATCAGGTTGCGGCACTGGGTGTAAACAGAGAATGCCACCACGCTCGCATATGAAAAGGACGCAGCCGTAGTACTCGTCGAAAGCAATCACCCGCCTCGTCGCGCCGGCCCAAGCGCAGCAAGTCAACGCCAGCTCGGCACCACAATTCGGCCAGGCGCTTGCGCCACATCGCTTCGGGAATGGCCTGGGCGCCGCCTTCCTCGTGGACGAATCGGTCGATCGCGCGGGCGGCGATCAGGCTGCGGTCGTCGTACTTCTTACTCAACGGCGGCTCGGTGTTTTGGCGTTGATTGTGGAGATTGCGCCGAACCACGACGGGGTCCCTGGGCGTGTGCCGCCACGCTCCCAACAAGCTCAGGCGCAACATCAAGTGGTAATCTTCGTAGCACGGAAGCGCCGCGAAGCCGCCGATGCGATCAAAGGCGGCCCTACGAATCAGGGTATTGGAGACCCCGGGAGCGCCGCCCATCAACATGGTTTCCGCCGACCACCCGTGTAAGTTGGCCAGATCCCGCCGGCGTTTGTGGCCGTTTCTGGAATCCACGTCAAGCCGATCGCAGGAGGTGGCCACGGCCTCGGGGGAATGTTCCAGCGTCGCTGTCATGCGCTGCAAATAATCGACCGGCCACAAATCGTCCGAGTCTAGAAACGCCAGAAGTTCACAGCCCGTTGCTTCGTTGGCCCCGCGATTGCGCGCGGCGGCGGCCCCGCCATTCCGCTGGCGAATTAGCGTCGCAGAGAACGGCCGGGCCTCGCTATCCAGCCAATGCTGTACGTGGTCGGCGGTTCCGTCGCTGGAGCCGTCGTCCACGACGATGAGCCGGCACGGTGGGCGCGTTTGCTGCGCAATGCTGGCGAGCGCCTCCACGACGACCGCCGCTCGGTTGAAAACCGGCACGATCGCGGCCACGCTCAGTGGTGCTCGGAGGTTAATTCGCATGACGCAACCCTCGCCAGACGGCACGCCGCCGATGCAGCCAACCACAACATGCCAGACGCAAGCCCAGATCGCTAACGCCGACGTACAGCAACCGCTTGCCGGTCAGATCGAGCGCGCCGACCATGGCCTCGATGCGCTGCTGATCGACCGTCATCTTGCGGTCAGTAAAGTCGACGAACCTGGGCTTTTCGCCCCCGGCGCCGGGGTTATTCGTCTGGGGGCACCGATGGTACCCCAACCAACAGGTCAGCGACGACCAGTGCGGTTCGAACCACGATAGCAATGACAACACGCGCATAGTAGGCAATTTCTCCAGGTAGCAACACGATATCGGTATAATCGTCAATTGGCGGCCAATCGTTTAATCGAGTTCGCGCAGTACGACAACAATTGGGATTCCGTGCTTTGGTGATTTCGCTCAGGTAGAGCGCGTACCCCATGTTGCGTGCGTCTTGCTTTCGCAGCGTGACGATGCCGACGACTTCGCCTTTGGCGTTCAACATCGGGCCGCCGGAGTTGCCTCGATTCACCGCGGCATCGGTCTGGTAATAAGAAAGCCCGTCGAACTTGACACGCGTTGCCGAGATGCTGCCTTTGTTGAACGAGAGCGGCGGCTCGTCGTCCTTGATCGGCGGGTAAACAAGTACCGCGACCGGCGCACCCAGGTCCAATTTGATCAGCGATAACGGCAACGGCCTGAATTCGCCATACCCGGGTTTCGCGGCGATCTTCAACACCGCAAAATCGAGATCATCCGTCTCCGCCGGCACAAATACTATTTCTGCTTTGAAGTAATCGAGTTCGTCCGGGTTTTTCGCAGAGGGAACGCCGATGAGCAGAATGGTTCCCTTGCGTTTGTTGTCATCCGGAACGGCGACGTGTCGATTGGTGTAAATCAATCCGTCCTTTTCCGCAAAAAAACCTGAACCGCTTGCTGGCGCCAGCCCCGGCGTAATACGCTTGATGAACACGACACTCTTGCGTGCCTGAGCGACGTTGAAATCTGCCTGGGCCAATGCGCGACGATCGGTTGCAAGGCAGATAATACTCGCAATAACTATCAACACAAATCGCATTCGCATTAGTTACTCCGTGCACGAAATGAATTTTGAATTCCGGTTGAGTATAATCGGATTAAACGCTGATGCAAGCGAATTCCGCTACTAACCTGCAAAGCCGAACATTTAGCACTTTCATTGACAAAGGTCTCGCACGATCGTAATATCCTGCACGGGCTGAACTGGCGTGGAATGGGCGAAGATTCAGGATTGGGAAGCCGTCGAGCGCGGCGAGATCAACCCCGACGCCACCGACGTATCGGTAGCCTCCTGTGCCGAATCCCCAGGAATCGCTTCGCTCATCCTGGGGCGTGAATGTCACTTCTTCAACGCCACCTGCCCCGGACTCATCAGATACCCAATCAAATCGCGCACCTCCTCGATTCGCAACTGGTCGAATGCACCGTCCGGCATCATTGACAGCTTCGTCGCCGTGCGCGTTTCGATGTCGGCTTTCGGCAGCACCACTTGCTCGTTCGGCAGTTGCAGCGTGATCGAGGCGTCGTTCTCACGCTTGACGATGCCGCTCAACACTCGGCCACCCTTCGTCTCGATGATGCTCACCTGATATTCGCGCGGCACAATCGCGCTGGGGTCGAGGATGTTCTCCAACAGGTAATCGATGTTCGTCCGCTGCGCTCCGGTGATGTCCGGGCCGATGTCGCCGCCTTCGCCGAACAGGCGATGACAGCTCGCACAGGCCTTGTTGTAAATCGCCCGGCCATTGGCGAGATTCGCTTGCTTGAGCACGTTCGGCTTCAGGTCGGCCTTGTACTTGGCCATCAGCTTGGCCTTGTCAGCGGTCGCGGGCCGCACTTCGCCGATGATCTTGGTCAACTTGGCGTTGAGTTCAGGCGACTTGAGCGTTTGCAGTTGGCGGATGTTGAACGAGCTGATGTCGCCCCGCGCGACCGTCTTCGCATCAATGGCATCGAGCAGCGCGATCGCATACGAGCTGCGCGACGACAGCGTCTGGATGGCATCGGTGCGTTCGTCGGCGTCCCACTTCGGGTAGCCGGCGAGCAACAGCGTCGGCGTCTTGGCGTCATCATAGGCGGCAAGCCCACGAATCGCAGAGCGGCGCAACGCGTCATCGCCGAGCAGATCGTGCAACATCGGCACGAGATCGGCCTTCTGCTGAAACAGCAACGTCTTGAGCGCATCCTCACGCTGCCGAGCCGACTGCTCACGATCCGGCACGATCTTGCGCAGCAGCGTGAACGCGCGTTCGTCGCCGAACTGCACGGCGAGGGCGAGGGCACGTTCGCGGACTTCGGCGAGGGGGCTTTCGATGAGGATGGGGTAGGCGGTTTTCCAGGATTTTGGCATCGGTACTTGGCGTTTGCCGACAAGTGCAGCTTGAACGCCACGAAGAACGTCGCGGTTTTCCTCTGGGCGTTCGTTTGTCAACTCCTCTCCAAACACGGCATCATAGCTATTTGGTTGATACTTTGTTGCATCTTTGATATCGCCAATTTCGACCCGGCGCCGAGCGGCGAATTCTCGAACTAAAGGAATATCGGACGACATTGCTTGATTTGCGCTATACGGCCATGTTGAAATCTGCGCTTCCACGGCCTGCCAATACATTAGTGGGAGCATTGGGTCGGTTGCGTCCTCGCCGCGTCTGTATAGGACTTCGAGTACCCTTCCTCGCCAATCCATGTCTTTTTCAGGACGGCCAAATTTCGATTTCCAAAGTGATCCAGCGAGGTGCAAACGAACGCGAGGCGTATCTCGTGATGCGAGCTTCAGAAATTCCTGCCGCATTCCTTCGGACAGATCGTGATTTTCCAACAGAATTCGCATCGCCCATATTCGATTGGGTTCGAAATCGTCTTCGAACAAACTTCCAAGTAGATTCGGGTTCGTCTTCTGAATGACATTAAGAACCCAAAGTACACGTAAGGTTGGAATACTTGATAGACGAGCCCCAATATCATTTTCCAACGCTGATTGGAGGTACGACACGGCTTTTGGATTAATAGGCTTTTTCGCCGCCCTTTCCTGCAAAATTCTCCGCGCATGCTGCACCATCCACTCATTCGTATGCGTGTGCAACTTCGCCAGCTCCAAATCGCTCATCTTCGCCAAATCGCCTTTGAAGGGTTTCGCGTCGCCGTAGGTGATTTTGAAGATGCGGCCGTTGGTTTTGTCGGCGATCTGGTAATTGTGGCATTCGCCGGTGTCGGTCCAGTCGGCGACGTAGACGCCGCCGTCGGGGCCGTAGTGGATCGCTATGCCGCGGAACCACGGGTCGTTGGCGTGCATGAAGTCCTTGGCGTGGCGTGCTACATACGTGGAGCCGTTGCGTTCGAGGATGTCGTGGTTGATGCGGTTGCCGTGGATGTTGCACATGAACACGCCGTTGCGATAGCGGGCGGGCCAGTTGTCGCCGAGGTAGATCATGCAGCCGGAGTGAGCGTGTCCGCCGCCGGCTTCGCTGTGGACTTTGTATTCGTTCAACCGGCCGCTCACGCGGCTCAGCTCGCCAGAATTCGTTGGCGCTCTCGAGCTGGTCCAGGAGCCGCCGCCCCAGTGGATGTGGTCGCAGATGCTGGGCATGAGTTTGTACACGTGCGGGTTGAGGTCGTTGCCGAACATGCGCTGGTAATGGCCGCCGGGGACGATGTGGAAGAGATGATCGATGACGCAGTTGGTGATGAACATCTCGCCGTGCTCGTCGAAAGCGAGGCCCCAGGGGTTGGTGGTGCCGTGAGCGACGACTTCGAATTTCTTTTTGGTCGGGTGATAGCGCCAAACGCCGCAGTTCATCGACACGCGATCTTTGTCGGGCGTGCCGGGAGCGCCGACTTTGGAGTTGGAGAGGATGCCGTTGCAGCCATAGAGCCAGCCGTCGGGGCCCCAGGTCGGGCTGTTGAAGACATTGTGGCGAGCCTTCGTGTCCCAGCCATCGAGCACGATCTGGGCCGGCCCGGCGGGTTTGTCGTCCTTGATCGGAATGAACAGCAGGTTCGGGATCGCGCAGACCCAGACGCCGCCGAAGCCGTAGTTGATGCCGGAGATATTGGCGATGTTGTCGGCGAAGACGGTGCGTTTGTCGTGCACGCCGTCGCCATCGGTGTCTTCGAGGATGACGATGCGGTCCTTGCCCTTCTTCGGATCGGTCTGCCAATTCGGATACGACAAACATTCCGCGACCCACACTCGGCCACGATCGTCGAAGCAGAACGCGATCGGCTGCACGATGTCGGGTTCGCCGGCGAAGAGCGTCGCCTTGAACCCGGGCGGCAGCGTCATCTTTGCGGCAGCGACTCGTGCCGGCAGCGGGGCGTCCTGGGCGTGGATGGCGGCGGCGGTGAGGCAGAGGAGGGTGGAGAGAAAGTAGCGGTGCATGCGGTTCCCCGTTTAGCGTTCGCGCGATCGTGGCAAGCGTTGGATGCACGGGCAATTGTAAGCGAATCGTCTCGCCGAGGACAGGAGAAAGCTCACGCAAAGGCGCAGAGGCGCAAAGAAGAAATCGACGCTATCTCTTTGCGTCTCTGCGCCTTTGTGTGAGCTTCTTCGATTACCGTTGTGGCAGTGCCTTGTCGATTGCCGCCAGCAGGTCGGTTGCGGGCAGGCGTTCGAGGAAGCGGTCGGGATGGAACATCCAGCGGACCTCGCCGCGATCGACGAGGAATGTCGTCGGCGCGTTCGTGTCTGTTCCGTCGGGTGCTGCGCCAGGGTGGATTATCGCGAGAGCCTTCGCCATCACCTGTTGTGGGTCAGCGATGATCGTCAGATGTGGGAACTGTTTCTGCGTCTTCGTGGCGGATTCAAGATCGTCATTCGAGATGGCAAAGATGCGAACGTTTTTCGCTGCGAAATCGTGCGACTGTTTTTCGAGCTGCCCGAGCTCGATCATGCAAAGCCCTCACCAGTGCCCGCGATAGAACAGCAGCACGGCGGGTCCGCCGGTCTCGACGTTCCTGTTCGTAAATACTCGTCCGTCCGCATAGCTGGCGGCGAAGGCGGGCAGCTTGTTGCCAACGCTGGCCGGCCCCGTGTACTCCGGTGTCCGCGAAAAGACGGCAACGACGAGCCAGGCGAACACAGTCGGCAGCAGCGCCAGCACGACGAGCAAGCCGCGAGCGACGCTGGGCCTCCGCACGAACGCCGCCGACATCAGCACGCCGCCGACCGTCGCGAAGGCTGGCAGGTACCAGGGCGTAACGAGCTGACCCATGACGATCTGCGTGCCGTAGATGACGGGGCCAAGAACGAGGAACACGGTGCCTGCCACAATTAGGGGCCAGGTTCGCGGAGCGGGCGTGGATGTTGAGGTGGTGTTCATTGGCGTCTCCGATATGAGGGTATCTCTTCATTGTACATAGCGCTCGGAGCAGAGGCACGACGGAGTGAGTGAAATCACTCCACAAGCGGAAGGCGGATTGTCACCGTCAAACGGACGGTCTGGAACCGAAGGCTGGGATATTTACCTACGCAAGCGCCAATGCCTGTTGCTGGGCGGCGCGGATCTTGTCGAGACCGACCTGCTGCGCGGCCATGAACGATAATCTATTCCGGCCCGCTCTCTTCCATTTCATGAAACGCCGTGCCGCTGTCGAGGCGGTTCACGATCTCCCCGCGAAGTTGAAGCAGCACGATGCCGTAGAGTACGTACATTACCAGCGTCACGGCACCGACTACGGCGGTGGCGGGAATCCAGACGATGGCGCCGCCGAGGATCACGAAGAGGCCGCAACATCCCAGCGCTATCGACACGCTGAGCACGATCATCGCCAGGATCGCGAGTCCTACCAGGGATGGATACAGCATCGCCAGTAAGCCAACGACTTTATTGGCGACGCGCTCGATATCGGGTCGATCGACGTGGCGAGCGAGCGATTACAGAAAAATTGTGAAGCAGCCGGCCGCGACGAATTGAAACGTGACCGAGCCGGCAAAGATCGAGAGTACCGAGGTCTTGTTCAGAGGGTTATTAGGCAAAGGTATGCCGCATGCAATCGCGCCGACGGTCGCGCACGTCAACGCCAGGAATTGGCACGCCACCGAACCATAGAGCAACCGTCGGCCTTGCACCGACGACGGAGCTGCCAGGCAGCAGCAGCGACCCACCCAGTCGAGAAGAATGCCGATACCGAGCAACGAAACAACCGCCGCAAGCCGAGGCCCCGGCGAAAGATTCTGCCGGAGTTGCCCAACGTCATCGAACCCGCCCCACAGGAACAAGCCGGCGAAGGCCAGCGGAAACAACACCACCGCAATGACCAGCCCAGCGAGTTTCAAAGCCAATCCGCGAGCGACCCAACGCCAGCCCGGTTCCATCGGTGATATGGCAGTTTTCATGACGTGGTGACGTGCTTGAGTAGTTGATTATTGCTCGTATCGCTTGGTACGGATGGCCCCGGTTTGGGCGTCGATCACATATGGCTTTTTTGCATAAGGCAATCGCTACAGCCACCGCCGCCATTTCAACAAGAGGTTTTGGTTGGAAAGTCGAAAGCAATCGGCCAGCCTTCTCTTGTGTGTCCTAGTGCCACGAAATCTCAAAGCGAAATTTCTGCTCTTTTCCAAGGGTACGAGACAGAACATTTTCACAATGAACGTCGACTAACGCTGGCAATTTCGAGTATTGGCATGCAACCGCAACAAAAGAAACAATGTGCGGGTCCACAAAAAGATTCGTATGCCAATCCATGATCTGCTCGATTGCACATTGCAGACGAGGGATTGGCATACTTTTGTCCTGAAATGTCTGGTCCGGTTGAGCGTCTCCGTACTTCTTACAGCAACTCTGCGATCGGCGTCGGGTCGTCGAGCACGTTGACGGGGCGACCGCTCGGGTCCATGACTTGCAGGCGCGGGTCGATGCCGAGCACGTTGTAGATGGTTGCGTGGACGTTGCATGGCGTGACGGGCCGGGTGAGCGGGCGTTCGCCGAGACGGTCGGTCGAGCCGACGACGGTCCCGCCGCGGACACCGCCGCCGCCCATGATCCAGCACATGGCATTGCCCCAGTGATCGCGGCCTGGCGTGCCCATCGAGCGTGGCGCTCCGCCGTTGCCGCCGTCGTTCATGCGCGGCGTTCGGCTGAATTCGCCGCCGAGCATGACGAGCACGTTGTCGAGCATGCCGCGTTCTTGCAAGTCGGTGAACAGACCATAGACGAGGCTATCGACGATTGGAAGCAGGCGGTCGTAGCTCGGTTCGAGATCCCAGTGATGATCCCAACCGCCGAGGTGCACGGCGACGAACGTCGAGCCGGCTTCGACGAGCCGACGCGCGAGCAGCGTGCTTTGGCCCCAGTTATGTCGGCTATAGCGATCGCGCAATCGCGGGTCTTCGCGGTTGATGTTGAACGCTTCGCGAGCCGCCGGCCCGGTGATGAAATCGAACGCTTCTTGGTTGTAGCGGTCCATCGCTTGGGCGGTGCCGTTGGCGTCGAGCGTGCGGAGGGCACGGTCGAAATGATTGCTGAGCGTTCGGCGATCTTCGAGCCGGTCGACGGTCAGGCCAGCCGCGAGATTCAAATTCTGCACCGAAAAGGTCGGGCTGTTCGGGTCGCCGCCCGGTGCGAACGGGTTGTATTGGGCGCCGATCATATGCCCGCCGAAGTAGCCCGGGTTCAGTCCGATGCTCGAAGCATACGGTACGCCCACATACGCTGGCATGCCACGGCGACGCGGGCCGACTTCACGGGCGACAAACGCACCGATGCCGGGGAATCGCTGAATGTTGTTGACGCCGCTCACGCCCATGTCTTTCGTGGTGAGCATGCGATGCCCGCCGGCGAAGTGATCGCCAGTGTCATGATGCAGCGAGCGCACATAGGAGAACAGATTCGTGATACGCGATTGCTTCGGGAACAGCGGCGTGATGTCCATGCCCGGAACGCGCGAACGAATTGGCCGCCAAATGCCCGCGTATTCGGTTGGAGCATCTGGCTTCATGTCATACATGTCCATGTGGCCCGGACCGCCGTCGAGCCAAATCATGATGACGGAAGTATTTCGCGACGTGCCCGATTGCTCGCGAGCTTTCAGCAGCTGCGGCATGGCCAAGCCAGCGAGGCCCGTCGCACCGAGCGAAAGAAAGCTTCGGCGATTCATGCCGTCGCAATAACGCCCCGCACCGCCGAGATCGAGCTTAAACATCGTCCAGCCCCCCTGTTGGATGAAAATGCTTTACCAAGTTTATCGGCAAAGTTGGTCGGTATGGTTCACTGGCATAATGCGGAGTAGATTATACCCTGTTTAACGTCAAATGGAAACAGTAATCCTACAAGAGGCATGAAAAATATGGGGCGCGTAGTGGCCGTGAATGCATATGTGATGAAACATGTTCGCAAGTTCGAGCTGGTGGGCGTGCTCATGCGAATAACGAGCTTCAGTTTAGTGAGCTGGCTTGG
Source organism: Singulisphaera sp. GP187 (assembly GCA_945861245.1). Lineage (GTDB taxonomy): Bacteria > Planctomycetota > Planctomycetia > Gemmatales > Gemmataceae > SIAQ01. Next base: position 9,682 of record CAMAUE010000108.1, read on the forward strand.
ACCCGACAGCCCGTTCATGTTTGTGTGGATATTCAACACGATCGACGCCGTTATGCTCACCTGGTGCTCGGTTTTGAAAAGGGACGTCGCCTACACGATTCTCAACGTGTTCTGGGTGTTTCTCGGCATCGTCGGAATAGTGCGAGCAAGCGGTGTGGTTCCGCATTAACCGTCAGGATATTCGCGATGGGTGGGGGTAGCATACACCATGTCACAGGCTCGTCGACCGAACGCTGACTTTGCGGGTTGCGTAAGCTGTTTCCTCAAAGCACAGTTACTGACTCCGACTGCATCTCGAATCGTCCCTATTCCGCCCCCTTTCTCATTTCGACACCCGATTCTGTGATAGTAATTCATATCGGCTAATCATCTGTTTACCGTCCGAAGAACAATCCCATTTCAGGCATTCACCCATGAGAACATTTTTCATCAGCCTTCTGCTGGCAGTCGCCAGTGTCGCAATCCTGGCGAATTCATCGCAGGCGTGGATCGGCGGAGGGCCAGGATCGCGGTTTCTGTTCACGCCGCCCAACCCAGCGGACGCGGCGTTCGCCGAGTTGGTCGTCGTCGGTCGCGGCAAAGCGATTGTCGGATGGAAGCTACAGGCCACGGGTGAATGGCTAGGGGACAAGAAGGCGTGGGATTACCGCATGGTCGAGATCGACGTGCTTGAGGTGCTGAAAGGGCCGAAGGAGTTGAAAAAGCTCACGGTGGGAATTATTGACTTCAATGGACGAGAACTCCCCAAACAAATCGCTGATGGCCAAACGGCGTTGTTCTTCATTGAGAAAAACGATCGCGAGAAATGCTACCTCGCACCGCAGCATTATCATGTCGTCACGACGAATCGTCCCAATTACGAGACCTTTGTGGCCGAGACGAGGGAAGAGATCGCACGGTGGGGCGACCAAAAAATGAAGATTATGAAAGATCCGCAAGCGGGCCTTCGAGCGATGAGTTTTGACGAGCGCATGTTCGCCGCCACCGTATTGATAACGCGCTATCGAACACCGGTTGGGAAGCCTCCGTATGAAACAGAGCCTATCGACGCGGAAGAGAGTCGTTCGATCCTGCGCACGCTGGCTGAAGCGAACTGGCAATTTGAGAAAGGATATCCCAATTTTTCCAGCAAAAAGGACAATGAGGTATTCAGAAACCGATACTTACTCGACATCCTGGATTTGCCTGGCCTGACCTCGCAGCAGGTGCCACACCTTCGACTATACTTTCCCTCTTCAAAAACGCAGGGCGGGCCTCGCCAGGTTTGGGATTACCTTCCACCGTACCATCATCTCTCTGGAATGTCGGCTGGAGCACGCCAGGCCGGGCAACAAACATCTTACCTTTCACCATACAGCCCAATTCCTGTCGGAGGGCTGATGGGGAATTCCGACTCCTATCGAATCCGGCGCTACGTTCAGCCCGCCGATAAGACGAGCGGCAAGAAGGACTGACCTGCGTGCATCGGCTGGTCCTCGTTCGCATGCCCCAGGTCAGTTGTCTGCGTTATGATTCGACTGGAAGGTTTCAGGCCGGATCGGGGCTGTCCCGGTTCGGCCTGGGTATTGTCACTTTCCTTGCAAAGAAAGATATGGAAGAGAATCACGGCGTGGGGATCGCGACGGCCGCCGCTGGCCTGGGCATCACCGAGAAGATGCGCTCTGCCGCCTCGCGGATATCGGGGTTGGCGTGGTTCCGCGCCACGCTGAGCACCGGCAATGCGTCCGAGCCGGCTGCGAGCAGTATCCGCCGCATCATGCTTGGGACTGGGCAATAGTGTTCACCCAGGGCTTCGACTGTCGCCTTGCAGTTCAGAGTTCCGCCGACTTTCGGCAACACCTTCATCGCCACCATCCGCACACGATAGCTGTCCTTACTGCGAACGGCTGTCACCAGGGCGGCGACCGCCTCGGGCGATTCGCGCCCCAGCGTCACGAGGCGACTTTCCGCGGCGGTCAGGACGTCCTTGTCATTGACGTTCTTCAGGAAGTTGACCAGGAGGGTACTGGTGCCGGGGGTCGTGCGGGCCATCTCGGCCAGAGCAGTAATGGCAGCAATGCGGTCCGCTTGAGCGCCGTCGCGCAACTTCAGTAGCAATCCCCCCTCGGCCTGTAGGTCGTTCAACAGTTTTTGAATGGTTGGCTCCGTGCGACCGATGTTTCGCAGACCGATGGTGGACCACTTGCGAACGTTCGCGTCCGGGTGCCGATAACCGGTCGCCAGGATCGGGCCTGCTTCCTTGCCCATCGCTCGCAGGATTCGCAGGTACGCTCCCGGGACGGGGCAGTAGGTCTCGGCCATGGCGTCAACGAATTCCGGCGTCCCAACGGCGGGACCGACTTGCGATAGCACCTTCACGCCGAAGTTGCGTGCCCGGTAGTTCGTACCCCTGTCCCGAATCAGCCGGATGAAGGCCGACACGGTGGCAGGCGATTCCTTGGCCAGCGGGACCAGCAGCCGCTCGTGCTCGGCTGACACGGCACCGTTTTCCTCCGCTGCCATATGCCGGACCAGGTCGCTTGCGGCGGCCGGGTGCTTGCGGACGATGTTCACCAGGGTCGTTCCCGCTGCGTTCCGCACGGCTGCGTCCTGCGACTTAAGCAGACCCAGCCAGGGTGCGGTCATTTCCGCCAGCGGGACATTGTTGGCAGCGGACGCACTCCCGGCCGAGCCGGCGACGAGGAACAGGGCCACCATCCAGAGATTTCGCGTCTTCATGTTAGCTCCTTGGTAACCACCGCGTGCCGACTTTGTCGCGGCTACACGGCGTGGTTTCGAGTCATCGGTGTTCATTGTCATTTCGGCAGCGGGATCAGGCAGCCATACACTTCAGTCTGTTCGAGCGGGACGGTCTTCCCAGTGAGCAGGGCAGCCACGGCATCGGCGACGAATCGGCAGCGGATATCCTTGCCTGACTCGCTGTCGTCGAAGGCTCCGATGTAGCGCAGGTTGCCGCGGGCATCGACGATGCAGACCGTGGTCATGGCCGTTGCCCCCAGGGCTGCCGCCGTGCGGGCGCGGTCGTCAAGCAGCAGAGGGAAGCCCATGTTCTTCGCCTTCCATGCCGCGGCCGCTTCCTTTGCGGAACGTCCAGTGCTGTCGATGGCGAGAACGGATACGCCCTTGCCGGCGTGATCGGCTGCGAGCTGGCGGAAACGGGCTTCGTAGTTGCGGCAGAAGGTGCAAGCGTGGCTGTAGAAGATTACCACCACGACCTTGTCCTTGAGGTCGGAGAGGCGAACGTCCTTACCGGTGAGTACGTCAGGCAGGCGGAAGTCGCGTGCTGGCTTACCGATAAGCGCTGACTCGTCGGCCGTGATCGGGTTCGTCACGACGGTCATGGCCACCACCAGCAGAGCCAGAATGAGCAGATTTCGCCGCATGGTCACCTCGTTGTCTGGGAAATTTTGTCTTCTACCCAACCAAGCGAGACTGGACGACCGGACCCGCCAAAAAATCTGGCACTTGGCTCTGGATGTGGGAAAAAAGTGGCTCCCGCAGAGGCGGAAAGAAATACATAATAATGACTTCGCGAATTGGTATTGCGGCGTCTTACGAGCGCTAAGCCGCAAGCGGCGAAATCGAGAAGTTGTTGTTTCGGTTTTCCTTAACGAAAACAAGCGTTTGGCCCTTGCACATCGCCGTGAAAAGCGATAGACTGCATCGAGATAACTCCTACCTCCGCCTTCCTTTTTCGGACCATCACACCATGAACCGACGCACTTTTTTGCGTGCCGGCTTGCTTTCGCCGATCGGCCTGGAGTTGGCTCAGGCGATGTACTTGCGGTCCACGGCTCAGGCGGCTCCCGGGCGCGTCGGTACGGCCAAGGCGTGCATCCTCCTCTACATGACCGGCGGGCCTTCCCAACACGAAACCTTCGACCCCAAGCCGAACGCCCCCGATGGCATTCGCGGCGAATATCAGCCCATCGCGACCAGCGTTCCCGGCACGCAGATTTGCGAACTGTTGCCGATGATGGCCCAGCAGGCCCATCGTTATTCGATCCTGCGTTCGGTGTATCACGGATCCGATACGCACGGCGTCGGCGTACACTACAATCTCACCGGCCTACGACATGCACCGCGCCGCTCGGGCGAACCTCAACTGGATCGCCAGGATCCGCCGTGCGTCGGGTCGGTGGTTCGGCAACTGCGTGGGGATCGCAATGGCATCCCGGCGGCGGTGCAGCTGCCGCGACCTGTTGGCGATCAGAACAATGCCATGTGGGGCGGGCAGCACGCCGGCTTTCTTGGGCCACGCTTCGATCCGCTTTTCCTCTTCGACGAAAACTGGCGTCCCGGCGATGCGATGCCTGGCTTCACCGCACCGGCGGGCGTCGACCCGCAACGGCAAGCAGGCCGAGCAAGCTTGCTCGACACCGTGCAAAACCAACGGCCAGCAGGCGCGGCAGTCGAGCGCGATTACGAACGGTTTCAGCAACTTGCCTTCGACGTGCTGCGTTCCGGTCAGGCCTGGCGGGCATTTTCGCTCGACGATGAACCGCGCCAGATACTGGATCGCTACGGCGACAACCGCTTCGGCCGCAGCTGCCTCGTCGCTCGCCGATTGATCGAAGCCGGCGTGGCGTTCGTCACCGTGCCGTGGATGTTCAAACAATCCGAGCAGAACTTCGACACGCATAGCCGCAACTTTACAAAGATGCGCGAATTTCTCCTGCCGCCGGTGGATCGTGCGTTCTCGGCTCTGATCGAAGACTTGACGCAGCGCGGCATGATGGACGAGACGCTGGTCGCCTGGACCGGCGAGTTCGGTCGCACACCAAGGATCAACGGCGGCGCGGGCCGCGATCACTGGGGCCGCGTGTATTCGACAGTACTCGCCGGCGGCGGCATTCGCGGCGGGAACGTCATCGGTCGTAGTGATGCCCAGGGCGGTGTGCCGGCATACAACCCCGTACACGTGTCCGATTTCGTCGCCACAATGTATCACGCGATGGGCTTTGGCTCCGACACACGCGTCACCGATCCGATTGGCAGGCCCCATTATGTCGTGCAAGGCAAACCGGTGCTGGAGCTGTTCTGAGCTACAGGATTGACGCAACCGACATTAAGTCGAAAACGAGCCGAAAGCGGAAGCGACGGACGGTAGAAATCCGTCGCTTCCGCTTTCGGCTCGTGCTATTATCGGCGAGTCAGGATTGAAATAATTTGACCACAAATAGCACGAAAATCACGGAAAGGGCGAACTGCTTCCGAAATAATCCCCATCTGTGTTATTCGTGTCACGCCCTTCAAAAGTCGATTTCCGAGGCTGAAGCGTAAGCGAGGCGGCCTGAATGCCTCTTCAGCCTCCGACGGAATTTGAGGCACGCATCATTCGTGCTCTCTGTTGTCGTATTTGGTTGCCTGTAACTGCTGTCGCGCACCTCTCGATAATCGATTTTCGCATTGACAGGAATTGGATATCAGGATAACGATCTTCATGAAGGAAATACTACTTCTTTGGATCGAGAATTCCCATGCAATCGCTGCCGATATCTGCCGGGAAACGAATGGCCGAAGCGTTCAAAGCGGGGTGTCGATTTCTGTGTCGGCCCTTTGTGTCGATGCTGCCCGACTCGCTCGCCAATCGTTTGCTTTTCCTTGGGCGCGTCTGCGTTCATGGGCCTGACGGCTTACGGCTGCGTTTTCACACTTACGGCCCGCACGGGAAAGATCGTATCGCGGTAAAACTCGCTCGCCGCGGGTTGCTCGGTTATTAAGGCGAGACGATTCGGCTATTCCTGGCTCTCGTAAAAGAAACACGAACGGTGATCGACATCGGCGCCAATACTGGGTTGTTCGCGTTACTGGCGGCGGCGGCGGAGCCGACGTGCCGGGTCTGGGCCTTTGAACCCGTCCCATTTATTTTTGACATGCTGCAGAAGAACATTCAACTAAATAAGCTGGAGAACCTGGAAGCGGTCTCTTGTGCGGTCTCGGATGTCGTCGGCGAATCGACGTTTTTCATCACGCGCACCAACGTCGGCATCCCAACCGATTCGTCGTCATGCCAGGGCTTTCGCGACCAAGTCGAGGAATTTCCGCTGCCGACGATTACGCTGGATGAATACATGAGCCAGCAGGGCATCGATCGGCTCGAACTCCTGAAGATCGACGCGGAGGCGACCGAGAGCAAGGTCATCTGCGGGGCGATGCAAACCATCCGTCGTGACCGTCCGTTCATCATTTGTGAAGTGTTGGAGAACATCGATCACAGCTACCTACAGCAGACGCTGCCGGCGATGGGTTACCAATTCTTCCACATCACCCCAGAACACCTGGCGCGACACGCACACCTGCAAGGAAAAGTGAACGTCGAGCAACGCAACTACCTTTTCGTTCCCGCGGAGAAAGCATCGGCGTTGAACGGAGTTTGCGCAAAAGCGGGTATCGCAATAAGGCAGGAAAGCCAGGCACGCTTGTCGGCATAGAAAAGCGTCGCGATGCTCATCCTGGTTTGCAAGGAACCAAAACCAACCACGGATATCACGGAAAACACGGATAGGAAAAAAACCTTGCATTGTATTTCCCATCCGCGAAATCGGTGTTATCCGTGGTTGTTTTTGGTTCTCGACAAGCGGTGTCGCGCACCCGGTCACCTCTCCTCGACAAATCCGCCTTGTTTGCCTAGTCCCGACTGTGGTAGAAATGTGGGCAATGGACTGTCTCTGCTCGCCGAAAGGACTTCGCGATGGGCATCAAGAATTTTCTTCGCGCGCTGCGTTTTGCGTGGCCCTATCGATACCGCCTCAGCATTTCGTTCGCCTGCGCCTTGCTTGCCGCGGGGTTGTGGAGTCTGAATTTCACGGCGCTTTGGCCGATCTTGAAGATATTCGGGACGGGACAAAACCTGCAAACCTGGGTCGATGTGTCGATCGAGAAATGCCAAAAAGAGCAGATCGATCCGAACAAGAAAAAAATCGACGAGTTGCACGAAAAGTCAGCCAAGATCGAAAGGGAACGCGTCGGCGAGGAACTCGACAAATTCAAACGCCACACCGCGCGCGAAATGGCCAAAGTAGAAACCGACCTCAAGTCGGCCCACGATGAGCTGTACAGATATCACATCGCCAAACGATTTATCGACAACTACTGCCCGACCGACAAGTTTCAGACCCTCGTATGGGTCCTGTTGGTCGTCGTGGGCGCCGTGTGCATACGCGGATTCTTTGAGTTTTGGCAGGAGTCGCTGGTCGGCGCCGTGGTGAATCTATGCCAATTCGACCTGCGCAATCTGTTCTTCCGCAAGGCGATCCACCTCGATATGAGCCATTTTACCGATGTCGGCTCCAGCGACATGATGACGCGATTCACGACCGATGTTGATACCTTGAGCACCGGGATGAAGACGGCGTACGGTAAAGTCGTGGCCGAGCCGCTCAAAGCTGTGGCTTGCATCGCCGTGGCGGCGTGGATCAATTGGCCGCTCACGTTGACCTGCTTGGTGCTTGTGCCGATCGCGCTCTTGGTGCTGACACGTTTTGGCCGCATGATGAAACGCGCGACACGCCATCTGCTCGAGGGCATGGGCAGCATCTACAAGATACTGGCGGAAGTGTTCCAGGGCATTCGCATCGTCAAAGCGTTCGCCCGTGAGCCGCGCGAACGACGACGATTCCGTAAAACGACGCGCGAATTTTTCAAGAAAGCGATGTGGGTGACGACACTCGATGCGATGACCAGCCCGATCATCGAGGTCATGACGGTCGTGGCCGTTGCCATCGTCTTCCTGATCGGCGCTTTCATGGTGCTGGAGAAGCCGACGTCAATCCTTGGCATCCCGCTGGCCGACCAACCGCTCGAAGCCGAAACGCTGATGCAACTCTACGCCCTGCTTGCCGCCTCGGCCGACCCGATTCGTAGACTCTCGAGCGTGTACACACGCATTCAATCCGGCTGTGCGGCTGCGGATCGCGTCTTCCATTACATCGACAAAGAACCGAATATCATCAACAACCTCAACGCTCCTATCATGGAACGCCATCAGGACGATATCGAATTGCGCAACGTCTGCTTCTCCTACGCGCCGGGCCAAGTGCTGCTCGAAGGCATTGATCTGCACATCAAGCATGGCGAGATCGTTGCCTTCGTCGGCAAGAACGGCTGCGGCAAAACGACCCTCCTGAACCTGATTCCACGCTTCTACGATCCCGATCACGGCAGCATCCTCATCGACGGCATCGATATTCGCACCGTCAACATGCGGTCTTTGCGCAAGCAGATCGCGATCGTCACCCAGGACATGTTTCTCTTCGACGATACGATCTTCAGCAACATCGCCTATTCCCATCCACATGCCACCCGCGAACAGGTCGAGGCGGCGGCGCGCAAAGCACAGGCGCATGACTTCATCCTCAACGAACTGCCCCTCGGCTATGACACCACGGTCGGCGCGGAAGGTAAGAAACTCTCCGGCGGGCAACGCCAGCGCATCTGCCTGGCGCGGGCGTTCTTGGCCGACCCGGCCATCTTGATTCTTGACGAATTCACGAGTCAAAACGACCCCGAAGCCGAGATTTTCCTGCATCGCACGATGCACGAGCAGCGCGACGGGCGGACGATCCTTCTTATCACGCACCGCATGCACACGCTCGAAATCGCCGACCGCATCGTCGTGTTGGACGAAGGCCGTGTCGTCGCGTGTGGCACGCATCTGGAATTGCTGAAGACCTGCCCGATCTATCAGCGCCTCTACGACGTTCAACAACAGCGGCTCGTGGCGTGACCTCATGACTTCGTTTGGCGACTTCCTGATGCATCATCGCCTCACAGTCCAGGCCGCTCTTTTGCTGTGCTTATGCGGCTCGCTTTTCCTCACCGGGCTCGGCGACCGCGATTTGACGAGCAGCCATGAGGCGCGGGCGGCACAGAACGCGCGGACGATTCTCGACGAAGGCCATTGGCTGGTTCCTCGGCTTTTCGATCGGCATCTCGAATTGCAAAAGCCGCCGATGTACTATTGGCTCGCCGCCTGCCTCGGCTGGATGCTCGGGGGCGTGGATGTTTGGGCCGTGCGCCTGCCCGCGGCGCTTGCAGCGATTGCGAGTGTGTTGTTCCTTTTCTACGCGGGTGTCCGCTCGGGTCGTGCGACGGCGGGGTTCCTCGCCGCGGCGATCCTGGCGACCTTCGTGCACTTCACCTGGCTGGCCCGCGTCGGCCGAATCGATATGCCGCTCGCCTCATCGGTTACTATCGCGTTGACGGCATTTCATCTGGGCAATCTGGCGGACAATTCGCGACACGGGCGTTGGGCCTGGCATGGATTCGGATATGGGATGCTAGCGATCGGTGTGTTGCTGAAAGGTCCGATTGCTCTCGTTTTGCCTGGCATGATCGCCGGTACCTGCTGGCTTTTGCAGGCTGGACTGCGGCTGCGCGATCATTTGGCCTTGCTACGCTCGACAACGCTGGGGTGGGGCATACCGCTCGTATTGGCGATCGCATCGCCGTGGTTTGTCTGGGCGAATCATCGAACTAACAACCAGCTTTGGGAAGTATTCTTTTGGTATCACAATGTGGAACGTGGCCTGGGCGGCGCGGAAGCATTGGCGTCGCACCCATGGTGGTTCTACGGGCCGCGTGCCGTCGTCGATCTGTTGCCGTGGTCGTTGATCGCACCGTGGGCGATATACGTGTTTTTTCGTAATGGCGCGATACGCAACGATCCATTAGCACGTGGTGGGTTGGTTTGGTTCAGTACGATCGCATTATTTCTGTCGCTGATGCACTTCAAACGAGCCGACTATCTCCTGCCCGCGTATCCGGGATTGGCGATATTCCTCGGCGTGTGCCTGGAACATTGGCGGCACGAGAACGAAACGAAGCGTTTGCGGATGACACTCTCGTTCGGCACCATCGTGTGCGGTTGCGTCGCGGGTTGGCTTGTATACCTCGCGTGGTTCGTGCCTGCCGAAGAACGCGCTTGGCCGTATCGCACGATCGCGCGCGAGATTCGCGAACGCACCGATGGCCCGGTGATCTTCTTCCGCGCGGAGTCGCATCTGCTCACGTACCACGTCGGCAAGCCGGTAGACACGATTCTGGAATGGGAGAACTTGGCCATCTGGGCGGAACGATCGTATCCCGTTTACATCGTAATGCCCGAAGCGTGTATTCACCAGATGCGCGATCATCTGCCGGCAAACGCTTTGGAGCCGTTGTTGTTCACGAAGGATTTCGCTACGGGCAAACGCGATCGCCCGCTAGTCGTGATGCGCAATCGCGCTGCACGACTAGGTTTGTAGCAGAGGCAAGCCCACGGGTGAGGTACTCCGAACCCCATACGCACCAACTTAAGGAAATCAGGCCAGTCAATCAAAATTGAACCACAGAGGCACAGAGGAAATTCGCGGAATAGTGAATTGGAATTCTCACGATTCTGCGTGCCTTGTTCTTCTCCCATTCTTCGTGTTTTCTCTGTGCCCTCTGTGCCTCTGTGGTTCCATTGTGTTTTTCCGATGCGAGTTCCTTACGTTGATGCCAATGGGGCGAGGTATTCCGAACCCTTGGGATGTTGAACACTCATCCCAGGGATTCGGCGTACCTCATCCCTGGGCTTGAATCAGCCGAAACGGGGTTCGCAGGTCATCCTCGTGGCGAATTTCATCGACGGGATCGGCCCGGCCCTCGCCGCGGTACAGGCGGTTCGGAGCGTTCCAGGTCAGCCCTGCCGTCACGCCGACGTTGCGATACGCATGCACCACGCCAGGCGGAACGGTGACGGTCATCGGTTGATCACCCGGCAGAATCGCGATCTCATGGCAGAGATAGGTCGGTGATTCGGGGCGGTTATCCCAAAGGTGGAGATGGAATGTCGCCGGCCCCAAGAAGCAGAAATGGTCGGTCTGCTGCAAATGCTCATGTGGCCCACGTGCCTCGCCTGGCAGTGTTGCCGACACATAGGCCATGGCGGGGACCAGATCGCCAGCCAGTTCATCGTTGCGAAACAACTCGCACAGCCAACCGCGCTTGTCGTCGTATACGCTCAGTCGCCGAACGATTACATCCGCGATCGGGCCGGGATGGAACGGCAGAATGTTCTCGTGCATCGCCTGGTCGAAGGCGACACGTCGAGGCGTATGGTCGCTTGGTGGTGTTGTAGCCGGACGTGGCATGTCGAGTGCGATCATCATGATCATTTTCCGAAATGTGCTTCGAGCAGGTCCAGCCCGAAGGAACTTCCTTGTTTCAGCCGCTAGTGACGCGAAGATCGGCGGGGGTGTCAAACGTCGGAGCCGCCGGCGCTTGATATCAATTACAATTCTCAACTTGGGCAGCCGAAGAGATAATGTCGCTCATCGACGTTATTTTTGCAAGCCCAGCGCCGACCCGTGACTTTGATCGGGTGCACGACTGCACTTGCAGACATTGATTTTCAATACGAATCACGAAAGCCCGAAAGGACGAAATCACGAAAGGAAATCGAATTGCTATGCGCAAAGAAGATTACCAAACAATGAACTGTATTTTTTCGAGCTTTCGTTTTTTCGTG
>CAMAUE010000109.1 GCA_945861245.1 Singulisphaera sp. GP187
TGCCTCCTATGTCAAGGCGACCTCACCTGTTATTGACGCGGTTCGGCGGAGGCGTTATCGTAACCATCGGCAGACACTGTTTGCATTACGGAATCCCGCCTGCTTTCCCAGGTTGCCTAGCCGCCGCGAGGAACTGATGAATAATACGACGGAACGAACGTATCTCTTGCTGTTCGGCATCTTGGCGGCGCTCGGCCTGGCGGCGGATCAGGCGAGCAAGTACGTCGTCTTCACCTATCATTATCCGACGGCGGAGCACCAAGCAGATGTTCGTACGCCGATCATTTCCGATGTTTTCGATCTGCGTTGCCTATGGGAGAATGAACAACCACAGAACCAGGAGCACCCGTTGGCATCGCTGCGCTGGATGGGCGGCGACCGCATGCCGCACATTAATCGCGGCGCCCTGTTCGGACTCGGCAGCGACGGCGGTGGAATGAACACGTTCTTCGCCATCGTCAGCTTCGGGGCCGCCTGTTTCATTATCGCCTGGGTTGTGCGCAGCAGCGTCGCCCGCGATCTCTTGCTCTGCATTGCGCTCGGTCTGATTCTCGGCGGCACGCTGGGCAACCTCTACGATCGCATCGTCTTCGGCGGCGTGCGCGACTTTCTGTACTGGCACCTCTGGTTCATTTGGCCTGATTTCAACATCGCCGATGTCTGCCTCGTGTGTGGCGCGAGCACTCTCATGGTGCATTCGCTCTTCATCGCCGAGACGCCGGCCGAGCCCACGCCGACCGTGAACGAACCCGCGCCGATTGTGTCTGCCGAGGCACAAACTGAAGTGCGGGGATGATATTCGACGATCCCGCTTGCGGCTTGGCGCTCACGGCGCGCCCTGCGAGCGCTAAGCCGCAAGCGGCGAAGGAGCGACGGCATGAAAACATTTCTTGGCGTCACAGGCCTATTTCTCGTGGCACTCTTTGTCGTCACCACGTTCATCCCCTATCCCACTGCCCGCCAGCAGGCCCTCGAAGCCGGCTTCGATGAAGCGATGATCGACCAGAATTTCCAGTACGCTTTCGAGCGGCGAATCTCGTTCTGGATCTCGACATCCTCCGAGTTCGCGCTCCTCGTTTTTCTCGCGATGTCGGGTGTCGCACGGCGTTGGGCCGAATGGCTGCTCGTACGTTGCAAACAAAACCGCTATGTTGCTGCACTTGGGCTTGGACTCGCCTACCTATTGCTTCACGAGCTTCTTTATCTGCCGATCGGGATTTGGCGATGGTGTCATTCCTGCGAATGGGGCATGTCGAACCTGACGTTTGCCAGCTGGCTGCGCGAGCACTATGTCGCGTTGGGCGTGACGCTGGTTGGACAGTCAGTGCTCGTCGTCGGGTTCTATGCGCTCCTGGCCCGACTCCCGCGCAGCTGGTGGCTGTGGGGCGCGGTCGGCGCCAGCGTGCTGGGCGTGGCGTATGCGTTCCTGTCGCCGATATTCATCGACCCGCTGTTCAATACGTTCACGCCGCTCGCCGAGACGAAATTCCACCGCCATGAAGCGCGTGTCCGAGCGCTGATCGAGTCGGCCAAAATGCCTGTCGGCGATATCTTGGTTATCGATGCAAGTCGGCAGAGCAACCACTCGAATGCTTATTTCACGGGGTTCGGCTCCTCGCGCCGGATTGTGCTCTACGATACCTTGCTGCGGAAGCACACCGATGCCGAGATCGAATCGATCCTCGCCCATGAGCTGGGACATTGGCGACACGATCATATCGTCAAAGGGATTCTGCTGGCGACCTTGGCGGCGATCTTCGGATTGTGCGTACTCGATCAGCTGCTGCGTGCCGCGATCGGGCGCGAACCGTGGGGCATCAAGAGCCTTGGCGACCCGGCTGGGTTGTACTTGGTTTTACTGATTGCCTATCTCGGCTCGTGGATCGAGATGCCGATCCAGAACTTCGTCAGCCGCCATTTCGAGCGACAGGCGGACCAGGTTTCGCTGAAATTGGCAGGGCAGCCGGAGGCGTTCATCAGCGGCGAGCGCGTGCTGGCGGCGACGAACAAATCGAACGTCACGCCGACGCCGTGGAACGTTTGGCTCTTCTCCAGCCATCCGACGACGGTGGAACGCATCCGCATGGCGAAGGAATGGCGTGAGGCGCAGAAGCCGCCGCCGTGATTTTGGCTTGTGGAATGGGTTGGCGGCGCGCATAATAGAAGCAAGCAACGCCATCACGCCCGTACCTCGCTAACAACGGAGGCACTGACCAATGCCATCACTATTTCCCGGCATGGATCCTTATCTGGAACGTTCGGAGTTGTGGCCGGATTTTCATGATACCCTGATTGCCATGACCCGTGGATTATTACAGCCTGTGCTCAAGCCGAAATACGCCGCACTCACGCAAGATCGGCTAAACTTTGTGGAGGCGGATCGTCCGATTTATCTAGACGTTGCCGTCGTTCGCACTCGGCATTCGGGTCCAATCGCGGGTGCTGTTGCCGTATTGGAACCGGACGCACCGTCCGTTTTCGAGCTTTGGCGGGAGGAGTTGCGCGAGCCGTACATCGCAATCATCGAACCGGCTACGAACAATCGCGTCGTCACGACCATTGAGATCATCAGCCCAACCAACAAGAACACGAGGGATGGTCGGCGCACGTATAAACTGAAACGCGAGGAACTTTGGCGCGCGGGCGTGAATCTTGTCGAGATCGATTTGCTGCGGTTGGGTGAGCCGATCGTTTGGCTTTCCGACGAGCAGCGTCAGCTGTTGCGTCCGTGCCATTATTTGGCGGGGGTAACTCGGCGTCGCCCGTCACGGCACGAGGTTTATGAAATCCTCCTGCAAAAAGCGTTGCCGAAAATCGCGATTCCGCTGACGCCTGACGACAAGGATGTGATAGTCGACTTACAAGCGGCATTCAACCGAACGTGGGACGAAGGGCCATACCCGGAGTTGCTGCATTACGACGGCCCGCCGCCGGGCTTATGGTCGCCAGACGAGGCCACGTGGTGCGAGCAGAAATTGCGCGAAGCCGGCATGCGAATGTGATGGCGACGAAAAAAGGGAGAACCCAAGATGGATTCTCCCTTGTGTTTCCAACCCCGCATCCTAGAAACCGACAGACGAAATGAGCAGTCGAGCATGCCTTCCAGGCATCAACCAATGCTCGCCAGCGTTTCGGTGCTAGCGGCTTGCGACGCCTTGGGTGGCGAACTGGAACAGTACGTTGGCGGTGTCGCCGCCGGTGACTGCAACTTGATGCGTTTCGTTGACGGTGATGCCGTTACGAACGATTTCGGCTCGCATCGTGTAGACGTAGGTCGTGCCAACTTCGAGGCCGGGCGTCAGGAAAACGCGACGTTCGGTGGTCGAATTGGTGATGCTGCCGTCAACGGACAGACGGGCGTCGGCCGGGAGGCTGACGACGATCGTGGCCGGGACGTAGCTCATGACCTTCTTCGGTCCCGTTTCCGGGGGCATTACCTTCGGGGCGACGGGGGCAGCCGGGGCGGCCTTGGTGCAAGCCTTGACGCAGGACGTGGTGCAACGATTGTGCAGGCGGGCGAACAGGCCGCTGTGGCAGCTCTTCGCGCAGCCAGCGACTTTGGTGCAAGCGACAGTGGTGGTGCAACCATGGAGACGATGGACTACACGTGTCGTGCAGCTGGTGGTGCAGCCAGCGACCTTGGTGCAGCTGGTGCTGCATGCCGCGACGGTGGTGCATCCTTTTGCGCAGCGGTTGCCGAAGTCAACCGCATCCGTGCCAGCCGTTAAGGCCAGCATCAAAACTGCTGAATACATAACAAACCTCCTCGTAGAGTGAAAGGGAGCCAACCCATGCCAATATGAACAGGGAGCCAAAACCTGGAAGTCAAGGGTAGTTTGGGGGAGATGAACCGGAACATTTTACTTCTTCCGATGAAGTACAACATCGCTAAGCGAGTGTCAAACAACAACGTTTTCAACGTCTGTGATAAATAGTAAAGATAGTCAAAAAAAGAGTCAACAGCAATTTGGATAGATTGCGTTTATTTTTCCGGCATTGACTTCGATTATTTGCTTCTTTGCTTAAAGAAAAAATACAGTTTTAAGAAACATCGGCAAGATGGATAAATTGTAGAGCATGAAAATTTTGAGTCGATATTAGCGATTACGCAACCCAGGGTCATTCACATTCACACGCTTTCGTTTGTGACGCCTCGTCGAGGCGGTACAGGGTTTCTTGCCGAATTTCGTATACTTTCGTGCAAGTTTCGTGCCACAGTTCGTCCGCATTGCGAGGCACTCTGTCCGCCAATCACGCAAGCGACGGTTATTTCGAAATCCGTCACTTGCGTTCCCAGCCACACTCGACGTGGCGAGGTTTGACACATCCGAGCTTGACCGCCAGAGAAGGGCTGTTTGGTGCGCTTCGCTAGCGCTCAGGCTCGGACAAAGTGCTATTTTGGGCCGCGCATGGTTTAACGCGCGGAAAACCGGGTATATTGACACCGTCATCCCCGATCACGACCGTGAGGACCAACGATGGCCGACGCATCGATCGCAGTGCCGCCGAGATTCGATTGGATTTGGGCGAAATCCTGGCCTTATCTGCTCGCCGGTTTCGGCTTGGCGGTCTGGTCTTGGCTGTGGAAGGTGACGTTCGATGTCGAAGCGAGCGACTACCAGGTAAGCGATAATCGTGTGATCGTGCTCACGGCAGGGCTGCTGGCGACGGCAGTCGGTGTTTGGCTGCGCTGGCGGAATCGCGAAGCGTGCGACAGCCGATCGGACGCGCCATTGCGATTGTTCGTCGGCGTGGTCTTCGTCGTCCTACTGGTTGGGTTTGGCCTTCTTTTCGGAATAACGCTCACTGCGGAGAACGCGACCGGTTGGCGGCCTGGAGCGACGTTCTTGGCGGGACTCACTGCGATGCCGTTGGCGTTCTTCGCCGCCGTACGCTGTTTTCGCGACGTCGGCGATGCCGACCGGTCGCGCGATGTCGAAACCAGTGCGGCATTTTTGGCAGGTTCGGCGGTCTGCGTGACCGGAATCGGTACACTTTCGCTCGACGCCGATCCGCACGCTTGGGACACGATTCGCCTCGTGCTGCGCGTGTTGGCCATCGCCTGCGCCTACGGCGGCGGACTCGTGCTTGTCTCAACGCGCGTGTGCCGATCGGTCCTTAGCACGCTCTTTGCCTTGCACTTCGCGGCGATTCTGTCCGCCTGCTTCGGATCGGCGCCTTCGCCCTGGCTGATACAGCAAGCGTGGACTCGGTTGTTTCGGCCATATCTCGACTTCGTCTACCTCAACAACGCCTATCATTTTTTCGCGCCCGATCCGAGCACATCCAGTTACGTTTGGTTCCGCGTAATCTTTGACACTCCCGATGGCAAACAGTTCGGTCTTTGGCATAAGCTGCCGGAAATCGACGAGCGTGGCCGATCGCTGCATACCATGTCGCTGGAATACCAGCGATTCTTGTCGCTGACGGAAGCGACGAGCTACCCCGACCCGCCGCCGCCGTTGGTTGTGATGAGCGACAAGAACGAGCCGCAAACGAATCCATACTACTACCGTCGCTTGATGCTTCGCCCGGGCGCTCCCGGCGCGGACGAGCGGATCGTCGGCAAACAACCGACAAACGACCTGCGTATCCCAACGCACCCGGACATCCCCCAGGAGGTGTTACAGGTAAAGGCGCCGATCGATACCGCGCATCGCTTATTGAAATCGTTCGCCCGTTCGATTGCCCGGCGTTATGCGGAGCATCCCGAGAATTCCGCTTGGAAATTCAAGAGCGTGAAGATTTATCGCGTCACGCACCTCATCGCCCAGCTGAATTGGCTGCAAATGCACATCCCGCCGAACGATCCTTGCACGTATCATCCGTTTTACATGGGTACATTCGGCCAGGACGGCGAGCGCGTCATCGAGCAGGACCCGTACCTGTATTGGCTGATCCCGATATTGCGCGTCAATCGCGATCAGCTCGACGCGCCGATCGCCGATTTCTGTCGCTTGCACGCCGGCGATCCGGATTGGTATCGGCCCGGCGGCGAAACCCGCTGGCGTGCGCCGACCAGAGACGAGCACGCGAAAATCGACGAAGCGATGGCGCCGAAGCAAAAGTAGGCGCACCCTGTAATTCCGCTTGCGGCTTAGCGCTCTCGTGGGAGCCCCCGAACGCTAAGCCGCAAGCGGAAAACAAAGCTATCAGAATTTGGGAGCGATATGCAACCGACCTCCGACTCCGAGACGACGTACGTTCTGCCGACCTGGATGCGCGGGTGGGAGCGCTTCTGGTTCACGCCTGCCGATCCTGCGGTGCTGGCGTTGATCCGGTTGACGGCGGGGCTGGTTCTCGTCTATTCGTTTGTCGTCTACAGCTTCCGCTTGCAAGAGTTTATGGGCGAGCACGCCTGGTATGACCTGGAACTGCGGCGAGCGCTCGTCGACGAATACCCCCAGTTCACCGGGCCGTTGAACTGGCACAAGGCGGGCAAGCTACCGGCGCCGACGACGCCCTGGCAGCACGAGTATCGCGGTGCCTACAATACACTCTGGCGTTCGGACCCGCCGCCGCCGTATCCGACGTCGCAGGCGCAGGCGGAGCGGATCCACAAGTTTTGCCTGCAGTTCGGGTTTGACCCGCGCATCAACGGCCTACGGCCTCCCGAACCTGATGATGACCGTGACTGGGAGTATGTCGAAGCCTACGCGCGAACGCATCGCACTCCGCCACCGGCAATTCCGTCGAGTAAGGAGGAGTCGCGCGAGATCGATACCTATTTCTCGCGATACGGCGTCGATCCGCGCAATCTCTACGCGCGCGGCTCGCCGGTCTTTTCGCTCTGGTTCCACATCACCGATCCGCAGGCGATGGCGGTCGTGCACGGCCTGGTCGTTTTGGTGGCGGTGGCGTTCGCGCTTGGCTTCTGCACCCGCATCACCAGCGGACTGTTGTGGTTCTTGTCGCTGTGTTACATTCATCGCAATCCAGGCGCGCTTTTTGGCGTCGATACGATGGTGACGATCATCCTGTTTTACTTGATGCTCAGCCCATGCGGCGCGGTGTTCTCGGTCGATCGTTGGCTGGCCGGCTGGTGGGCGCGAAACAAGCCGCGGATCGTCGCCCGCTGGTTTGGGTTGCTCGGCCGACCGGTTGCCGAATCCGCCGTCGTGCCGCCTGCTCCCGTTGTGATTACGCCGAGTGTCGCCGCCAATGTCGCGATTCGACTCTTGCAGATTCACCTGTGCATCATCTACCTGTTGGCCGGGCTTGCCAAACTTCAGGGTCAATCCTGGTGGAACGGCAGCGCGATTTGGTTGAGCATGGCGAACTACGAACTGGCGCCGATGCAGTCGGAGCTTTATCTCAGTTTTTTGCGATTCCTTGGCAGTCATCAGATCCTCTTTACGATTTTCATGACAGCCGGCGGCTACTTCACTCTCGCCTTCGAGATTGGTTACTCATTCCTCATTTGGCAACCGAAGTTGCGTTGGGTCTTCCTCGCGAGCGCAGTTCTGCTGCACGGTTTCATCGGCCTGTTCATGGGCTTGCAGTCGTTCTCGCTTGTCATGCTCATCATGAACGGCGTGTTCCTGCGCAAAGAAGAAGTCTACTGGCTGGCGGCGCGGGTGGGGATGAAAGCCCAGAGGTGAGGTACTCCACCCTATGGGATCCCAAAGGATCGGAGTGCCTCACCCCATTGGCATCAACTTTAACGAACTCGCATCGGAAAAACACAATTGAACCACAAAGGACCCACAGAGGCACAGAGGACACAGAGAAAACACGAAGAATGGGAGAAGAACAAGACACGCAGAATCGTGAGAACTCCAATTCATTATTCCGCGCATTTTCTCTGTGTCCTCTGTGCCTCTGTGGTTCAAATTTGATTGCCTGGCCTGAGTTCCTTATGTTTATGCCTATGGGGTTCGGAGTACCTCACCCGTGGGCGTACATTTCCATTTCCTGAAGATTGGAAAAATGCCATTGCTTGGCATTCCCGCCCCACCACTTCCCCTCGTCGCTCCATCTTCGCGTTTCAGTGCTTCCGACTCAAGTCGTCTGTTCGGTATGCCGATAAAAGGTGACGTGTCTTTCTGCCGCGCGCCTCGGCAACCGCGGCGGTTTGGTCCGTGCCGGCCGGCGAACTGACCCACCGAGATGTCCGACATGCGGAAGTGGTCTGTCTTCCTGATGTGCGTATTATGCGGCGGGTTCGCCTGGCTCGACGCACGCGCCCAGGATCCGTTGGCGGGCGTGATCTTCTTTCAGCATCGCCAATTCAAAATACCGTTCAAAAACGATTTCACAAGCGCCAATGTCAAGCAGGTGCGCCTCTATGTTTCAACCGATCAGGGACGGTCATGGAACCTGACTGCCACTGCCGTCCCCGAGGAACGCCACTTCAAGTTTTCGACGCCTCAGGACGGCTTCTTCTGGTTCGCCGTGCAAACCGTAGATACGCAGGACAAGCTCTCGCCGCCGGGCGTGGACGATTTGCGGGCCAATCTTAAAGTAATTGTCGATTCCGCAGCGCCGGTGGTGCAGGTTCAGCCGTTGCCGCCGAGGAACAACGAAATCGGCGTGTCCTGGAGTGTGCGCGACGACAATCTCGACATCGCCCTGCCCGATTCGGTGCGAGTCGAGTGGCGTGTCGCCGGCGCTGCCACATGGATTCCGCTCAGCCTGTCCCTCGGAGCGTCGCAAATCTATTGGAACCCACTGACCAACGCCCAGCTGGAAGTGCGCGTGCTGGCACGCGATCGCGCGGGCAACGTCGGCGAGGACAAAACAAACGTCGGCGTCCAGGCCGGCGGGGGCGGCGGGTTCGCCAATCCGTTTCAGGCCGATCCCGCACCGAACGCCTTCGGCAACCTCGAACGCAAATACGTCAACAACAAACAGATTTCGCTGGTCTACGATCTCAAAGAAGTCGGCCCATCGGGCGTCTCATGCGTCGAACTCTGGTACACAATCTATCAAGGCCGAGCGTGGAACAAGCTCACCGAGTACCCGCTCGAAATCAAAAACCCCGCTGAGGCCCAACAAGCGAAAAAGCTCGCCTTCGATGTCGAAGGCGAAGGCGTCTACGGCATCTCGCTCGTCGCCAAATCCGGCGTCGGCCTGAGTTCCCGCGCCCCACAGCCCGGCGATCGGCCCCAATTCTGGATCGAAGTCGATCTCACCAAACCGCAAGTCCAACTACTCGGCGTCCACGTCGGCCAGGGCGTTGACAAAGGCAAACTCGCCGTCTCGTGGACCGCACGCGACAAGAACCTCGGCCCCAACCCGATCCGCCTGTCCTACGCCGAGGATCCGAAAGGCCCCTGGACGACTTTCGCCGAGAACCTCGCCAACAACGGCAAGTACGTCTGGACCATGCCCGACCCGCTGCCGTACCAGTTCTACGTCCGCGTCGAAGCCCCTGACCGCGCAAGCAACATCGGTGAAGCGATTACACCCGATAAGATCCGAGTTGATCTGTCGCAACCGAAAGCGATGATCCGCGAAATTGAGCCGTCGAGTAAGTAATGCATCTGGTATTCCGCTTGCGACTTAGCGCTCACACTGGTCCCACCTCGCACTACACGCACAGCAAAACCGCGGCCCCACGCACGTTTGCCGCGCGATCAACGGCACCTGGCACAGCGGACATCGCGCGACGCCAGCATCGTCGAGCGCCTGCCGAATGCTCTCGCGCCGATGCGGGCCTTTGCCAGGCTCGGCGGCGTCCTCGCGTGTAGTTCGTGTCGCTTGGCGGACCATGGTAAATCCTCGGCTTCCCTGGTTTTCGCTTGCGGCTTAGCGCTCACGTCGGATTATCCGAGCGCTAAGCCGCAAGCGGGAATAATAAATGCTCTACTCCGGCTTCGCCTCCATCCCGACCAGCGCCTGCGCGACATGCGCACGCGCTTCGGGATACGGCATCAACGCTTGCATGAGCGTGCCCAATAGCGCCATCAGTTCGGGATCGCACAGGGCGTTGCGCGTCGTCGCCGAGGGTTCCGCGGGCTTAACCGACACGCTCCAGCCGGGCCGTTCGGTGGTCTCGCGGGCGGGGCCGTGGATCAGCCAAAGCTTCGGATCGTCCTTGTAGACCTCGATCTCCGCACGCAACCGCGCTTGAGCGAACGCTTGCCGCACATCGCGTGCGAATGAGCGGCATGGCTCCCGCGCATCGTCGGCATTGCCTCGCTTCAGCCAATCGTCGAACACGTCCTTCGGCACCCCCCACGCTTCGGAGGCGACATGCGGATACCCGCCCGCGCGCACCGACGACACGATCTGCTCGCGCAACCCCGGCGTCAATCGAAACGGTTTCGTCGTCATCGCTTGATCTCCAAAGACCTAACCACAGAGAACACAGAGAACACGGAGAAATACAGACCGTGAGGAGAGAATCGGAAACTCAATTCCAGTTGCCTTTCTCTGTGTTCTCTGTGGTGAAATGCATTTGATTCTTCACTCCAACAGCGCTCGGCCGGCGGCGTTCGCGAGGGGCGGCCCGATGTAACGGAAGCCGGCCGTCAGCCTCGTCGTCGCATGCCGCAGTCGGCCTTGGTGGGCGACGGCAAAGCTCGGCTTGCGCGTCATCCGCCAATTCGGCGAACGCAGCCGGGCGCGGATCATCGCGGGATGCGTCGTCGTTGAAATTGCGCGATAGCCCAGGCCGAGCCAGAGCGACGCCACGAAATCGCTCAGCGCGTTGCCGATGCCAATGCCTTGATAGTCGGGCAACGTGACGGTGCGATGTTCGCGGCGTGTTTTCGGTCCCGCGCCGACGAACGGCAGCCACGCTGAAAACGCGACCGGTTGCTCGCGCCACGACGCCAGGAAGCAGACCGCCGACTTCGCCAGCGCATGGCTCAGATAGTGATGCGGTGCGAACATCGGCCACGCCGATGCCTGCACGCGAACGATGTCGAGATCGACAATGGGTCGTCGCCGAAGCCGCCTCCGGGCAAACGTATTCTCGGCAGGGCGAAAGACCCAATCGGGTTGCAGCCAGGCCTCGACATCCTCATGACAGGTGACGGCAACGAACTGCTGGCCACGGCGTCGCACGAGTTTCGCAAGTGCCGCCGACCCGATCTGCGCAACCGTGCGATCGACGACACTCGTATATTCGTCGCACACAATGCGCTGCCCGCTCGGAGTATGCGCGAGCAACAACGCCAGGCTGACGCGAAACTGCTGCCCCGTTGACAGCACACGAAACGGTCGCAACCACGCGGGAGGTGACGCAAACCCGACCGCGCTGAGCAGCGCGACGATCTCGGCGATCGGCATCGCGCCCGGAAACGCATCAAGCACGCTGCCGACCCCGACATCAGGCAGCCCCGCTGGTTCGCCGAACAAATGCCGCGCGATCGTCGTCTTGCCACACCCCGACGGACCGACGATCAAGCCGATATGCCAGGGCTTGGCATCGAGCGGTAAACACACGTCCCACGATAGCGCACTCGTCTCGTTCTCCGTGAGGTCAAACATGCCGCGCACCTGTTGCACACGCGGCGAATTTGTGATCGTCGTTTCAACATGGATTTGCATGATTTCTCCCCGTTTAGCCGCTCGCCTTTGGCGAGCGCGGACTCGACCGCTGCGATGCCCGTCACATTTCGCGTGATGTCACGCCCGCGCTCGCTAAAGGCGAGCGGCTAAACATTAGCCCATCTTCGCTCGGCACTTCAACCCTTCGCCCTGAAACCGCTCCAACAGCTCGCGTTGTTCGTCGTCGTCTTCGCATTCGATCAACACGAAAAACCGCTCTTCGATCTCATGCTCCGCGCTCTTCAATGCGTGCTTCGTCCTCTCGCTCGCTTCTTGCAACACGTCCCACAGCGACTTTACCGCGGCGGAGTCGGCATCGACAATCTCGCGCAGCTTGTCCAACGTGTCCGAATCGTACCCGGCAAGCTGCGCGAGCGGATCGATTGCCAGCAACAGCGCCCGCGCCTCGGCATCGTTGACATCGAGCACCTCGACATCAACCTCTTGCTCCGGGTCCATCGACGCACGCAGATGCCCGTCGATCAATTTGAGCCGGCCGTCCGCCACCGGATACGCCAACAGCGACCGCGCGAATCCGATCTCGTCATAGAGCAACTGCAGCGCCCGCCGTTGTGCCTCTGAATGCACGCGAGGATTCATCTCGTGCGGGACCAAGTCTTTGGCTTTCATGCGCAAATGCTTCATGATTCGGTTTCGGATCGTCATCGCTATCTCCTCATAGTTCATTCGTTGGCCAAACGGGAGTCATTCGATCGAGGTAAACTCGCTTGTGTTCGTTCGGGGCGCCGCGTTGCAGGCGTTCGATGAAGACGACGGCGAACGGTGTGCCGTTCTTGTCGGGAATGTAGACGGCGTCCTGGGTGACATAGCTACCCTGCCCGACGTAGGCGTCGCGGAGATCGATGCTGCCGTCGATGAGAACGACATGCGTCCAGCAAAGCCCGTTGGTCAAACGGTCGCCGCCTTCTTGGCCGCCGCGCCAATCACATTGCAAATGCCCCAACACGCCAGCCACGGCGGGGGCGGCGGGCGGCGTTGTGCCGGCGCGATAAATGTCGAACGTGATATTCGCGGGGATTGGAAGTGCCATAGGTCACCTTGTCAAGGGTCCGTAGTCCGTAGTCCGTAGTCCGTAGTCCGTAGTCCGTGGTAAGGATGCATGCAAGCAACGACTCCGTGGGGCAGACATTCTTGTCTGCCATGGGTCCGTTAGGCCTGGCAGGCAAGAATGCCTGCCCCACAGGGACCATCTTCGAGGTGATCCGTGGCAAATTCCACTAGCCACTACACTCGCCAGTTGCGGTAGGTCGCGAGTAGCAGTTTCACCGTGGGCGGCATATCGCGGATGACGGTTCGAGAAATCGTCGTGGAGATGGCTTCACTGACCAGGCCGGGGTCACGCTTGGTTTGCCAAAAGAGTTGCGCGACCCATTGGGCGCAGGCTTCTTGCACGTCATCGGGAATCGGATCATAGCCCGCGCGGTAGATGACTCGCCAGTAGTGCAGGCCGCCATGCCAAACCGCGCCGGCTACACGCACGACATAGCCATACTCGGTATCGACGGTGAAACTGCTCAACTCCTCGGTGTGCAGCTTTAGCTCGGCTGTGTTGTCCTTGGCGTGAAAGGCGCCTTGCAGAGCTCGCAAGTCGGCGGAGGCGCGGCTATTGAATGATGCGTCGGCGACGGCGCCCGACCAACCATTGCCCAGCGCGGTGATCGCGCTCGCCAGCGCGGACAGCGTGACCTGGTCAGCGAAGTTGATCGTATTCGTTGTGCTCACGCCGGACGCGATGCGGATAAACTCCAGGCCTGTCGCGGTGACCTTGACCGTCGCACGCTGCACGCTCGCCGACGTGTTGGTGACGCGCAATACCGCTGTCGGAGCACCGGCAATGCGCTCGACGCTGACGATCGGATAGTGCCGTAGCACAAGTTCGCGCCGCCCGTTGCCCGGATAGAGTTCATCCAGACTGGTGACGCTGAACGCACGCCAGCAGTAATTCTCGATCGCTTTGCTCACCGCCGCGATAAGTGCGTCGAGCGTGGTATTTTCGTCAGCGGAGGTGGCACGATTGCCAAGGTTGTAAATGGCACGGGTGCGGGTAATTAAGGAAGGCATGGATTGTTTTCCTTGTGCTGATTGGGAATTTTGATGGTTGGTTGTATTGGTCCGTGGTGCTTGGTGCTTCGTACTTGGCAAAATGCGAAACCAGGCGGTCGGGGGCGGCGACCTCATGGCATTTTGCGAAGTACGAAGCACCAAGCACCACGGACCAATGACTATGCTCGCGCAGCGAGCGTCACGAAACACGACTGCGTATTCGCGCCTTTGTACGGCGTGAGCACGTTGGTCCACCACGGGGCGCCGTCGACGCGGAAGATGAAGCGGAAGACCGATTCGTCGTAGTCGAAGCGCAGATGGATCGACATCGCCGACTCGACTTGGCCCTTCGTCGTGGTGACGTAGTGCCGCAGGTCAGCGAGGACGATGTCGCCAACGGCACCGAGCGTTTGACACCACTCGACGGGGATGACCGGCCGACCCATGAGCGTGGCGTACGGCTTGTCCGACAACCCACCGGGCGGTTGATAGGCAACGATCTGCGCGCCGCCGGAGCCGATGGTCATCGAGTGCAGTTGCGGCTCGACGTCCTGATGGATTAGCCAAACCGCGTGCTGCCGACACGGCGCGAACAGCCTCGACCACATGTTGACGATGTTCGCCGTCACGACTGTGGCCGCCGCTTGGCCGGTCTCCTTGGCAACGGTGATGAGCGGCGTCGAGTTGAGGATTCCCAAAGGCTGGCCTGACCCGGAGCCGTTGAGGATGGCATCGGATACGACGAAGTTGATCTCGTCCGAGGCGACGCGGAAGAGGTACTGCTCCAGCGCGATCCCCTGGGCGTCACTCAGCAGTTCATCGGTTGCGTTGATCATGACGAACAGCTTGCGCAGGGTCAGTTGCAGTCGGCTAAAGGTCGCCTTGGTTGCCGTCGCCTGTTCACCCTCATCGCGCCAGTAGGCACGAACCCCGCCCCAACGGGAGCCGTTGGCTCGCGACGTCTCGACGCTCCTCGGGAAGGCGATGACGTTCGACGCCACGGTGTACGAATCAGTCATGCCGAGCAGGTTCGACGGCGAATAGACGCGCTCGAGCAGCTTCTGCACGAACTGCGTCGGAACGAGAAACCCGCCGTCGGCCCCGGTGTTCTCGCCCATGCCCGATGCGGCTTTGGTGATGAGCGCGAGCCGATCGTCGGCCCGTTTGCCCGGCTGACAGGCGTCGCGCACGGCCAGCGCGAACTCGCCGAAGTGCTTGAAGCCCGCGCTGGGATTGTCGTGAGCCGAGTCGCCCAGCCCGGCGAACGGCAGGCGCGTCCGATTCGACCGCTGTTGATACTGCAGATGCTGAGCCAGCGCACGTTCCACGGCATCGTCCAGCTCGCTTCGTACCGCCCGCGCGATCATCGGCGACAACGCATCGTCGGCGATCGGCCTGGCCCAACCCTGTTGGGTCAGCTGGTTAGCGTCGGCATCGGACACATCGATCCGCTCGCCCGCTGGCTTGCCGAGAAAGTCCTTGGTCAATTGCACAAACATGGTAATAACCTCGTGAGTGAAAGGGGTAATCATGCCGCGCGATCGCCGAGCGTTTCAAGCAGGTCGGTTGGCCGTGCTTGAGTCGCCCTGACCGCTTAGTGGTTATTTGAACATTAATCGAAAATTCGGAGATATGCGAAGTCAGTTGTGGAGATTTATTGGAATTTTTTTGAGGCATCGATGTGGTAATTCGATTACATTCAACGCACGGAAATTGGCTGATTCGCCGAATGATTGCAAACTGTTACCGAGCCGCGACCGTAAGGGAGCGGCCGACTAAACCACGCATGCACAAGTCGGCCACTCCCTTACGGTTGCGGCTCGGAAATGTTTTTCTAATCGTGGAGTCTAACACAATGAGCAACGAAATCGGCGAGATTCGTGATAAGTCAAATGCACGTCCGCTGGCGTATTTCATCACGTTCAGCTGCTATGGCGCAAGGTTGCATGGCGACGAGAACGGCTCGGTGGATGATTTCCATAACGTGCCTGGAACGCCATTCGTTGATCCAAGCGAGGCCCGGAACGCAGCCAAGAAAGCGCAGATGAACGACCTGCCGTATGGCATGGATCATCCGCAACGCGAAGTTGTGTTGGCCACGATTCGTGAGGTGTGTGCGTATCGGAAATGGCGGTTATTGGCAGTGCATGTGCGATCCACGCATGTGCATCTTGTCGTCGAAGCGGACGCTGAGCCTGAGAAGATCATGGGCGATCTGAAGGCCTATGCAAGCCGGTGCCTGAGCGAAGCGGGCTTTGACGAACGCGGACGCCAACGCTGGGCTCGTCACGGGAGCACACGATACCTGTGGATAACGGAAGCTGTCGAAGACGCGATCGATTACACGCTACATCGGCAGGGCGCAATAACGTCAGCCTACCCGATTCCAAAAGATTCCACTGAATCGCAAACTGTTACCGAGCCGCGACCGTAAGGGAGCGGCCGACTAAACCCCGCTTGCACCCGTCGGTCACTCCCTCACGGTCGCGGCTCGGAAAGAAATTATCGTCTCGTTATCATCACCACTCCTCCCGCTCCGTCCGCAAAATATCGCGCTTCCAGTCCAGTTCGTGCACGGGCCAGCCGGTTACGGTCCACTCGGCTTCGCGCAGGGTTGTGCTTTCACTCGTTCGCGTCACCTGCTCCCAGCAGCGCTTCTCGATGGGCAGCAACGCTCGCTTCAAAGCGAAGGCGTTGCCCTTGCGACGGCTCACTTTTTCGTTGTCGATGATCGTCACCACGCACGGAGCCGGCAGGTCGAGAAAGCGCATGGCGATCACTTCATGGCTCGATGTCGCATATCGAGCTTTCAGTGCGAGCAGATCGTAGTTAAATGTTGGCGCGTCGGTCTTGAACCAGGGCGTCGGCACGAGCAGGCGATAGGCGAAGAGGTTGGCGAGCGATTCACCGGCCATTGCGCGAGTTTGACCTGGCTCGATGCCGAGCCTCGCCAGCAGTTCGCTTTTGAGGTGTTCGCCGATCTCGTGGGCGACGGTCCACTGATGGCGTTCCTCGCGTGGCTCCGGTTTGAGGTAGATTTGCTTCTTGCCCAGCGTACGCTGTGCCCGCCCGCGCTGCGGCTGACTGCTGTCGACGCAGACGGTGAAGCCGAGGTGTGCTTGAGCGAGGGCGATGACATCGATCGGCGGCGCGGTTATGTGGGCAGCGTTGAGCAGCTCGGCGACCATCGAATCGACGGTGCGAATTACGTCTTCGCGCGCGAGGTCATCGAGCATGGGAGTTGCCCATCGAAGGCAGGATGGATACGAAGGCAGTGTACTGTAAATTTGTTCAAAATGTAAGAGCAGCCCTTCCGTGGGGCAGACATTCCTGTCTGCCAAGGCTACAAAGGCAGACAAGAATGTCTGCCCCACTTGTTTCGTTCAGGGCCCGCATGGCGCGATGCGAGCGCTAAACGACAAGCGGGGATCTATAGCGCTTTCGGCACAATGATGCTTAGAATCGCTTCGGTCGCATGGAGCCGCACTTCCGGATCGTCGTCGCGCAGGGCGGCTCGTAACGCTCGCAGGGCGTCGGCAGCGATTTCGCGCGTCGTCGGCCTGGCCAAACGACCGAGCGCTTCCGCGGCGGTTCGTCGGACGCGGACATCCGAGTCGCTGAGCGCAGCGATGATCTGCGGAAAGGCGTCGTTCGCTTCCACGCCGCCGATCGCGATGAGCGCTTGCATCGCGCGAACGCGCGTCTCGGCGTCCTTCAGCGGATCGACCAGCACGGCTTTCAGAAACGGGATAGCGGCTTTGGCGTTCGTATTGCCAGCGATCGCTTCCACGGTCTTCACGGCTGCTTCGGATAGGTCGGCATCGTTTTGCTTGTTGTCGATCAGGATGTAACCAATCGTCAGCACGGTCTCGCGATCAATCTGAGCCGAATCGATGGCACGCAATGCGCGAGTCGATGTTAGCCGCACAAAGCGATCGGTGTCGATTAGGCCCGCCATAATCGCACCGACAAAGCGTCGGCGTTCGGATGGTTTGTTCTTGTGCAACTCCGCTGATGTGCGATCGATATCCTCCGCAAGGATTTCCAAAAGCTGAGCGGCGCTCCGACGAACGTCAACCGATTCCTTTTCGGACCCGCGCTGCAACAGATGCGCAATGGCGATCCAGCCGCGTTCGACCATGTTGCCCAGCGGGTCGGCGATACCGTTGCTCTTGAGCAATTGGTACTTTGGCCAGAACTTATCCGGATTGAGTTCCGCCGCCTTCTCGTCGATTTTGGCGATGAGGCGGGCGCGGGCGACACTGATCTTTTCCAGTGCCATCATCGCCGTCAACTTGATGTTCAAGTTCTGGTCGCTCAGTGCTTGAAGCAGCTTCGGCGTGGCGAGTGCGTAGGCCTCAAGGACTTTGACGAATTCCTTCTCGGGCGCGATCTTGCCGTCTTTCGCGTTCAACCGCATCGGGTCGATCAGCCAGGGATAATCGAGGTTGCGCTCGGCGGCGAGCTTGATAGCTTCGAGGCAGTGGCCACGCACGTGATCGTCGGCATCGGTAAGACCGGCGGTGGCGACCTGGATAGCGCGTTCGATGGTGCGCAGCTCGCTTTCACGGTCGAGGAAATGGGCGTTTTTGACGAGATCGTAGAGTGCATACGCCGCCAATCGCCGCGGGCCAAGTTGGTCATTGCGAATAACACTGGTCAAGGCGTCGAGAGCTGGGTCGGGCAGCGGTGTGATTTTGCCAAGGGCGTGGATCGCCGCTTGGCGAATCGTGATGCTGGGGTTTTTCAAAAGGCCCTTGTCGCCGAGGAGGACGTTGGCGAAGCCCGCAGCGAACTTGCCGTCGGCTTTGCGTTCGGACGGGATGTCGCTCTCGGCGACTTCGGCAATGTGCATGGCTGCGGCGAGTTGGTGTGGTTCGCCGCCGTCGGCGCCGGCGCGGATCGTTGACTTGATGCGTTCGCCGATGAGCTTCTTAAAGGCTTCGAGATCGGATTTCTTCTCGCCGGCGTCAGCCGGGTTTCCCCACTCGCGGAGGAAGTAAGCCCGGCGAAGGTCGCCGAGGTAGCGCAGGCCGGTAATGATTTGCGTGATGCTTTTGTTGCGCAGGGCGATTTGCTGAGGCGTCGGCTCGGTGACGCCGGGGTTCAGGGCGTCGCGCAGTCTATCCACCGGATCGTTGGCGAGGCAGTCGGCTGCGCCCAACGTGAACGCAAGCACCAACGCCGACGCTACGATCGTGATGACCGAGCGGCTCGTAGGCGATCGACGAGATTTCATAACGACAATCATGGAATCGGCGTCCTTCAATTGAGGAAGAACCGCGGTCCGTCGAGGCATCTTCGCAACGAATCTATGTGCTGGGAGGAGCGACCGGGCGCGCTCCCATTTTATCAAAATTTCGCGTTTTTCCAAACTATCTCGTTGCGAAGGATACGGTTTCTCTTTCATTTACTCGGTAGCGATCGCGCGGGATGTTGTGATCGCTAACCCGCAAGCGGCGGAATTCCAAACCCGCGTTTGCGTTGGTTCGTCGCTCCCATAAACTATTCTTTGCGCCGCCACTGTAATGATCGGTTTGGCGGAAGGACGGAAACCAGCGAATTTTTGCAACCTAGTGGATTTGGTGACGAAAGCGAAACTGCGGTATTTATGCTGACCCTTCCCATGATCACCTCGGAACTCGCCGCGCCGCCCGCCGAGCCCGCGCGCCGTCTGCCCGATTGGTTGAAACGCCCGCTGCCCGTTGGCAACGAGAATTTCTTTACCAACAATCTCATCCACGAACTCGGCCTGGAGACAGTCTGCGAAAGCGCACGCTGTCCCAACCGCCCCGAGTGTTGGTCACGCCGTACGGCCACGTTCATGGTCATGGGCAATCTGTGCACCCGGCCATGCGGTTTCTGCTCCGTTCCTCGTGGCACACCGGAGGCCCTTGAAACGGACGAACCCGCCCGCGTCGCCGAGGCGGCCCATCGGCTTGGTCTGAAGCACGTCGTCATTACCTCGGTCACGCGCGACGATCTCAGCGATGGCGGGGCCGAGCATTTTTATCAATGCGTGCTCGCCGTTCGCGCTCGGACCTCGGCTCGCATCGAAGTGCTCACGCCTGATTTCCTCGGCGACACCGCGGCGATCGATCGCGTCATCGAAGCCCAGCCGGAGGTCTTCAACCACAACACCGAAACCGTGCCACGCTTTTACAAGAAAGTACGAGGCCGAGCGGAGTACCAGCGCTCGCTCGATCTGCTGGCGCGCGTCAAAGCGAAGGCGCCGCACATCGTGACGAAGTCCGGCTTGATGCTCGGCCTGGGCGAGACACGCGAGGAATTGCTCGACGTATTCGGCGACCTGCGATCCGCAGGTTGCGATGTCCTGACGCTTGGCCAATACCTGTCGCCGACGCTGAAGCACATTCCGGTCGCTCGCTACCTGCCACCGGCGGAGTTCGATGAGCTCGCGGTGCTGGCACGATCGCTGGGGTTCCGAGAAGTTGCGAGCGGGCCGTATGTGCGGTCGAGTTATCATGCCGATGAAATGGTTTAATTTGTTTACGTTTAGCGCTCGCATGGTGCCACGCGAGCGCTAAACGTAAACAAACAACACGTAAACCAACAACAATAAGGAACCTTACTTATGTCCCCAATTGCCGCCGCCGACCTCGCCCTGCTAAAGAAGTACGACACGCCGACGATTTGCAATGTCGTCGAGTTGTTCGATCTCTGCTCTCGCACCGCCTTTTACATGGACAAGCGCATCCAGGCGTGCTATCCGAAGCTGCCGCCGATGGTCGGGTATGCTTCGACGGCCACGTTTCGCTCGGCCTTTCCGCCGACCTCGGGCAACGTGTACTCGGGCTTGGATCAGCAGGTCGCCGCCTTCGCCGAGCTTCCGGGACCACCGATCGTCGTGTTCCAGGATCTCGACACGCCGGTGATGTCGGCAACGTTCGGCGAGGTCATGTGCACCACCTACAAGGCGTTCGGTGCGGCCGGTCTCATCACGAGCGGGGCGGCACGCGATCTCGACCAGGTCGAAGCGATGAGCTTCCCGTGCTTCGCCGACGGCGCGATCTGCGCCCACGGCTTCTGCCACATCTTGCAGGTGCATGTCCCAGTGCATGTCGGCGGCATCCAGATCACGCCCGGCCAACTGCTGCATGGCGACCGCAACGGCGTGACGACGATCCCGAACGAAGTCGCCTCGGAGACCGCCCATGCCTGTGCGGAACTCGTCGCCGCCGAGCAGATCGTGCTCGATTACTTGAAGACGCCGAACATCAACCCGAAGGGTTACGGCGAAGCGCGCAAGGCATGCAAAGCCCAAATCGACGCCCTGGCAAAACGGCTGAAGGGGAAGTGATCCGCTTGCGGCTTAGCGCTCGCAGGACACCGATGCGAGCGCTATGTGGTTGGTCGTACGGGCGCAACTTTTAATTTGTCTTTTATTAAAAGTTATTGACAGCCGCGCCCCACGATGGTAACTTTTAATTTGTAAGTAATTAAAAGTTATTGTGGTGGACAATTTTCCATGAAAAAGCCAAGGCAAGGCCCGTCGCTCTGCGCGGTTCTGAACG
>CAMAUE010000110.1 GCA_945861245.1 Singulisphaera sp. GP187
AATTTGCAATCTAAAATCTGCAATCCGCACTCCCCCCTACATCTTCTGCAAATCGTGCGTCTTCGGCAAATCGTCGAGGTTGCGCAGGTCGAACATCTCCAGAAATCGCGGCGTCGTCGAATAAGCGACTTCGTTCGGTTCGCCGCCGACGAGAGGGGCGACCTGGATCAAGCCGCGGCGGACGAGCTGGCGCAACAGCGTGCCCGAATCGCCGCCGCGGATGTTGTCCACCTCGGCTTTGGTGACGGGTTGGCGGTAGGCGACCAGAGCGAGCACGTCCACCGCAGCCGTGGACAGGCGGGCTTCGCGGACGCCGCCGTAGAGCTTTTCGATGGTATGGCGAAAGCGTGGTTGGAGCGTCAGGGCATAACCGTCGTCGTGGAACAGAATCGTGTAGGGCCGATTCTGCCGACGATAGTCGTGATTGAGTTGCGTGATCGCTTCGTTGAAATGTTCCTCGGACAATCCCCGCAGAATCTCGCGGGCACGATTGGCCGTCAACGGCGAACCGCCGACGAAGAGCAACGCTTCGATAATGCGCATGGGCGGCGGCGGGGTCGTGTCCGCATCCGGTTCGATCGGCGGTGGTGCGTCGGCTGGCGCATCGCCGACCAAATCCGCGTAGGTTCGGCTCAAATCTTCAGGTGTCAGCGCGTCGGTTGGCATCATGCAGCCCTCGCCAAAATCACCACGGTCATTCGTGCGGCAAAAAGAAGACGCCCGTAATAAACGTGCCGATCCAGAGCACGCTGAACACGACACCCATTGCGATATGAACTTTTCGTTTATGTTTCAGGCCGGTAAACAACATCACAAAGAGAAGTAACGCCGAAGGCACGGAAAACGCCAGGTGGATTCGCATAGCCAGGCGGGCGTCCTTGAGTTCAAGGTAGTCGTCAAACATGCCGGGCGGGCCGATGACGCGGGCAATTACCTCAAGGCCAAAGAGGGCGATAAGCGTCAGCACGAAAAAAACGATATTGATTCGGCCATGCAATTTCGTCTGGCCCAGCGCGAGCGTGATCAGCGAGCCAAGCCATAGCACCGTGACGGCGACGACAGCGATCTTGAGGATAAGGATGACAATGCCGGCATTCATATCGATTAGCATACGGATAGTATTGCATTCGTTTAGCCGCTCGCCTTTGGCGAGCGCGAACAAATACCGCGCGGTACGAGGGTCGCGCTCGCCAAAGGCGAGCGGCTAAGCGTCACCCTTCCTTCCGCGTACCGCGTTTGCCGCGGGTTCGCGCTTTCGCAGGCGTCGTCACGGAACTCACGGGCGGCGCCATCGGCTCGTGTGGCCGGCGTTGCGCGGTCTGGGCGGCGATTTCCAGGAAGCGTTCCTGGCTGCGTACCGCAGGCTGATCCGGTGCGCGCATCACCCGGCGATACGATCCGTCCGGCAATAGTTCCCGTGCCTTGGTGTTGTCCGCCAGGCCGATCGCAAGAATTTCGTGCACGAGCCGATTCTTCAATTCGAGATTCTCGACCGGGAACACAACCTCTACGCGCCGGCTCAGATTGCGATCCATCCAGTCCGCCGACCCGATGTAAACCTGAGCGTCGCCGCCGTTGTGAAAGTGAACGATTCGGCTATGTTCCAGGAAGCGATCGATGATGGAAATAACGCGAATGTTCTCGCTGATCCCCGGAATGCCTGGCCGCAACGCGCAGATGCCCCGGCAGATGATGTCGATCTTCACGCCCGCCTGGCTGGCGCGGTAAAGCGCCTGGACGATCGCTGGTTCGAGCAGGCCGTTGATCTTGACGATGATGCGCCCCAACCGGCCAGCACGGGCATTACGTGCTTCGTTCTCGATACGCTCGATCATGAACGTTTGCATTCGGCTCGGCGCGACGACAAGCTTGCGCCATTGCGGCAATTCCGAGTAACCGGTGAGGTAGTTGAACAGAGCCGAGGCATCGTCGCAGAAATCGTTGTTGCTGGTGAAAAAGCCGAGATCGGTGTAGAGGCGTGCCGTCTGCTGGTTGTAGTTGCCTGTGGCGAGATGTACGTAACGGCGAATACCGTCGTCCTCACGGCGAACGACGAGCGCGACCTTGCAATGGGTCTTCAGGCCGACGAATCCGAAGACGACATGGACGCCGGATTTTTCGAGCTGCCTGGCCCACTGAATGTTGCGCTCTTCGTCAAGACGGGCTTTAAGCTCGATGACTGCCGTCACTTGTTTGCCATTGTCGGCAGCGAGTTGGAGCGCTTTGACGATAGAGGAATCGCTGCTGGTGCGGTAGAGCGTTTGCTTGATCGCCAGCACGCGCTCGTCTTTAGCGGCGGTTTCGATGAAATCGACGACGAGGCCGAACGAATCGAACGGATGGTGCAGTAATATATCCCGCGTGCGAATCGCGGCGAAGATGCTAGTGGCGCCGCTGAACTCCGTAACCGTCTGGGGCACGAACTGGGGATCGCGCAAGTGCGGATAGCCCGGTAAGGCATAGACCTGAAACAGGCCTGTCATGTCGAGAAAGATGTCGTGCGAATAGACATCGCTCGCATCGAGGTCGAGTGCCTGCATCAGAAAATTCGCCACGTCCGGATGGGCATTCGCCTCGATTTCCAGCCGGACTGCGAACCCGCGGCGGCGTTTGCGCACTTCCTCCTCGATGGTCTTCAACAGATCCTCGACCTCGTCGTCGTCGATTTCATATTCGCTGTTGCGCGTGACACGAAACACGGCGGTATGCTCGATGCCCATGCCGGGAAACAATTCGGGCAGGTGCATGCGAATCAGCGTTTCCAGCGAGATAAGAAGAGATCCTGATTCGAGCTTCTGCTGCACAAAGCGTGGCAACACCGCCGGCACTTGGACCACGGCGAAACGCTGCTCGTTGTCGCGCGGCCGACGCAGGATGACGGCCAGATTGAGCGACTTGTTCAACAAATGCGGAAACGGATGCCCTTGATCGATCGCCAGCGGCGTGAGCACGGGAAAGATATCGCGGCGGAAATACGTGGCCAGCGTCGTCTTTTGCGACTCGGTCACGTCTTTGCCTGCGCGGAGCAGAATATTTTCTTTGTCGAGCGCAGGCCGAAGCTGGTCGTTGAAACAGGCATAGGCCGCCTGAAACATGTCGCGCACAGCCAGACTGACAGCAGCGAGTTGATCGAGCGGGGCCATGCGATCCGCCCCGGAGCCGACGCTCACGCCGGCGCCGACCTTTTGCTGCAACCCGCCAACGCGGACCATGAAGAATTCGTCAAGGTTAGAAGCGAAAATCGCCAAGAACTTGATGCGTTCGAGCAAATGCGCAGACGGATCGAGGGCCTCCTCCAACACGCGACGATTGAACGCCAGCCAACTCAATTCTCGATTGATGTAGAGGCTGGAATCATCGAGCGATGGTATCACGGGTGCGCCATCCGTGGGCACAACGAGGGGCGTTATCGTTTCCGACATGATCTGATTCTCCGCGCGGTTCGTTTGCAACATTGTACCGAGTGCGGAAACCAGACCAAAGGCGTATTCGCAATCACAGCAATCTTCATCAAACGTTCACACGCACGTTCACAACGCACTCAATTCGGCACCTCCCGTTCCGCCGGTGCGGGCAGCGCCCGTTGGCGGCGCAGGTTTACGGTCCACAGACGCATGCCGACATCCACGCCCGGATGATTCGAGTTGTTGCGATCGATCTTCCCGCCGTCGTCGCTTCCGTCCGGGCCGATCGAATAGACGACGATGCCTTCCTTGGTTGTGCGAAAACGCAGCGCCTGGTTATCGACCGGATCGCGCGGCACTTCATCGAGCATGCCCTTCTTGACGACATCTTCCAGCGTTCCCGGCCAGGATCGCTGCGGATGCTGGAGCCGATAGCGCTCACACGCAATCGCGACGGCGGCGGAGAGCAGCAAACCGCGTGTGCGGCCTTCGGCGCTGTGAATCGTTGTGACCGCGCTCGAAAAAACACGAATCACCCGATTTCGGTTGTCACTGACGGTCTTCGACGACTGGTCCAGTTTCTCTTTACGTTTGTGGGTAGGAAGTTTGCTAATCTCGACGAGAGCCGAATTATGGCGAAGCAAATCTGGATATTGGTTTAGGTATATCCCAGGAAACAAGTGACCTCCTCCTTCGGTCAGGGCGCCGAAGAAGCCGTCGCCCCTTCCGTTGGTCCATCCCTTGAGGCTCAATTTTCCGGCACGAACGCCCTCAAAAAACTGGTGCTGCCCTGCTCGTTCACCACGCATCGCCGTCACCCAACTCGTGGCGTGATATTCCGCAAGCGTTCGTTGCTGCACACGCAGCAGCGCGGCGTCCGTCGCTTCGCCCTGGGCCAACACGCGCTCGATAGCGATGACGGCGTTGCTATGCATCGCACATTGAATCAAGAAACCAATTAGAAACGGATCATCACGAAACGTACATCCGAGCGCTAGACACGATTCGCACGATCGCAGAGCCTTGTCCATCTCGTCGTCCTGGGCCAAGAGCCTGGCGTCGTGGGTCAACCATTCGGCAAGGATGCGAACGTCCTGATGATCCGACATAAGCGTGCTGAAAAAATCTTCGCTGATCGCCAGCTTGAATCGGCCTTTGGTGTACTTTCGCAGTTCGCGGGCATCGTCGAGCCGTTTGCCGAGCTTTTGAAAGTTGTCGCCCAGAAACTTTATCTGCTCGGGATTCATCTCGGCATTGACGGGATAATCGACAGGGAAGAGCACCTCATAGCGTTTGACCGGCATGGAGACGTGCGTCTTTCCCGGCGCGAGGATGCGGATCGTCGCCAGTGCGAGGTTTTCCTCATCGGGAATCGGTGCGAGATCGGCGAGTATCTGCTCCATGCGCCAGCGCGGATCGAGAGCGTCGGCCTCCGCCTCGGCCGCCCGCCAATCGTTCTGCGTGCGAAATTGCAACAACGCGTAATAAGCGAGTGGCGTGGCCAACAGCAACAGCACGCCGGCGAGCAAATAGGGCCAACGACGGCGCCGCGGCTTTGAAGGAGGCACGATCGGTGCACCCGGAGATGCGGTTGACATGGGGATCGCTCCGATTGGATGCGTGGCGTTTCCGCTTGCGGCTTAGCGTTCTCGTGGGTTATCATTGAGCGCTAAGCCGCAAGCGGAATTAAACAATTTCCCCACATAATTCGCCAGCCGTTCGATATTATTTGCGGCCAGTCTCATTTTTCTAACTTTAATTCACGATGAGGCCGATAGACCGCAAACGAATCCTCCGTCTCCCACAATTTGACCTCGGTAATCGGGAAGCCTTGCGCGGCGATATGGTCGTAGATCAACTTCGCGATGTTTTCCGCTGTGGGATTGACGTCGATCACAAAGACCGGTTCGCCCTGCTGGCGCAGCGTTGGCAGAATCGGGTCGTCTTTGTGCAGGATCATGCGATGGTCGAGATTAGCGTCGATCCAGGTGCTTACGACTCGCTTGATCGTGGAGAAATCCACGACCATGCCGAGCGTGTCGAGCCGATCCGCTTCGAGCGTTATGACGGCTCGGCCATTGTGACCATGCAGGTGCTTGCATTTGCCATTATAATTGAGCAAGCGATGCCCATAGCAAAAGCGAATCTCGCGCGTAACCTGAAACATTCGGCAATCTCCAAAGAGAGGTATCGAGATGTTATAGTTCGGCCGGCTCCGATTGACACAACGGTAGTGATCGCGTGGGATACTCCAAGCGCTAAGCCGCAAGCGGAAATCATATAATGTTGGACAGACAGCTAACCCGGAGACACGCATGGCCTCGACGAATATCGCAGCGGAATTCAAGGACTTCGCCGACTTCACGCAGTTCAACGCCCCGCTCGGGCCGCATACGCCGCTCGGCGTCGGTGGATCGGTCGAGGTGCTCGTGCAGCCTCGCACGCGCGACGAGTTGGCGGCAGTGATTCGGCATTGCTCGGCAAAGCAACTTCGCTACCGCATATTAGGCGGTGGCGGGAACATTCTGGTGCGCGACGAAGGTGTCGCCGGCATCGTGCTGCGTCTCGTTACGCCGGCCTTTACGCAAGTCAGCGTCGAAAAACGCTCGGTCAAGGCGGGCTCCGGCGCGACTCTCACCGCGCTCATCGCGCATGCCTGCCGCAATGGCCTGGCGGGGCTTGAATCGATGGTCGGCCTGCCGGGAACCGTCGGCGGGGCGCTGCTCCTCAATGCCGGTGATCGCAACTCGGACATCGGCCAACTCGTTCGCCGCGTCGAGGTTATCGACAGCCAGGGCAACGTGCAAACGCGCGAACACGACGAGATACGCTTCACGTCGTCCGGCACGATTCTCGACGATCCCGTGCTGATCTCGGCCGAGTTCTCGCTCGACAACGACAACCGCGACACGATTACGAAGCGATTGCGCAAAGCCTGGATTCAGTACAAAGCAACGCAACCGTTCAGCTATCAATCCACCGCGCGAATATTTAAGAATCCGCCCGGTCTGAACGCAGGAGCGTTGATAGAGCAAGCCGGACTAAACACGACGAAGGTCGGCGCCGTCGCCATCAGCGAGCGGAATCCAAACTACCTCGTCGTCGAGTCCGGCGCAACCACGCGCGACGTACTACGGCTCGTCGATTTGGTCCGAACTCGCGTGAACGATCGCTTCCACATCGAACTCGAACTGGCGATTTCCGTATGGTGAGAATGCCGGTTGTTTAGCCGCTCGCCTGCGGCGAGCGCGTCCATTGCGCTTTCATGAAAAACAAAAAGAAACCTCCTGACGACGCCGCCCCATTTCGTGCGTGGATGTGGAAGGCCGGGCTATCGACAATGCTCGTCGTGCTCTTGGTCGGCAGCATCGTCGCGCTCAGCCGCTGGGGACGCGATTATTTGGCTGGCCGCGAGCGCTATCTCGTCGCGATTGCCGAGATCGAATGCGACCCGCCGGAAGTCATGGATCGAGCGAAGTTTCTCGACCAGATTCATTACTACTCGGGCCTGCCGACGAAGTTGAACGTGCTGAGCGACGACCTGCTCGATCAGCTTCACGAAGGTTTCGCGAAACATCCGTGGGTGGAACGCGTGGAGGACGTGGAGATCACGCCGCCGAAACACATCCGCGTAAAACTAAGCTACCGCACGCCCGTGTTGGCCGTGAAGTTCGGTGACAAGTTCTACGCCGTAGACGGCCACGGCGTCCGCCTGCCCGGTGATGCTCCGACGCGCGACTTGCCTCTCTACGACGGCGAAGCGAAGAAACCCGCCGTCCCCGAAGGCACGCGGTGGGGCGACCCCAACGTCGAAGCCGCCGCCCGAAAATTGAAACGCTAACCGGTTTACGTTTAGCGCTCGCAAGGTGACGCGCGAGCGCTAAACGATTAACAGAATCAACGAACCCGGAGACACACCCATGAAAGCCGCCATCCTTGACACGCCCGGCGAACCCGAAGTGCTGCGCTGGGCCGACATGCCCACGCCAACGCCGAAGGACAACGAGATACTGATCCGCGTTGCCGTCGCCGCCCTCAATCCGATCGACACCTACATCCGCTCAGGCATGGTGAAGATGGCCCTGCCGACGCCGTTCATCACCGGCTCCGATGTCGCGGGCAAAGTCGAAGCGGTCGGGCCGAACGTCAAACGCTTCAAGGTCGGCGATCGCGTCTGGGGTTCCAACCAGGGCCTACTCGGTCGGCAAGGTACGTGTGCGGAATACGTCTGCGCGAGCGAGGAGTTCTTCTACCCCACGCCGGCCGGCACGACCGACGAAGACGCCGCCGCCGTCGCCCTCGTCGGCATCACGGCGCATCTGGGTTTGTTCCAGCGTTGCGGCCTGAAGCCGGGCGAAACCGTCTTCGTCAACGGCGGCACGGGCGGCGTCGGCTCGATGGTCGTGCAGTTCGCCAAGGCTGTCGGCGCCAGGGCCATCACCACCGTCGGCTCGCCCGAAAAAGCCAAGCTCTGCCAAAGCTGGGGCGCCGATCTCGTCCTCAACTACAAAACCGACGACATCCCCGCACGCGTCAAAGAATTCACCGCCGGGCAGGGCGTCAACGTCTGGTACGAAACCCAGCGCGAACCCGACTTCATCAAAACGATCGACCTCCTGGCGTCTCGTGGGCGCATGGTCGTGATGGCCGGCAGGCAGGCGCAACCGACGTTTCCGGTCGGCCCGTTTTACGTCAAAGGCCTGGCCCTGCACGGCTTCGCGATGTTCAACGCCACGCCCGACGAGCAACGCATCTGTGCCGACGACATCAACCGCTGGTTCGCCGCGAAGAAGTTGCACATCCCGATCGGCAAGACGTACAAACTCGCCGAAGCCGCCGCCGCCCACCGCTTCCTGGAAGAGAACACGCTGCAAAAAGCGGGCACGCTGACGGGCAAGGTGATATTGAAAGGATGAACGACCCAAGCCCCACCATGAGCGCAGCGATTGGTGGGGGTGATGAATCAACGCGCCCGCCCATACAATAATCGCCATTCGCTTCAAATCCCTCGCATCGCCAAGCGAATAAGTACGAGGCACTCTGATCCCGACCACGGAGTTCCGCGTTATGCCCCTCGAAACCGTACCGACTCACAAACCCGGCGACCTCTTCACCAACAGCCTCGGCATGAAGTTCGCGTGGGTTCCGCCTGGATCATTCATGATGGGTAGCCCGACGACCGAGAAGGATCGCCATTCCAGTGAGACGCCACATCGCGTCACGCAGACCAAGGGTTTTCACCTCGGCATCCATCAGATCACCCAGGAGGAATGGCTAACCGTCATGGTCGAAAACCCCGATTCCAGACATTTCATCAAGAAATGCAACCTACCCGTCGAACAGGCCTCCTGGTTCGATGCCGTGAACTTTTTGCAACGTCCTGAGCATTGTGGAAAAGAAGAAATCGTATTACATGATTGACGGCGACAATGTCACGATCCTGAGCGGCACAGGCTTCCGTTTGCCCACCGAAGCCGAATGGGAATTTGCCTGTCGCGCCGGTTCCGAGACCGCCTATTGCTTTGGTGACAATCCCGTCGTCCTTGGCGAATATGCTTGGTTCGCCGGCAACTCCGGACGTACAACGCATCCCGTCGGGGAAAGAAAAAGGGCGAACGTATGGGGCCTATTCGACATGCATGGCAACGTCTGGGAATGGTGCGCGGATTGGTACGGAGACTATCCGAAACAAGACTCAAGCGACCCGAAAGGTCCGAGTTCTGGAAGTACCCGCGTGCGCCGTGGCGGATCGTGGAACGATGGTCCCAGGATCTGCCGTTCCGCTTCTCGTCACCGAGGCGAGCCTGGCGACTGGGGCGGCAACTACGGTTTCCGTGCTTGTTTCTGCCTGGACTAAATCACACTATGCCCTTTGTTCTTTTACCCTTTGCTCTTTTTCTTTTTTTGATCCGAGCGAAGCGAGGATTGGTGCGACGGTGAAAAGAAGTATTGTGTGTTTCGCGGCGGTTCCTGGTAAAGTGTTTCAGGAGTCTGTCGCGCCGCCTACCGCGACAGCAACACGCCGGTCAGCCGCCTCAACGACAGCGGTTTTCGGGTTTTGTTGTGTTCGCGTTGAGGATACCCCTAACACAAGCGGCGAAGGCAAAGCTTGCCAGGCTTCAGGAGCCTCGCGGCGACTCAAGGAAGTAGCCGTATATCAAGCCAGGTAAACTTTTCACGCTTGAGAATGTCGCAATTTCGGCCGAATCAGTTCTTTTCCGAGCCGCGACCGTAAGGGAGCGGCCGACAACGAACGCACGGTATACTGTCGGCCGCTCCCTCACGGTCGCGGCTCGGAAAAACGACAAACCTACCCGTAGAGGTATAGCAGCACGGAACCGGCCGTGGGATCGTACAACCGCCGTCACGGGACAACGTCAATCCACACCGGGCCACCCGCGATGACGCGATTTTTCACTTCGTATCCGATAAGCATTTTCATCCCGATCACTGGAGCAGAATTGCAGGCGTACACTTCAATCATTCTGGATTGGCTGTCCCAAATCAATGTCGCTGTGTAAACATCCAAAGCAATTACGCTTCCGTCGGCTAATTGCACGTTCCGTTTTTGCGTCCGGGCGAGTCCAAGCTTAGAGATCGTGGCGGCGGGCAAACTCATGTATCCGGTTAATCCGGTATCAATTGCGAAGTCGATCGTCTGTTCTTGCCCGTTGGAGTCCTCAATAAAAACACCGATTTGCGGTTCAAATTGAGAATTGACCCTCCCGACGATCATGGTTTCTCCCGCATGTCGCCGCCGCCGAATTTATCCACGGCGACGTGGCCGATGCGGAGCGACCAAATTTGGGCGTCGGGATTCTTGGCGAGCAAGGGCGTAGCCGCTTGCATGCAGTCTTCACCGAGCGCGTAATCGCCGGGCTCGATGGCAATGGATAGGATGCGTCCGTAGTTTCCGCGTTCGACGAGCGAGCGAAACTTGTTTTCATAGAGATCTGTGCCTCGCCGAGCGAAATCCTCAGAACTGTAACGCGGGAAGCGAGTGGCCACGACTGTGACTCCTTAAGCTACGTGTCCTCTTACATCATTATAGACGCGCCCATCAAAAGTCGATTTTCCGTCGGAGGCTGAAGCGTAAGCGAGGCATTCAGGCCGCCTCTTCAGCCTCGGAAATCGACTATTGAGGGTGGCGTCATTATATGCGGCGAACAAGTTAATCGCGAAAATACGGAAAGCACGAGAGCTACGAGATTGTGCCATGCCTGTGACGGTGCGTATGTGCTTCGCGGCGGTTCCTGGAGTGTGGAGTCCAGCATCGTTGTCCGGGAGCTATTCGCCCCAAAGAAAAAAAATCCGCTCGGGCTGGTAGCGTGAGCGAACGTCCGGGCGGGGTGTTGGTCATTTCCCCTCGATCCC
This sequence comes from Singulisphaera sp. GP187, assembly GCA_945861245.1. Classification (GTDB taxonomy): domain Bacteria; phylum Planctomycetota; class Planctomycetia; order Gemmatales; family Gemmataceae; genus SIAQ01. Next base: position 10,779 of record CAMAUE010000110.1, read on the forward strand.
AGCCAGGAGCCTGGGATCGAAGACGAGCGGCGCGGCTTCCTCTGGTTTCCTTACCGCACCCCTCATATCTTGATGTGATAACAAACCGTCGTCACGAAATACGGACACCACTCATGAGCATCTTGGTTGACAAGAACACGCGCGTCGTTGTGCAGGGTATGGGCAAAGCGGGGCTGTTTCACTCGCAGCAGTGCCGGGATTATGGCACAACCATCGTCGGCGGTATTTCGCCTGGCAAGGGCGGGACGGCGAAGGACGGGTTTCCGCAGTTCAACAGCGTGTACGAAGCGGTGCAGAAGACGGGGTGCAACGCGTCGATGGTGTTCGTACCTCCTGCCGGCGCCGCCGATGCGATCATGGAAGCAGCCGACGCGGGGATCAGCATTATCATAGCCATCACCGAAGGCATTCCGGTACTCGACATGTCCAGAGCGGTGCGATACTTGCAGGGTAAGCCGAACTGTCGGCTCGTCGGGCCGAATTGTCCGGGCGTCATCACGCCAGGGCAGTGCAAAATTGGCATCATGCCCGGCCATATCCACAAGGCAGGGCCGATTGGCGTCGTGAGCCGTAGCGGCACGTTGACGTACGAAGCAGTTTGGCAGCTGTCGAATTTGGGCTTGGGCCAATCGACTTGCGTCGGCATCGGTGGGGATCCCGTGAACGGCACGAACTTTATCGACGTGCTCAAACTCTTCCAGGCCGACCCGCAAACGGAAGCGATCCTAATGGCGGGCGAGATCGGCGGGAATGCCGAGGAAAACGCGGCGGCTTACATTAAGCAGTATGTTACGAAGCCGGTGGCGGCGTTCATCGCGGGACAAACCGCCCCGCCGGGCAAGCGCATGGGCCACGCCGGCGCCATCATCTCCGGCGGCAGCGGCGCCGCGAGCGACAAAATCGCCGCGCTGAAGGCGGCGGGGATCCTCGTCGCCGAAAGCCCTGCCGACCTCGGCGTAACGCTGAAAAAGGCGATGGGGCGGTGATTGTTTGTTTAGCCGCTCGCTTTTGGCGAGCGCGAATATCACTAAGTCGCGCTTGCCAAAGGCGAGCGGCTAAACCTTCGCCTGGTCCGCTTCGATCTTCGTGATCTTCTCTACACGCCGAGCATGGCGGCCGCCGTCGAAAGGCGTGTCGAGCCAGAGGCGGATCATCTGAGCCATCTGTTCTTCACCTGTCAAATCCGCGGATAAACACAGCACATTAGCGTCGTTGTGGCGCCGGCTCAGTTCCGCCGTGAGCGTGTCCTGACACGGAGCGGCACGTACGCCTCGCACTTTGTTCGCCGCGATGCACATGCCGATGCCGGTGCCGCAGATCAACAGACCGCGATCCGCCGATTTATTGCCCACGCGTTTGGCGACTTCATAGGCGTAGTCGGGATAATCGACGCTCTCGGCACCGTCCGCGCCGATATCTTCGACATCGTGGCCCATGGTCTGGATGGCGGTGACAAGCCGTCGCTTGATTTCGACGCCGCGATGGTCGCTGCCGATGACGATCTTCATAGTTGCACGAACTCCCGCTAGGCCTCGATCAATTCATTCAGATGCGCAGTCAAACACTCCGCGATCTGCAGGGCACAGGTGCGATACTCTGCGGGCGAACCGCCGATCGGGTCGGCGATGTCCTCATGGCGAGGCGACAGCATCCGCGGCGGCGTCAATTCGTCCACGGCGATGCTTTGCAGCGTGTACCAATGGCCTTGCGTCATGGCGAAGATAAAGTCGGCCCAGAGGAGCAACTCGATCGTCGCCATCGCGCTTTGGTGCGTCGAGAGGTCGGCGCGATATTCGGCAGCGGCGAGTACCGCTTCGGAACTCGCCGGCGATCCGTTGGACGCCGCCAAGCCCGCTGAATGCACGCTGTAGCCATGTTGCGCGAGCTCCGTCGGCTCACAGCCTAGCCGATCGGCGAGCATCCGTTCGCACAGAACTTTCGCCAACGGGCTTCGGCAGGTGTTGCCTGTGCAGATGAAGACAATTCGGCAACGAGAAAGTTCGTCGAGTTCCTCGGGCAACAAACCGCCGACATGAGTCAGGTGGCAGCGCCGACCGTTCGTTTGCACGATGCTCGGCGTGCGACCAATTTGCGCCGCGCCGCCATCGACAATGGCCGCCGCATGCTCACCGACGATACGAGCCGTGGATGCCGCATCAACGGCGCCTTCAAGCGGCACGGCGATCAACGGCTCACCCACGGAATGCAATTCGGCGTAGATCGCATGGGCCGGCCGACGGATCGCCAGGCGACCGTCGCGCATGAGCAGACCTTTCGCCGCGGCTGGCAGAATGGAGGGTGCGGAGGCCGATTCCACTTGCAGCGTCATTGGCACGGGACCGAGTTTGCGATAGACCCGCAGGCCTTCGCCCCGCAGATTCGGCACGCAATCGGCGATGTCGTCATCGTTCATGATGAGGATCGCCGGCAAGGCCGTCGGCGCGGCGAAGCGGGCCAGCGTTTCCACCGCACGTTCTGACATTGCCGAGCCGACGAGTTCGTAAGTCGATTCGCTGGGAAGGGCGACGCATTCGCCATTCTGGAGATGACGTAAGGCTGCCTGAATTGTATCGTCGCCAGGGAAGGATAGAATTGCAGCCATTGGCGCTAATTGTCTAGTGCGACTGGAACGTAAAACGGCATACGGATTTGTTATTGATCGAAGGCGCATGAGACAAGCGCGGTTTGGCGGTGTCGCCTTGGCCAATGACCATCGCGTCCGGCTATCGCGCGCCCTCATGGCTTAATAATTCGTTGCACGGTGGCCAGGATCATCACTTCGCGTTCAACTTCGATCTCGCGAGAAGACTCAAACCAGAGTTGTGGATTTTGACCTAAGCCCAGAGGTGAGGTACTCCGAACCTCTGGGATCCCAAGGGTTCGGAGTACCTCACCCTTGGGCTTGCATTTCTATTTACGCAGACTTGGAAGAGAACCAAGTGGTTAGTCGCATGGATACTGAAGCGCGGCCAACAGCAATCCCCAACGTCACATTTTGGCATGAAACGTGCCTCTGACTATTCCTCGATACAGCGATTTACGATTAGTTTAGGCGACTGTGACTGCCAGACCATCCTCTCCACGCGGCATTCCTTTATTTTTCATCATTTCACTCACTGTTCTCTCACCGCAAACCTTTACAATGATGCGCATCGGAAGTTGAATTAACGTCTTTGACGCACGCGCCGGCCATCCAAGGCTCTCCCGCCCATGAATCTGGTGAGGCACCGGCTTAGGAATGAACGCTGTCGTGTAATCCCCGATGTTTGAAAAAGAAAACGGAGAACCTTCTATGAATCGATCAATGAACCTCCTCGCAATCGTTGCGACTGCTGGGATTATCGCCTTGAAGACGATGGATGTCTCAGCCCTGCTGCCTGATCCGCGCGACATTCTTCCGTTTTACGCGCAGCAAGACCTGCGCGAATACTACGCATTCAAAGCCCAATTTGACGACATGCTGAAGGCGCTGGCCCACGGCGAGGTTTCACTTCGTGAGGCCCATCGCCGCGTGAAATCGACGGCCTTATGCCATTGGCAGAATTATCTGTCAAACCTCAGGCTTTCCGACCACGGCGCGAACACGGACGAACGCATCGCCCGCAACCTTGTCGGACATATCCAAAACATTGTGGAGCTCGGCCAAGTTTCGCCGACGCGCGTCGCTGCGCTTGAATCCGAGTTGACGGAGTTTCTGAGTCACGAGTGCGCGTGCGGTGAACGCTAATTCCGTGAGCGGAAAGCAACTCGTCTACCGCAGGAATTCGCCCACCGTTGTCACGCGATGCTCCTTCGCGGCAGCGAACACCGCTTCACACAGCGCGATGGTTTCGAGGTTGTCGCGGCCGCTGATTTCCGGTTCCGCTTCGTTTTCGATTGCGCACAGAAGCTGCGCCATCGTGCCGACGAAGGCGTCGGGGAACCACGCTTCTTTCCAGCGTGGCGACAACCAGTAGCCGGGCTGTTGTTTCGTCGTGAAGTCGAGCGTACTCGGTGTACGGGCGGGGTAGCTGGGCCAGCCGATGGTGCCGCGGGCGAGTCCGTCCGTGCCCTCAACGCGCCAGCGGATGTAGATGTCGCTTTCGGAGCCTTCGCGGGCGGGGCCGGTCCAGATGTCGTCGCAACTCATGGCGCGGATGCCGTTGTCGTATTCGAGGATGTAGAGATTGATGCCGTCGGTATGCGAAAACTTAGTGCGCGGATCGGGCCGAGTGCTGGCGAGTACCCGATCGGGCGTGCCGAACCAGTAGCGAAACGTGTCGAGGTGATGGATGCTCATGACGAACGTGGCGAGCGAATGCAGCTTTTCACTCCACGGCATCCAGTGGGGAATCGCCCGCATCTCGATCGTGGCGAGCACCGGTGTGCCGATGGTGCCGCGGTTGAGAAGGTCCTTCATGGCACGGATCGATTGATCGTAACGCATGTTTTGGTTGACGGCCAGCGCAATGCCTGCCTTCGCACAACGGTTGATTACATCGCGCGCATCAACGACGGACATTGCGAGTGGCTTCTGCGCGAGGATGCCGCGCAGATGCTTGCCTCGCTCGATCGCACGGCGAAGGACATCGGCTTGAATATCGGGCGGGACGGCGACATCAAGCACCTCGATCGAGTCATCGTCGAGCATGTCGTCGAGCGTGCGATGCACAGACGGGATGCCGTGCTGTTTCGCGACTGCCTCGGCATTGGCCGGATCGCGCGACGTGATGGCGACGGGATTGAACCCGGCCTGGCGATAGGCGACGAGATGGCAGTCGCGCATAATAAAGCCAGTCCCGACACAACCGATGCGCCAGTCCAGTCGTTTGGGCAATCGCGGGAGATGGGCGAGGGTGAGAGACATGGTGTTTTCCGTTCCCCGTTTAGCGCCCGCTAAGCGTCTTGCGGGCGCTAAACGAATTTCGCGATTGATCACTTCGTCCGCGGCGTGCGTTGCGCGGACCACAGGATCGCATTCGTCATCAGGCGTAGGAAACTCTCTTCTTCGAAATCCTTCTGATGACCGAGCGACGTGTAGAAGATTCGCCCCTTCTTGTATTCGCGCGTCCAGGCGATCGGCTCCGTCTTTCCATCAGCACTACCGTACAGCATGATGTTGACGTCCTTGGCCAACCCGGTGTTTTTGTAAAGGCTGCCCTTCGATTTGAAAGCGGTGACGCCACTGAGAATCTGCTGGGTTTTTTCGCTCGCGATCAGTTCGACCTGCGTGAGCGGCCCGTCCTTGTAATGGCCCTTGTAGTTGCCGCCGAAGACCTCTTGGTCGAGTTCGAGGAATGTTTGAATCGCATGGCTCGCCGTGCGGATGCCGACGAGCGGCTTGCCGGACGTGCAATATTTCTTGATCCGTTCCAGTTGCTCGCCTTGCACCTTCAATCGGCGTGTGAACAGTACGACGGTTTCGCACTTATCGATGGCTTCCAGGCCGGGCAGATCGTCGCCCTTCGCGGTAACCATGTTGACGAGCGACGGATACTTCGATTCGAGGTACTTCTTCAAGATCGGCATCGTCTTGTCCGATTCATACTCGGCTGATCCGGAGATGAACACGACACGCAACGGCGCGATGCGTGCTTCGACGAACGGAGTTGCTAGGAGAATCGCACCGGCGAATAGGATCAGACCGCAGAGGAATTTCTTCATGGTAGTTTCTCGATGGGGAAAAAAAACGCTCCTCGTACTTTGTATTGGTTTTCGTGGACCAAATCCAAAGTGCGAGGAGCGGAATATCTGATGCCCGAGAGAAGTACGAGCCGGAAGCGTGAGCGACGGATTGTTAAAAACCGTCGCTCACGCTTCCGGCTCGTACGTAAGTTGGCATTACATGAGCGCTAAACGTAACCAATTACTTCTTCTGCACCAACACCGCGTCGATTTCGCGTTCGCAATCGTGCAGGTGGGCGACCGTAATCGCGTCCTGCGTCTTGCCGATTGCTCCGGTGATCTGACGTTGGAGCACACGCAGTGACACCCTTGCGACAGCGCGGAAGTCCGAGGCGTCAGCGCCACTCCCGCCGAAGACGAATGCGCCTGCCGACGCCGGCGTCAACTCCGCCTTCAGGTGTTCGATGTACGCCCGCTGTAACGAGCGACGAACGACATCGACCTTCGGTTTGTCTTGATTCAACTCGCTGAAAACGCCGTTCTGAATATCGGTCACCAGTTCGGTCACCGCATAGGCCTTGTCGCCCAGCAGCAATTCCTCGTCCATCAGACGACGGATGCGCGACGACGACAGCAGGCTTTGCAACAGCGCCTTCTGGGCCCCGGTCACATCCGACATCACGCCCGTGTAGCGGATGCGATTGACAATCGCGGGGTCGAACAGCTTCTTCGGCGTCGTCAGGGCGTTGTCGAGCAAGAACGTCACGGCTTCCTTCTGCTTCTCCTTCGACACGCGAACGAACGATTCCTTGCCACGCTGGCCGAGCGTGCGATGCTCGATCACGCCGCCGACGTTAAGTGCGACGGCGTTGAACCAGTTGCGGCGATGCACAAGCACGGCCTTGTAGGTGTCTTCGAGTAAGGAGAAATCCTCTCCGATGTTTGTCGTAGCCGCGACGAGCTTGTCGAGCACGCGATCAAGGTTCTTCAGGCCAAGCTCGGTCGCCTTGACGGAATCGTCGCCGATGTTCTCGGTCTTGACAGTCGGGTCGACGCTGGCCGGCCCGTCCTCGCCGCCGAAGCGGAGGTGCGGATTGCCGATCTGCTTGGCCGCCCATTTGTCGAGCGTGACTCGTTCGTCCTCGGCCGTTTTTGTGTTAGGTATATTCTTGTAGCCCCATTCGATGGCGAAATAATCGTATGGTGCGACAACCGGGATCAGTTGCTTGACGTTGTCGCCTGGCTGTGCGACGTAGTTGAATCGACCATACGCCATGATCGACGCGACCGTTCCGTTCTTCGCAGTGAACTTCGGGTCGCGCAGTTGGGCGATCGAATAGGCACTGCTCGCGCGGTGATTATGCCGCAGCCCGAGCGTATGGCCCACTTCGTGAGCGCAGACATATCGCAGCAATTCGCCGGTCACTTCGTCGGGCAGCGGCAGTTGCTTGCAGCGCGGGTCGGTGGCGGCGCATTGCACGAAGTACCACGATTGCGTCAGTTTGACGATGTCGTGCCAAAAGATGATGTGCGCGGAAATGATCTCGCCCGAACGCGGATCGTGAACGTGCGGGCCCATTGCGTTCTGGAACGGATCCGCAACCCAGCGAATGACCGAGTGCCGAGCGTCTTCCGGGTCGAACGTCGGATCGGTGCGTGGATCGGGAGCGACCTTGGCGATGATCGCATTCTTGAAGCCCGCTTTCTCGAAGGCCGGCTTCCAATCCTCGACGCCTTTGAGCATGTACGGAACCCATTTCTCCGGGACCTCGCGGCTCACGTAGAACACGATCGGCTTGACCGGTTCGGAGACATCGGCCGTCGGGTCCTTCTTCTCCAAGCGGAAGCGCGCGATGTATTGCTGGCGTTCCATCCAGGTTTTCGAGGAGGCGTAGTTCTCGAACGAGCGAGTAAAGTAGCCGACGCGCGGATCGAAGAATCGGCCCGTCATCGGGCGTTCAGGCAGCATGACGAGGCTGTAGTGCACCATGGCGGTGAAGCTCTTCCCGCCGCCGGTCGGTGGGCCTTTGGGAATCAGGCTGAATCCGCTGCCGCCGCCGCCCGTGAAAGTGAGCAGCGAACGTGCTTCGATGTTGGTCGGAAACGCTTTGACTTCGTCGATGTATGAGCGATTCGGATCGATTGCTCCGCCCGACCCGACGGCACCCTTGATCGACAGATCGGCGATGTCGGTCAAATAGAGCGGCGTCGCATTGACGACTGCGCTGCGGTCCTTGCCCTCGGCTTCGACGCTGAACACGTAGATGATCGAGTCCATGTTCGCGCTATCGACGGCGAGTTGGACAGCCTTGCCATCGCCGCGCTTCTCGAAGGAAACGTTCCAAACGAAAATCTTGTTGCCTCGCCGATCGAACCGCAGGTAACGATGGCCCAACGGCAAACCGCCCCAGGTCACGCCGGCGGGGCCTTTGACGACCTCGGCTTGCCAAAGCATAAGTTTGTTGAGCGCGTCCTGCGGGATTTCAAAGTAGATTTTGTCGTCAACCTTGTGCACGATGAAGACGCCCGGCTGGCTCTTCGCCGTTTTCGGGATGACATCATCGTACTTCTTGAGCTCGCCGACTTTGGCGGGAGTTGGCGCGGTTTTCGGCTCGACCTTCGGTTCGCCCTTGCCCTTTTCGGTGGGCATTGGCGGCTTAGGCTGCGCTTGCAGAGCCGACCCGCTAGAAGCGAGCAGCGAAAAAAGTAACGCGCCTACGACGAGGCATTTGTACATAAGGACACCTAAGATAATACGAAAAGGGTCTGATTGTGCTGGAATTACTGTTGTAGCACGATTTGATGTGTTAAGCCAGGCAATATGGGGTAATTTTACTGAATTCAAGCCGATTAACGGCCTAACTCACCGCGATCAAGAAGGGCAGCGCGAAAGTGAACGCATATTCGAAAACGTGCGAGCCTTCGCTTGCAACAGAGCGATCATGTCTGCCTACTCAACGATTGCCTCATATTCTGTCCTTTCCGCAGCAGAGATCACGCCTTGGTTGCATTTCTGCGCGAGATCGTCAACATGGGATTGGGTAAGGCCATCAACGCGAAAATCGGCCAATTGCTGTGCGAGTGCCGGCGTAAGGCATTGACGCACGGGATCAAGAAAGCGATCAAGAACTGCCATTTCTGTGCTCATAAACGTCTGGTAGCAAGAAACCGAGGTGAGGTGAAGGGCGATTCCCCCGGGATCAGGCGCCGCCGATCGTTCATCCCAGGGGTTCGGAATACCTCACCCGCTGGGCGTGTTCACGTCAACTCGCCAAATGATGTCTTGTTGCGGCCCAGGTGGGATAGTAGTATGAGATGTAATTCATCTTTTTCCGACTGTTCAATTTTCGGAGGGTTGTGCCATGTCTCCAGCCAAATCCGGGAGGAGTTCGGGATTCACGCTCATCGAGTTGCTAGTGGTGATCGCCATTATTGCGATCCTGATCGCTCTACTCGTGCCTGCGGTTCAAAAGGTGCGCGAGGCCGCTGCTCGCTTGCAGTGTATCAACAACCTGAAGCAGATCGGTATCGCCTGCCACGGCTGTCACGACGCCACGAAGAGATTTCCGGCTACCTCGGGATTTACCAAGGGTTGGGGGCTATTGCCGGTGTTGTTGCCCTACATCGATCAAAATCCGCTCTTTCTCAAGATCGATTTCAACATAGCCGTTGACTGCGTTACGCACAAAGAGGTCTTGGAAGCGCAACTCCCGTGGTTGCGTTGCCCTAGCGATCCGTTTCCGAGTCTTTCCAGCGGGCGCGGATTTCCAGCGACTTGTACGGCAGCTCAAGGCGGCAGCAATGGAACCACAGCCATGGCCACGCATTACCTCGGCAGTTTTGGCGACGGCTGTATCGTCGGCGAGACCCTGGGGTTCACCAATGCCGGAGACGCCTCCTTCACGAATCATGGGTGCGGCGGCTGCAGTTCCGGCCCATGCACGGCGACATCGACTACATCATCCTGCACCCAGCCATCGATTGGATTCGGCGGCGGCCGCTTCCATCGCGGCTTGTTCAATTATTTAAGTAGCGCCGCCGGTATTGATGGCATTGGAGGGGTCAAGATGGTTGAAGTTTCCGACGGCACGAGCAATACCATCATGTTCGGACACACTTCCGGAATCGCCATGGGGTTCGACAATGTCTGGTGCACCTCCACCGGCAGCGTGAACGGAACGAGTTTGCCGATCAACTTCAATATCGCCGCCTCGATGCAACTGGGCAGCTTTTTCTGCCCGGGCTGTCCTACTGGTCAACCGTGGCGTGGGCGCGGTTTTCAAAGTCATCACAACGTAACTTCTCAATAACCCGTGGTTTTTGACCTTGCTGCGTCGGCGCGCGGGCCCGGTGAGGCGAGGTTCTTTTGCTTGGTTTTCGCCGTGTCGTCCATTTCTTAGGTCGGCAGGGCTTCGACTTTTTTGGCGGTGGATTCCGCAAC
>CAMAUE010000111.1 GCA_945861245.1 Singulisphaera sp. GP187
GTTGGCGGGCGTGGAGGAGTCCATTACGGCCATTATTGGCTCCGCAAAGCAACGGTTGGCCCACGTTGGACCACGCCGTTGCGTCGCCGTTCGATAAATTAGGAAGATTGGGCTTCCCCGCCCGCCACCACCGGGAATTGCTGGTATTTTTCCCATTTTAAAACGTGCGCGATCGGTCACTTCCTTTCGTCCGGATAAACATCAGGCAATACATTCCGCTGGACGTCCACGATGGCGATATCGGGATCGCTGTCGGGGTTCGCGTCGGCCTTGGCGGCAGCGAGTTCCACGACTTTCTTCAAATCGCCCAGTTCGATTTGCTGTGTCTGGTCGCCGACGTGGATCGACGCCAGAGCAATGCCGAACAGGATGCGAAAGTGAAAGTTGGCAAAGCTGACCTTGTCGTTGGGCAACAGCGCCGCCCGACGAATCCGAGTTCCGTTGACGCGCGTGCCGTTGGTGCTGCCGAGATCGCGCAGCAGCACTAGGCCATCGGTCTTGACGAGGACGCAATGGACCTTCGAGACGCTTTTGTGGTCGATACGGATGTCCATATCCTCTTGCCGACCGACTAGCGTCATATCCTTGGCGATTTCCACGGGGGAACCGCCTTCCAAAGGCACGAGCACCGCGCGCATGAGGCTCCATCAAACAGGAGAGGATGGATCACAACTTGCGATTGCACCACATTTCAGCCGAACTGTCGAGACAGGCTTCTCTGGTAAATTTTATGGAAACACGGTAGCTTGTCGATTGTGACGAGATTAGCGATTGCACAACCCTTGCCAGGCAGAAAGGACTCTCATGCGGATCGCGCATTTCATTCAACGCTACCCACCCGCGCTCGGCGGAGCCGAGGCGTACTTCGCGCGTTTGAGCCGATTTCATGCAGAGCAAGGCGATGATGTCACGGTTTTCACGACCGATGCGCACTCGCTCAATGCCTTGTGGTCGCCGATGGCATCGCAGGTGGCATCTGGCGTGACTCGTGAAGACGGCGTCAGCGTGCGGCGTTATCCCCTGTGGCGGATGCGCGGGCGACGCTGGTTGCTCAAACCGTTGTCGTTGATTCCGAATCGACTCTGGCATTGCCTGACGCTGCCGTGCAATCCAATTTCCCTGGCGATGTGGCAAGACGCCGGCGCGTTTCCGACACGCTTCGATGCCGTGCACGCGTCCGCCTTTCCGTATGCCTTTCCAATCGTTTGCGCTCGGCGATTGGCGCGATCGCAAGGCATTCCGTTTTTTCTAACGCCATTCCTACACCTTGGCGATCCGACCGATCCGTACGATTTGATTCGACGTGCTTACTCAACACCCGCACTGCGATGGCTGTTGCGCGAGGCCGACGGCGTTTTCGTGCAAACACCCAGCGAACGCGCTGCAGCCTTGGCTTCGGGCGTGGCGGAATCGCGCGTCACTCTGCAAGGGCTTGGCGTCTCGCCCACCGACTGCGTTGGAGGCGACCGCAGCCTCGCTCGAGAACGCTGGAACCTGCCCGCCGATGCCTACGTCATCGGCCATCTCGCGAACCTCAGCTGGGAAAAAGGTACTAACGATCTTCTGCAAGCAGCCGAATCGCTGTGGGCCAACGGCAAGCCGATACATTTGCTGCTCGCTGGGCCAATGATGCCGAACTTCGAGCGAGCCTGGCGATCCCTGCAACAACGCCAGCCCGATGCAGTGCGCCGATTCGTGCGCGTCGTCGGGCCGCTGTCGGATGAGGAAAAACGCGACTTCTTCGCTGGCATCGACGTGTTTGCCCTGCCCAGCCGTTGCGATTCGTTCGGCCTGGTCCTGCTCGAGGCGTGGGCGAACGGCGTGCCGAACGTCGCCTATCGCGCTGGCGGTATCGCTGACGTCATTCAGCACAACCGCGATGGCCTGCTCGTGCCGTGCGGCAATATCGCGTCGTTTGCAGCGGCAATTCGGCAGATGCATGACGAACCGCACCGACGGATGCAGCTCGGATCCGCCGGGCGAGAACGATTGGCAACGGACTTCGTTTGGCAAGAGAAGCTCAACTTGGTGCGTGAAACGACTGGCAGCGTCAGCGGTGCATTCAGGCCTTGTGGCCGAATCTCGGCCCGGGAAGTTCTGCCTGGAGTAGAGCGGAAATAACTTGTTGTTGCCAGCGTAAAAGACAACGCAGAGCGTCGTACTACAATGTAGCACGACGCTCCGCGTTGTCTTCGTCAGACCGAAATCCACTCGATTGTCTTGTTTCCCGCTTGATCTAGTAGGCTTACCGGGGTAAAATGACTTACGTGTAACCCGATCACATTCCGCTCAGTGTTTATAAGGAGACGGCCATGCGTTTTGAAATGGCGCCCCTCGCGATTGAGTCGGCCACCAGTGAACGAACCGCGTTCATTCGGCGAACCTATGCTCACCTCGCCGGCGCGATCCTGGCGTTCACGTTGCTGGAAGTTGCCCTGTTCGAGTTCCTGGCACCGGCGTTTCCAGGCGTGGACCAGGCCCTGCAGAATTTTGTACGCAGCCCGATCAGTCAACTCGTCGTGTTGCTGGCGTTCATTGGTGTTAGCTTTCTCGCTCGCTATTGGGCGTCTAACGGCGGATCCGCGGCGATGCAATACGCAGGCCTCGGCTTGTTCGTTGTCGCCCAGGCGGTCATCTTCGTGCCGATCCTCTACATAGCGATCCATTACTTCAGTTCGACGATTCTGCTTTCAGCGGCAATTTTGACACTAAGCCTGTTCGCTGGGTTGACGGCGGTCGTGTTTATCACGGGCAAAGATTTTTCCTTCATGGCGAGCATTCTGACGATCGCATCGTTCCTGATGCTTGGTATCGTGCTCTGCGTGGTCGCCCTGAGCTTGACCACCGGCTTCCAAACGGGTTGGTACTTTAGCATGGGAATCGCCATATTCGGCGTCATGCTAGCCGCGGGGTTCATCCTGTATGACACCTCCAACATCATGCTGCACTTCCGCACCGACCAACATGTGGCTGCATCGCTGGAACTGTTCTCTTCGATCGCGTATCTGTTCTTCCAAATCCTGCGCATCCTGATGTTGACGCAGAGTCGAGACTAACGCGATTGCGTTGATTGCAAGTAATATCAAAGGCGCACCGGTGTAATCAACACTCGTTCGCCTTTTTCTTTCGCTTGCGACTTGGCGCTCGATATATTCCGCATGATCGCTCGATATATTCCACGCGGCCTGATTTGGCACAAAGTAGGTCGGCTCTCCAGGTCCAGTCCCTACTCAGCCCGTACAACTCAAAGACGGCCCTAAAGCGCCGTCCTACAATATGTCAGTCCTGGCCGCTCGAGGTATATATATAGCCCGCGCACCATTCAATTCGCGTATACAATGACCGCAATCGTGACAAACATCTCTGCACGAACGGTGGCTCATGTCGGATGCGAAACCTGATGAACTCGTGAAGCAACTCAAGGAAACGCTCGCACGCCGGCGGTTTCGGCCGATGCCGATCGTGCTCGGCGTGTTGGCGTTGAGCGTCGTCATTCTCGCCGGCTTGGCGTATTTTCTTCACACAGGTCCGCGTCAGGCGCCGCTGCAGGTGCTGGCGTTTGATGCTGTCGTCGTTGAAGAGGAGGCTCCGGTTGCACGCGTGCAGATTTATTCCGTCGAGCCGGAGTCACCGATCACTTCGCTACGGCGCAAAACTGTCGTCGTGCAGGAGCCACGCCGCGTTAACCAAATCGACGAAAAGCCGCGAATGGTGACATTGAAAAGCGACGATAGCGGACAGGTCTCGATCGAGTGGCCGATCGGCAAACATCCGATCGGCGAGTTCCTGGCCAGTTATATCGACGTTGAGAAGCAGCACGCCAGCGTGAACGATCGCGGCATGATTTTCGTATGGCCTAAAGACGCCCCGATTATGATCGTCGTTGATGAAACACTGATTGGCGAGGCGTTAGACGCCGATGCCGGCGCGACGTTAACGAAGGCGGCGGCGGAGGGCTGGCGCATCGTCTATGTCTGCTTCGATCAGATTGGGCCTGCGGGATTTGCGCTGAATCGGCAGTGGTTGCGGCGCCAACCGAAGCTGCCACGCGGCCCGGTGTTAACGCCGCGCAAACTGCTGGAATCACCTGCGTCTGCCGATAGTCGTCGAGAGGTGTTTGCGGAATTGCATCAGCGTTTCACGGGACCGAAGCTTGCGATCGTGAAAACGGCAAGTAACGCCCGGATCACCCAGGACGTCGGTTTGCCGACGGCGATCATCGGCCAAGCGGACAACGTCGCAGGGGTTTTGAACGTCGCGTCCTGGGCGGACGTGCCCGTGAAGTTGAAATAATTGGCAAGACTGATTGCCGGTGGCACTGCGATCGCGTGGGATATTCCGAGCGTTAAGAGGACAACAACAATATCTTCCCGAATTGGCGAACCCTGCGAAAACCAATGATGAGTCAATTGCGATGCCGCCTGAAATTGCGGCTGGTATTCTTTCGCGGAACGGTTAAGCTAAATAAATCGAAATTCATTTTATTGAACTATTCCGAAGGAGAATTTCATGCGGCGTCGAGGGTTCACACTCATCGAATTATTGGTGGTGATCGCGATCATCGCCATCTTGATTTCGCTGCTGGTCCCGGCGGTGCAGAAGGTTCGCGATGCCGCCGCTCGCACGCAGTGCCTGAATAACATGAAGCAATGGGGCCTCGCGATGCACGGGTTTCACGATGCCAACAAGAAGTTGCCACCGAGTGCTTCGAGCAGCATCCGCAAGGCCTGGCCGGTCTACCTTTTTGCATTCATCGATCAAGGTGCGGCGGCCAACCTCTATAACTTTAAGACCGGTTTTTACTTGCCACCGAATACGATAACGAGTGCCTATACGGGTGTGATTTGCGTACAACCGGCGATGTATTTCTGCCCGGCCGACCGCGTAGGAGCGTTCTGGATGGGCGATCCCTATTGGCGTTCGCGCGGAAACTATGTCGTCAATTATGGCAACGTCACCGGGAACCCTTGGCCGACGACGTTTCCCGCTGGGAAGGCCCCGTTCGGCTATCTCGGCGGCGGCACGGCGATGCCCTGGCAGTCCACGCTGGTGCAAATCACTGACGGATCCTCCAATACCTTGCTCATGGCTGAGATCATTACAGCGATCAAAGATAGCGACTGGGACGGACGCGGCGACTTTCTCAATGACGACGGCAATTTCTTCAACCACCAGTTCATGACTGTCAACACGCCCAACGGCGGCACGGATGTCACGCCATGTGTCACCAACAGCGATAAGCTGATGCCATGCACCAGCTCCTCAGCCAACGTCAACGGTGCCGCGCGAAGCCGACACCCCGGCGGCGCGCATGCCCTCTTTGCCGACGGCTCGGCGCGGTTTATCCTCAATAGTATTGATATCAACAGCTGGCGAGCGCTCGGCAGCATGGATGGCAACGACTCGTTTATCTATGCGTTGCAATAATTCGTTTGCGTAGTCTTGGATTCGGAATAGCGGGGGTTATTTAGAATGCCGCGTCAAATATGGATCGCATCGATATTCGCTTCCGCCCTCACGGTTGTTGGCTGCGAGAGCGGTCCGCGCTATTTGCCTGTCAAGGGCGACGTGAGTTTCAACGGTAAACCGGTCGAGAACGGACTCGTGCAATTCGAGCCGGTCGATGCCACAACACCATCCGCCAAGGGCGGTGCCATCGTAAATGGGAAGTATGCCGCGGAACTCCTGCCTGGTGATTGGCTCGTTCGAATTACCGCGGTGCGTGGGGATGGCAAGATGCGAAAGGTTTACGAGGACGCGCCGGACAGTCCTGTCAAGGAAGGCAGCGAGCAGTACCTGCCGAAGCGGTTCAATATCGAATCCAGCAACTTCGTGAAGATCGATACGAAGCGTAATGACTTGCACTTTCATTTGAAGACGGACTGATCACCCTAAGGATTGCCGTTCAGAGCCGGAATTGTGAGCGACAGTCGAAAACCACCGTCACTCACGACTCCGGCTCTGACGTTTGTCGATCATGGCACCGGGTTCGGGCGGTTGCCTCGGGCTCGCTCGTCCTCCATCGATTCACCCCACATGAAGAAATCACGCGGGCTGCGGATGAACGGATGCACGGGATACGCCGAGCCGCCGCCTTTCATTTCCTGGGGCGGCGGGGCCATATCCATACGAGGCATTTGTAGCGGCTGATACTCCATCCGTGGGGCTTGTAACGGCCCCATCGTGTTAAACCGCTGCATCGGACCGAAATACTGAAAGCCGTTATAGGGCCCCATATCCATTCGCGGCTGGCTGGGCAGACCGGGAATTGCAGGATTCGCGGGCATCGCGGGCATCGCGGGCATCGCGGGCATCGCGGGCATCGCGGGCATCGCGGGCATCGCGGGCATACCGGGGATCATCGGCATAGCGGGATTGAAGCCGGGAATTGGCATCATCGGAGACGGCGCGATGTTTTGTACCAGGACCACATGGCCGGTCCACGGATTTCGCTGGTAGTAGTAATGAACCATTGGCCTAATCGGTTGATAGGGATTCTGCATCATCCAAGGTGGCATGACTGACTGTTGCTGCGGAGGCATCATCGGCATCATACCCGGATTCGACGGCAGCGAATGCGATCCCGTGTAAGGCATCGGCATAGCTTGCATCGGCGCTCCCGTGGGGCCAGAATAGCGCATCGGATACATCGGCGGACCTTGCTGCATTCCCGTTGGGCCTGCATACTGCATTGGACCCATCGGCGGACCTTGCTGCATCGCCATCGGCCCGGGATATTGCATCGGCATTGAACCGTAGGGGCCTGGTCCCATCGCATAGGGTGATTGCATCGGAAAGGGCGACGTCGGCACGCCCGAGTATGGCATCTGCGACGGTCCGCGCGACGCCACGTCGTCGCTGCTGACCGCCGGATACTGCCCTGGACCGCCACCACCTGGAGGTCCACCCCCAGGGCCAGGCGGAGTCGGAGGAGTGGGGGCGTTTGCCTTTTGGCCCCGCTGTTTCAATAACGGCGCGTCGCCGATGTCCATTGCCTTCTTGTTCAACAGCAGAGTGTGAGGCAAATAACCCGAATTGATCGCCTGCCCGATGGGTCCAGGTAGCGGCATCATGTGTGGCGGGAACGGCGGCGTCAGCGCATAATAGGTCCCGATCACTCGTCCCCACGGATCGACCATGAATACACGCGAATTGTACGTGTTCGGCGCCTGCGGATACGGAATCTTCGAGATCGGCGTGATGAACGTGTAACCAAACGTGAACGAGCAAAGAAGCAGCAGAGCCGACAGCCCCGCGCAACTGCGGATGATCGCTTTCATAGCGTGTGCTTCCTACGTGGGTGGGATCAATCCTTTGTGGAGGTGTCCATAACGCCTCCTGCGCAAGTGTAACTGACGATGCGATTGGGTGCACCTGGACCGCGAAAGAACCGACCTGTTTTTTTTAGCCAACTCGACGAACATTCCGGCATTGCGGATTGTTCCGCTCGAACGCGGCTCACAATGTTCTGTGAGCGGTTGCGATTGTCGCATTTTCAGAGCCTGAGCGCCAGCGAAGGGCCGCGTTGTGCCCGTCGCTGGCGCTCAGGCTCTGACCAGACAATTTCATCCGCTCGAAGTATAACAGGACTATGATTTCGTTACTTCGCTATACCGCCCCGCCGTCACAGTGTGGCTACTTGCCAGACCGAGCGTGGAGCCTGGAATATGACATGGTCGCCAAGCTGTCGTCGGCGGAGTACGAGGTACGTTTGCAGGAAGGTTGGCGGCGCTTCGGTGCGATGATGTTCCATCCTCGCTGTCCGAGTTGTCGCGCATGCCAATCGATACGCGTGCGCGTTGCTGACTTTCATCCGAATCGCAGTCAGCTAAGGGCGTGGAAGCGGAACATCGGCGACATCGAAATCCGCGTGGACATGCCGACGGTGACACGCGAAAAGCTAGACCTCTACGACCGCTTCCATGCCTTTCAGGCCGACCACAAAGGCTGGCCCGATCACGAACCCAAGGATCCCGACAGCTACCGCGAATCGTTCGTGCACAATCCCTATTTCACCGAGGAATGGTCATTTTGGCATTCCGGTAACCTCATCGGCGTCGGTTATGTCGATCGTCTCGTGGAAAGCATGTCCGCAATCTACTTCATTCACGACCCGGAGTATCGCGACCGCTCGCTTGGCACGTTCAACGTCTTGTGCATGATCGAGGAATGTGCCCAGCGTGGGTTGCCCTACCTGTACCTCGGCTATTACGTGCAAGGCTGCGCGTCATTGGAATACAAGGCGAATTACCGCCCGAACGAAGCGATGAAGTTGGATGGAACGTGGGGCGAATTTCGGCCGTGATGCATCATCTGGACAAATCCATTCTTAACCACAGAGGACACAGAGAAATACATTTGGGGGAGAACCTCGATGCATCGGAGGAGGTTTGTTACCGCACCTGCTCCCTCGGCGACGCGCATCGCCAGTTTGTATCTCCCCAGTTGCATTTCTCTGTGCTCTCTGTGGTTCAATTCTTCCATACTCGCCGGCCTACTTGGATTGAATGCGGTAGAGCTTCGTTTCGGATCGCAAGTAGATTGCACCGTCCGCAACGGCGTAGGAGGCGAAGGTTTTTTCTTTCATGTCGCTGCGAGCAAGTTGCTCGAAGGTTGTGCCAGCGCGGAGGACGGTGGTGAGCCCCTGTTCGCTTTGAAGATAAACCTTGCCGTCGGCGTAGAAGGGGGATGCCGAGAAGCCGCCGCCAACGCGCTCGGACCAATGCGATTTGCCGGTCTTGGCGTCGAGACAGCTGGCTATGCCGTTATCGGAGATCATGTAAAGTTCAGTGCCAACGACCAGCATGGATGGCGTGTGCGGAGCGCCTTTGTTGTTCGACCAGGCAATATTGGTCTTGGTGACATCGCCCTCGCCATCGACGCGGATGGCGTGCACGCTCGGGGTGTTATAACCGCTGCTGAGGAAGATCATGCCGTGGCCAAAGACGGGTCGCGGGATGACGGAGTAGCCGTCATAGCTGGCGCGCCAGATTTCCTTGCCATCGACAGGATCACAGGCAACGACGAGATCGCTGGCGGGGCTGATGATTTGGCGTTGGCCGTTGTGCTCGATGAGCAGAGGCGTGCTGAAGGAGAACTTGCGATCGGCCTTGCTGTTGCGGTTGGTCTTCCAGGCCGTTTTGCCGTCGGCTTTGTTGAGAGCGATGAGGAATTGCTTGTCGCTGCCATCGATAGAGAAGACGATCTTGTCGTCAACGAGAATCGGCGTGCCGCCGTTGCCGTGCACCGGCGAGTAGCGATGTTCGGTGGAGCGCCAAACGATCTTGCCGGCGAAATCGAGGCAGGCGGTGCCTTGATGGCCGAAGTGGACGTAAACGAATTTGCCATCGGTCAACGGCGACGGACTGGCGTGGCTATTCTTGCCATGAATCTTCGGGGCCTTGGAGTCTTGGCGAAAGATCTCGGTCTGCCAAAGATTTTTGCCATTCGCGGCATCGACACAGATGGCGACGAGCGATTGCTCCTTCGACTCCATATTGGCGACCGCGGATGTCAGATAGATTTTTCCGTCCTGAATGATCGGCGACGACCAGCCCTTGCCAGGGATCGGCGACATCCACGCGACGTTCTTGGTAGTGGTCCATTCGATCGGCAAATTCTTCCCAGGATAAACACCCTGTCCGGTTGGTCCACGAAATTCCGGCCAATTCTCGGCACGAGAACTGAACGCGAACGCTACAATGAATCCAACAGCGACGAAACTGCGCATGGCATGCTCTCAAAAAAAGAGTGTGTGCGGTGGGCCTACCGTTTTCATGATATGGATTCGTTGTTCAGGAAAACCGAGCCAAAAACTTCCGATCTCGATCTGCCGCTTGCGGCTTAGCGCTCGCAAGACACCACGCGAGCGCTAAGCCGCAAGCGGCAAATCGGGAAAAGAACGTTAACTACAGGACCATTATGGACCGTTTGAATAAATACTTGGCACACGCCGGCGTCGCGTCGCGTCGGCAGTGCGACGTGCTGATACGTGCTGGCCGGATCAGCATTGATGGCGAGGTCGTCAAGGATTTGGCGACGCGCGTATCCCCCGAGCAGGATGTGCGTCTCGATGGCAAATCGGTGACGACGGAGAAATTCGTCTACTACCTCGTCAACAAGCCGCGCGGGTATCTTTGCACGAATCACGATCCTGCGCGCCGACCGCTGGTGATCGACCTCGTGCCGCAAATCGAACAGCGTGTTTACACCGTCGGTCGGCTCGATGAGGACAGCGAAGGCCTGCTTCTACTGACCAACGACGGCGACTTGGCGAATCGGCTCATGCACCCGCGCTATGGTGTAGAGAAGACTTACCTCGTGCAGGTCGCGGGCACGCCGTCTGTCGAGGATTTGGCGAAACTACTCGAAGGTGTTTGGCTTTCCGATGGCCATGTCAAGGTGAAGAGCCTGAAACGTCTGCGACGCCAAGGCGAAAGCACGTGGTTACGGATCGTGCTTGCGGAAGGCAAGAATCGCGAAATCCGTCGTATGCTCGCCAAGCTACTGCACAAAGTCATTCGCCTCAAGCGTGTGGCAATCGGCATGGTCGAGCTAGGCAGCTTGACGACTCGCAAGTCACGGCCACTCTCGCCGCGCGAATTGAGAAATCTGCAGAGGATCGCAGCACGCAATGTGCCTGCCGACGACGAGCCGGATGGCGACGACCCGGATGGCGACGATTCGTAGAAGATTTTTGCTTGCGGCTTAGCGCTCAGAAAACCCCGCGCGAGCGCTCAAGGTGCTAGCGATCTTATCCTGATGTTATCGAAGGAGATTCTTTTCCATGAAGGCAATCGTAATCGATTCCGCGTTCGGGCTCGACAATCTACGCATCATCGAACGGCCCGAACCGAAGCCGGGGCCGGGCCAGGTTCTGCTGCGGATGAAGGCATGGTCGCTCAATTATCGCGATCTGCTCGTCACGAAGGGGTTGTACAATCCGCGGTTGAAGCTGCCGTTCGTGCCACTCTCGGATGGCGTCGGCGAAGTGATCGGCATCGGCGAAGGCGTGTCGCGCGTCAAAGTCGGCGATCGTGTGGCGGGATCGTTTATGTCACGCTGGACCGCCGGTGACGTTACCGACGTTGGCGCGAAGTCGGCGCTGGGCGGCGGCATCGAAGGCGTCGCCGCCGAGTTGATCGTGCTGCCCGAGGATGGCGTCGTGAAAGTGCCTGCCCATCTTGCCGACGAAGAGGCGGCAACGCTGCCGTGTGCGGCCGTCACAGCGTGGAACGCGCTCTTCACGCTCGGCGACATCAAGCCGGGCCAATCGGTGCTCTTGCAAGGAACGGGCGGAGTCTCGATCTTCGCGCTGCAATTCGCGAAGTTGGCCGGCGCACGTGTCATCATTACGTCAAGCAGCAACGCCAAGCTCGAACGCGCCAAGCAACTCGGCGCCGACGATGGCATCAACTACAAGGAAACCCCGGCCTGGGAAGAAAAGGTTCGCGAACTCACCGGCGGCGCAGGCGTGCATCATGTCGTCGAAGTCGGAGGCGCGGGCACGATTAACCAATCGCTCAAAGCCGTGCGGCTTGGCGGCACAATCAGCCTCATCGGCGTGCTCGCGGGCAAAGGTGATGTCAACCTCATGCCGATCCTCATGAAAGCCGTGCGCGTGCACGGCATCTTCGTCGGCAGCCGCGAAACGTTCGAGACGATGAACCTCGCTGTCACGCAGCACAAGTTGCGCCCCGTTGTCGATCGCGTCTTCGCTTTCGGCGAAATCCAGGCGGCGCTCAAACACATGGAATCGGCGGCGCATTTTGGCAAAATCTGTGTGCGGATTTAGGAAAAAAAGGAGATTCCGCCGCTTGCTGCTTAGCGCTCGCAAAACACCGCGCGAGCGCTAAGCAGCAAGCGGCACAACCAATCGGAAACCTATTTATTTGAAATCTTCACTTCCAGCGTATTCGCACCAGCTTTGATTACCATCTTTTTGCCCATGTTGCCGTTGGTGTAGCCGATGCCTTCATGCCAGCCCATGATGCTGACTTCGGCACCGGCGGGAACGAACGGAATTTCAAACGTGCCATCGGCCTTGGTGATCGCGTAGTAGGGGTGATCGAACACGAACAACTTGGCTGCCATCCACGGATGGAAATCGCATTGCAAGCTGATCGGCAACGGTTGCGTTTTGAGGTCGGCGCTGATGTCGATTTCCGTCATCGGCGGCATATTCTTGTTGAAGCCAGGATTGCGCAGCGGGTTGCCCGTGGCACGAATATTGTGCGGCACGACGGCGCTGTTCTTGACGAGTATCGACTGGCCTGTTGCGACTTCCGTGCCGTTGTTAAGGTAGTATGGCTGGAACGCAGTCATACGCGGCAGAAACGCGCAATGCGGCTGATCGATGACGAGCTGCTCCTTGCGGACCTTGAGCTTGGGATGCGTCTCCAGATACGTACCGATCGGCGCCTTGATCCAGATCATGACGTTGGCGACGCCCTTGGTCTTTTTGTCAACCTTCCACGTTGGATCGATTTTCTCGATATCTTTCGCCTTTGGAGCGAGGCAACAGTCCTTATCGGCGTGCTTTTTCATGAGCTCGACAAGGTTGACTTCCGCGGGCGGATCGCCGTCGTAGGTCACATTGCCCGTCAGGCTGCCAAATCCTTTGGTCGGCAGCAACGTCTTCTTTTTGTCTCCCTGAGCAAAACTCAGGTTGGCCGTAAGTAATAAGGCAAACACGGCGGCAGCGATTACAGACGACATAGCACGACGCATCGAGATTTCTCCTCGCGGGAAAAGTGAACGTTGGTGGGACACTCTCAGTATACGCACGCAGGTCAATGTCCGACAATGGGCGAACTCGGCGATTACTCCGCGGGATCGTCAAAAATCCGATCCGTTTAGCCGCGACGCGCAGCGGAGCGCGGACGATCTCCCGCGCTCCGCTATGCGTCGCGGCTAAACGAAAACACACGAAAAGCGTATACTAACTTACGGATATTATTGAGACCCTTACAAGGATTTGCACGCATGAAGCAGCGATTGTTGACTCCCGGACCGACTCCCGTTCCTGAAGAAACCTTGCTCGAATTGGCCAAGCCGATGATCTTCCATCGCACGGCTGAATTTCGGGCGATGCTCGGCGAAGTGCTCGCCGACTTGCAGAAAATCTTCGTAACGAAGAATCCCGTAATCCCACTGACAAGTTCCGGCTCCGGCGCTCTCGAAGCGGCGCTCGCCAATAGCGTGCCCGCCGGCGGCAAGGTCATCTGCCTCATCGCCGGGCGGTTCGGTGAACGCTGGAAGAACATCGCCAAAGCCTTCGGTATCGAGGCCGTCGTCGTCACCGTGCCTTACGGCCAAGCGGTGCAACCGGCGCAGCTGGAAGCTGCGTTGGCCGAGCATCCCGATGCGATCGCGGTGTGCTCGACCTTAAGCGAAACGTCCACCGGCGTCGGGCATGATATCGCGGCATTTGGCAAGATCGTGGCGAAGACGGCTGCGATCCTCATCGTCGATGCGGTCAGCGGCCTCGGCGCGATGGAGTGCCGAACGGACGAATGGAACATCGATATCAACTGCACTGGTTCACAGAAGGCGTTGATGATGCCGCCTGGCCTGGCGTTTCTATCGGTCAGCGAAAAAGCATGGCAGACGATCGAGAAAAATCCGAATCCGCGGACGTTCTACTTCGATCTCAAGAAGGCGAAGAAGAACCTGGAGACGAATGACACGCCGTACACGCCGGCCCATACGCTGATCCGGGCGATGCGGGTGAGCACGAAAAAGATATTGGCGGAGGGCATGGAAGCGATTTGGGCGCGCCAGTCGAAGTACGCCGCCGCCGCCCGCGCTGGCCTTCAGGCGCTCGGTCTGGAGTTGTTCGCCGCCCAGCCGAACACGGCTCTGACCGTCGTCAAGATGCCCGTGAATATCGATTCGACGGCCTTGCTGACGAAGTTGGAAAAGCAGTTCGGCCTCAAACTCGCGAACGGGCAGGACACGCTCAAGGGCAAGATCATCCGCCTGGCGCATATGGGCTACATCGACCAGTTCGACATCCTTGCTGCGATATCAGGCGTCGAAATCGCGCTGGCGGAGATGGGCCATCCGGTCGAATTGGGCAAAGGCCTGACCGCGGCGCAACGGGTGTTTGCGGCAAGGTGACGCAGTTGAGTTCCGTTTAGCCGCTCGCTTTCGGCGAGCGCGACCCGCGCGCTGTGCCGCACCGGTTCGCGCCCGCCGAAAGCGAGCGGCTAAACATACAGCGCGAATTCGGTTAGATGCAGACCCGGTTGCGGCCTTCTTCTTTCGCTTGGTAGAGTTTCTCGTCCGATAGGCGAATCAATTCCGTCGGGGTGAGATTGGCCTTGCCCTGAGTCGTTGCCAATCCGCCGCTTATCGTCACTTCAAATGATTCGTTCTCAAATACGAATGGCGTCTGATTGATGACTTTGCACAACCGCTCGGCAAGGATGAGTGCGCCGTCTTGCTTGGTTTCGGGCAGGACGACGGCAAATTCCTCGCCGCCGTAGCGTGCGAACAATTCTTCCTTGCGGATGACGGTCCAGTGCGGTAGATATGGACCAAGCAAGCGTTTCGGCTGGATAGCGACACCGGGCGTTCCGGAGCGTTCATCCAGGTCTCATTGATTCTATCGCCCACGTTCGCGGAGTTTTTCGGGTCCATGATCGAATTCACGGGTTAGATGATGGAATCCTGCTAATTTGAATGTACCGCAAGAATGGCACGTTTGCATGGGCAAATTTCGCAAATTGAGGAAAAAGCGTCCGCGGTCTGTGGTCTGTGGTCCGTAGCAATAACCGTTCAGGCACGACTCTGTTGCCACCGACTATCCCTCCAGTCGATGAAATCGCTGATAAATCTTGCTTAGGCCCATCGGTTCGATCTTCACATCGGCGACATCCATATCCGCGAGCCAACGCAGGAGATCGGGCAGTGGACCGGCATATTCGAAATCGATCGCCGTGCCGTTGATACTTACCGATTGGGCGTACGGCGGCGGCGCGATGCCCTCTGCGGGGTGCCCGAGTCTCGCATGTACCTGGCGGACCGTGCGTAGCTCGCTCATGTTTTGCCAGTGCACCAGTCGGCCACGTTGAAGAATGGCGACGCGATCGCAGACCTGTTCCACCTCGGTCAGGACATGCGACGAGAAGACGACCGCCTGGCCTCGCTTCTTGGCCGCGATGAGTTGCGACAGCAGTTGATCGCGCATGTTCGGGTCTAGCGTGTTCGTCGGTTCATCGAGAATCACGAGCGGCGTTTCCGGGAGCAGCACTTGCATAAGCGCGATCTTTCGTTTCATTCCGGACGACATTTGCGCGAGTGGCCTTTCGATCTCGATATCGAACTGTCGTGCGAGTTCGACCATGCGCGACGTGAACGCTGGTTGCCGTCGGAGATCGGAAAGGAAGCCGATGAGCTGGACGCCTGACATGTTTTCGTAGAGCCGCAATTCGCCTGGAAGGTAACTGACGTGTTCGCGGGCGTTGACGCTGTCGTTCCAGCAATCGTGACCTGCAATTGCCGACCGTCCCGATGTGGGCTTGAGAAAGCCGAGAAAGAGGCGGAGAGCGGTCGACTTGCCGGAACCATTTGGGCCGAGGATGCCGACGATCTCGCCCGGCTTCACGTCGATGTCGAGTCGATCCAGTGCGGTGAGTGAACCGTAGACCTTGGTAAGCGATTCGGCGTGAAGCAACATAAGTTTCTCGCGAATGGTGCGGGGGCCGACAGCGGCGAGGTAGCAAGCAGCGCAAGGGAAAAGCCGATTCTAGGTGGAATCGGCTTTTTGAGAAAAACATTTCGGAGCGAGTTGATCAAAAGAACGGTCCGCCGCCGCCCATCATGCCGGGCATGCCGCCGCCACCACCCATCATGCCGGGCATGCCGCCCATCATCATGCCGCCGCCACCCATCATGCCGGGCATGCCGCCCATCATCATGCCGCCGCCACCCATCATGCCGGGCATTCCGCCCATCATGCCGCCCATGCCACCGCCACCCATCATGCCGGGCATTCCGCCCATCATGCCGCCCATGCCACCGCCACCCATCATGCCGGGCATTCCGCCCATCATGCCGTCCATGCCACCGCCACCCATCATGCCGGGCATTCCGCCCATCATGCCGCCCATGCCACCGCCACCCATCATGCCGCCCATTCCACCGCCGCCCATCATGCCGCCCATTCCACCGCCGCCCATCATGCCGCCCATTCCACCGCCGCCCATACCTGGCATCATACCGCCGGGTCGTGCAAGTCCGACGAACACCCGTCCGTCATTGCGACGCAGCGATCCTGTGCTTCGGTAGTACGCTCCCGCGCTGGCAGCAGCTGGGATTCCGCCGCCGGCACCGCCTGGGATTCCGCCGCCGGCAGCACCTGGGATTCCGCCACCGGCAGCACCTGGGATTCCGCCACCGGCAGCACCTGGAAAGCCGCCCGCACCGCCAGGCATTCCACCTACGCTACCTGGGAATCCACCACCGGCAGCGCCGGGTCTTCCGCCAATTCTTCCACCGGGGCGAGTACCCACACGGCCACCGGGATTACCGCCCATCATGCCGGGCATACCGCCCATGCCGCCGCCGCCCATCATGCCGGGCATACCGCCCATGCCGCCGCCCATCATGCCGGGCATACCGCCCATGCCGCCGCCGCCCATCATGCCGGGCATCATTCCACCGCCGCCCATCATGCCGGGCATCATTCCACCGCCGCCCATCATGCCAGGCATCATTCCACCGCCGCCCATCATGCCAGGCATCATTCCACCGCCGCCACCCATCATGCCGGGCATCATTCCGCCGCCACCCATCATGCCGGGCATACCACCGGCCATACCGGGAAACTGAGCGTCCGATCTTCCGGTGCAGAGGAAGAAACAACCCGTAGCGAGGAGCAATCCCCAGCTGCGAGCCTGCCAATTGATTGTCATGAATTAACCCCGTGAAAGCGGAAGAGCGAGTCTTCCCCAATTAATAAGGCGAACAACGTGCACCGGACTTCCCTGGTGAAGCGACTCAGATTGGAGAATCGAGCCGATCGAGATCACCAATTGATATTGTGTGGCATGACACCCCCTTCTGTCAAGACAATCTTTTCACCTTTGTCGAAAAATCTAGCGAAATTGTGCTTGACCGATTTTACGATCTGGCTATCCTCCCACCCTCAAACCATTATGTTTGGCTTCGTTAACCGAACGCGCAATCCACGGATGTTTACCGTCGTTTGTGTGTCGCGTTAACGCAGTTGCACTCATCGCAAGGGAGGGGAGTCATGTATGTAGCTTGTTCCACGCAATGTTTCGCGCGCTTGCCGCTCGAACCAGCGTTGCGTCTCATCGCTGAATTGGGGTTCACCAAGGTCGAGTTTGCGATCTCGGAGCACGGGGCCCACTTGAAACCGTCGGAGATCGTCGCAGACGTCGCACGGGAGGCGATCCGCGTCCGCATCGGCCCCAGCCTTACGCCCGCGGCTTACAGCGCCGAACTTGATACGCCCGATGAAACTGAATACTTCCAGCAGCTGAAAGCGATCTGCCGTCTCGCCCGCGCCACGGCTGTTTCGCTGATTACCATTCCCGCCAGCGTCAATACGACGCCGATCGATATCGAGGCGAAACGCCTGCGCCACCTCACGCAATTCGTGCAGGGCGAAGGGTTGATCCTTTCGGTCGCAACTCGCGTCGGCACGGTCACCGAAATTCCGAGTGCCGCTCGTGAACTCTGCGAACGCGTTCCTGGCTTGGGGCTGACTCTTGATCCGAGCCATTACGTCAACGGCCCCCACCAAGGCGGGTCTTACGATGAGCTGATTCCCTACGTTCGCCACGCCCATCTGCGTGACACGGGCAAGGCGCCAGGCAAATTTCAGGTGCGCGTCGGGCAAGGTGAAATCGAGTACGGGCGGATCATCTCGCAACTCTCGCGTTGCCGCTACGATCGGCTACTGACCGTTGCATTGCACGATGTGGCCGAGGCGCCGTTCGCGATGGAATCGGAAGTGCGGAAGCTAAAGTATCTGCTTGAAAGCCTCGTGTAGAACGAAGGAGAATTAAGCCCAGAGGGTGAGGTATTCCGAACCCCTGGGATCGACGTATGCCTACGTTGGATCCCAGGGGTTCGGAATACCTCACCTCCTGGGCATGAAGTTGATCAACTCAAACTCAGCTCAACTCACCGACTTTGTAGCGGACGAATCGCACGAACTTGAGACCGCTGCCTGCCAATAGTTGGCCAACGGTCTTGGTGTCGTCTTTGACGAACGGCTGTTCGAGGAGCACGTTCTCGGCCAGCCAGGTCTTTATCTTGCCTTCGATGATCTTTTCGATGATGTTGGCTGGCTTGCTCGCATTCTTCGGATCGTTCTTGGTCTGGTCCCGGGCGATCTCAATTTCCTTCGCCAGCTTCTCGGCGGGAACGTCGTCCTTTGTGCCCGACACAGGATTGCGAGCAGCGATGTGCATGCACACATCACGCAGCAGCTGCGGTGTCGCGGAATCGCCTTCCACTTGCAGCAACACGCCTACCGAGCCATCGTGATGCACGTATTCGCCGAGCAAGCCGGTCAAACGCGTGAAGCGGTGTGGCTTGAGGTTCTCGCGAATAATCTGAAAAACATCCATGATGCGATCGGAAATCAGCTTCCCGGGCTGAGCGACGCTCGGCTGTTTGGCCAATTCCTCAACATTCGCGGCATTCGCAACTGTGATCTGCTTGGCGAGTTCACCGGCGAGCTGGATGAACTGATCGGTTTTCGAAACCGGCGCGGTCTCGCAGCGCAGCTCAACGATTGCGCCCGTTTTGGTCGCAGCATCGAGGAATATGGCAACGCGGCCTTCGGCGGTTTCGCGCGCGGCGAAAGTGCCGATCTTGCTGCCGGCTTTCTTACGAAGCAATTCGACGGCTTTATCGATGTCGCCGCCAGCTTCAGTGAGAGCGGATTTGCATTCCATCAAAGGTGCATTGGTGCGTTCGCGCAGCGATTTGACATCATTGGCGGAAATAGCCATGGGAAACTCCTAAGTAGGAATATCCAAGCCCATGGGTGAGTGAAACGAACCTCCGGGATACATGATGGTGATCCCGGAGGTTCGTTTTGCCCACCCTTGGGCTTGTGACGTAATTTATTTAGCCCGCCATTAATGGCGGGCTTAAATCTAGACTAGACATTTACTTAGTGACCGGTGCCTAGGCCTTCGGGTTCGCGCCGCCTCGTCCGCCACGCGATTCCTTTTGCGTTTCCGGAGGCAGCGATGCACGCCCCTCGGCGATGGCGTCGGCCAGCTTCGCCAGGATCAGCTCGATCGAGCGGATGCTGTCGTCGTTGCCCGGGATCGGCAGATCGACCACGTCCGGATCGCTATCGGTATCGATCAGCGACACCGTCGTCACGCCCATGCGCTTCGCTTCCTTGACGGCGATGTCTTCACGCTTCGGATCGACGATGATCATCGCATCGGGCAGGCGGTTCATTTCGCGGATGCCCTGCAAGTTGCGATTGATCTTCGTCCATTCGCGAATCAGCTGCGACACCATTTTCTTTGAATAAGTGCGAACCAGCGAGGTATCCGGCGCCTTCGACAGGTCGAGCCGACCGGAATCGTTGATCATCGTTTTCATGTAACCAACGAGATCTACCTTGTCCGATTTCTCGCCATGTGGCAACCACATGCCTTCGAGTTCGGTGAGACGTTTGAGCCGATCGCGAATCGTGCGGTAGTTCGTCAGCGTTCCACCCAGCCAGCGCTCGTTGACGTACGGCATCTTGCAGCGTGCGGCTTCTCGCTCGATGGCTTCCTTCGCCTGGCGTTTCGTGCCGACGAAAACCACGAGGCTGCCACGACTTGCAACTTTGGTGAGAAACTTATACGCCCGCAACAGGCCACGAAGGGTTTCACGCAGATCGATGATGTGGATCAGATTGCGCTTACCGTAGATATACGGCCTCATCTTCGGGTTCCAACGACTGGCACGATGCCCGAAATGGACGCCGGCTTCAACGAGTTCCTGAACTTGAACGATGGCCACGCAAGAAACCTCCTGGAAACTGGACGCACTGGCGTCGCAGGCAACACGATTCGGGTTTTATCGAGAACGGATGTTGTAGAGAAACAGGCAATCATTGGTAAGGGGCAGATTTGCAAATATGACGCGCCCCTCAAAAGTCATTCTCCCTCGTTTCCAGCCCAGGCTCCGGCCTGAGATCACACTTCCCTCGAGGCTCTGCCTCGACAATCCCTGACAGAATTCAGGAATCCAGCTGACCAGCTTGCCGTGTGCCAAATCAAGCCGCGTGGAACATAGTCCGTGGGGCAGGCTTTCCAGCCTGCCGTATTTTGACGATCATGGGCAAATCTCGGCAGACTAGAAAGCCTGCCCCACGGACCACTAATCCGCTTATTACCTCCAGCGGCCAGGAATGACATCTTGTAGGCCGGCTCCGCAGGGCGCGTCCGTCGTACCAGGTCATGGAGCTGTCGTGGGTACCCCGTTGACGGTGAAACCGATGCTGCCCGTACTGCCGCTCTGGGAAAAGAAATTGCCGAATGGCGACGTCGCCACGTTGCCGCTGCCGGACAGAGTGGTTGCGTTTGTCAGGTTGACCACGTTGCTGGTGATGTGGGTGAAAACCGAAGTGTTCAGCGTGATGCCGCTGCTGTCGCTGATCACAATGCCGTGA